>JAPPHF010000007.1:0-18751 GCA_028821115.1 Deltaproteobacteria bacterium | reverse complement strand
GGCGCGCCATTGGCGCTTTTCGTGGGGGGGCCCCCGTTGGGCCCCCCCCAGGGCGGGTACCACGCGAGGAAGAGCAACGCGGCCGACGGCGAAAAGGACCAGCAGATTATCGTGCGAATGGACCGGACAGGACACTAGGCCCATGAGAATCGTTGACGCAAGGAGCACGTCCGTCATCGCCGCGATCCTGCGCGCTTCGCACCAGGTCCTCGACCAGGACCCGAAGATATTCGACGATCCGCTCGCCGTCGGCCTTGTCGACGGCTCCACCGAGGAGGAGATTCTCCGGGACCAGCGTCTGCTGGAAGAACCCATGTTCCGCGCCGCCCGCTGCCTCATCACCTACCGCAGCCGCTACGTGGAGGAGCAGCTTCGTGAGGCGGTGGCGCGGGGTGTCGGCCAATACGTGCTGGTCGGCGCCGGTTTCGACACCTTTGCATACCGCCAACCCGAGTGGGCGCGGGACCTGCGGGTCATCGAAGTGGATCATCCCGACTCCCAGGCGGTCAAGCACGACCTGCTCCGGCGTCGCAACATCGAGGTTCCGGACAATGTCGCCTATTGCCCGGCGGATCTGGAAGTGGACGGACTCGAAGCCGGGCTCGCAGCCGGGCCCTTCGACCAGCGGACGCCGGCCTTCTTCTCGTGGCTTGGAGTGACCGTCTACCTGCGCCGCGACGCCGTGGAGATGACCCTCCGTTACATCGGCACGCTCCCGTCTCCCAGCACCATCGCATTCACGTTCAATCTGCCACGGCAGTCTTTACAGGGCATCGACCGTGATTTCCACGACTTCGGCCGCCAAGTGGGCGCGCAGCGGGGAGAGCCCTGCATCACGTTTCACGACGCCGAGCCGTTGCGCCGGTGGCTGGAGGCTAACGGCTTCGGCGAGGTCTACCACCTGGAGCCGGAGGTGGCGGAAGAGCGCTACTGCGCGGGCCGCACGGACGGCCTGCGGGTGCCCCGGATGCAGCAGCTCATGCTGGCCACGGTCTGATACGGCGCGTCATGTCGCCGCGACGGCGGGCGAAAGTCACCGGAGTTCGATGATCAAGGCACACGAAAAAATTTGCGAAGTCCTGTCAGAGGCAAGCATCGGCTTCGTCTTCGGTATTCCCGGCGGCAGCGCCATGCGCATCTTCGATTCGCTGTCCGGCCACGGCGACCGGGTGCGGCCTATCCTGGTCCGCCATGAGCAGTCCGCTTCGGTGATGGCGGATGTCTACGGCCGCCTCACCGGCAAGCCCGGAGTCGTGCTCGGCCAAGGCGCGTTCATCGGCACCAACGCGGTGTTCGGCACCCTGGAGGCGCACTTGGCCGGCTCTCCCATGGTGGTGCTGGCGGACACCACCGAAGGCGGCGATTTCTCCCTGAACCCCAGGAACGCCAGCGGCTGGGGCAGCTACGGGGCGTTCGACCTCAGGAACCTGCTGGACGGCATCACCAAGTTCTCGGTTCTCGCCGCCACCCCCAAGGAAGCGGTCCTGGGCCTGCAGATGGCTCTCAAGCACGCCGTCACCGGACGGCCGGGACCGACGGCGGTGGTGATGCGCCAGGGTGCCATTGCCGGCGAGCTGGATCCGGACAAGCCGCCGCGGATTCACCCGACCGGACACTGGCTCCGGGAATCGCCGACCATTGCGTCCCCGGAGGAGCTGGTTTCCGCCATCGAGCTGCTTGGCGCGGCGCAACGGCCTGTCATCATCGCCGGCAACGGCGTGCACGCCGCCAAGGCGTACGGCGAATTGACCGCCATGGCCGAGCTCCTGGGGAGTCCGGTGGCTACCACTTACAACGGCAAGAGCGCGTTCCGTGAAAACCATCCTCTCGCCCTTGGCATGATGGGCCGCTACGGACAACCAGTCGCCAACAGCGTCGTACGGGAAGCGGACACGATCCTGGTCGTAGGGTCGCGGCTCGCCCCCAACGATACCAACAGCGAGCTCCTCATCGATGCAAACCGGCAGAAGCTGATCCAGATCGACATCGAACCCCGGAACGCGGGGTGGTCCTACCCGGTGGAGGTCTCTCTCATCGGCGACGCGAAGGCGGTCTTGAAGCAGTTGCTTCAGATGGGCGGGGAGGGTCTTCGGACAAGGAACCTGCAGGCCGTTGAGCGACTGGAAGAGCGCAAGCGCGCCGAGAAGTTCTTCGAGAGCCCCGCGCTTCACTCCGGCGCGGTGCCGATCATGCCCCAGCGGCTGGTCAGGGATCTGAACGAGGAGCTGGATCCGGAAGCCATCGTCACCCTCGACGCCGGCAGCAACCGCGTCTGGATGGCCCATTACTTCAAGACCAAGGCGCCGGGGACCCTCTTCGTGCCCGGAGGGTTGGCCGGCATGGGCTGGGGTCCGCCGGCCGCGGTGGGGGCCAAGCTCGTGCATCCGGATCGGCCCGTGGTGAGCGTGAGCGGCGACGGCGGCTTCTCCATGTCGGTGCACGTCATCGCCACGGCGGTGCAATACGACCTCCCCGTTGTTTTCGTGGTCATGAACAACTCGGCTCTGAGCATGATCGCCACCGGTGATCTGGGAGGCGATTCACCCGCCGCCTTCAACGACACGGATTTCGCCGCCATCGCCCACGGCTTCGGCGCCGAGGGCGTGCGCGTGCGGAACCCGAGTGATATTCGGGACGCGGTCGGGGAAGCACTGCGAAAGGGCAGGCCAACGGTGGTCGACGTGATCACCGACGGCTCGGAGGGTCTCAAGAGTATCAGCAGCGGCGCAACCGTCGGTTGACGCCGGTATGAGGACCGAGAAATCCTCGGCAGGAACGCCGCCCGTTTCTACGGTTTGCGGCTGATGTAAACCGATCGATTCGATTGTAACTTACCTGTTGTAATACCGGAAAAACTGATATCATATATGGTATGAGTGATTTCCGGTTCAATATTCCCTCCACGAGCTCGCTGATCGCCTTCGAGGCTACGGCTCGTCTCGGCGGCGTGATACGCGCGTCCGAAGAGTTGAATACCTCGCAGTCGGCCATCAGCCGTCACATTCGCAACCTTGAGACCGCGCTGGGCGACAAGCTGTTCCAGCGCCAGGGTCGAGGCGTGGTTCTCACCCGAAGCGGAGAGGACTACTACGTCGCCGTGAAGTCATCGTTGGAGAGCCTGCACGCGGCAGGCCGCGGGCTTCGTACGCAGACCGGCAGCGTCATCATCGCCTGCACCCATGAGATCTCCGATTTCCTGTTGCTGCCCGCTTTGGGCGAGCTCAAGCGGTCCATGGGCGGCGACGCCCATGTGCGAGTTCTGAACGGCGACTACGACATGTTGCACCTGCTGCTGCCTGCTGGGGTCGACATCGTCTTCGAACACTCGGTCACGCCGACGGATCCCAGCGCGGTGAAACTGCTGGACGAGGAAATCGTACCGGTCGGCTCACCTTCCTTCGTGAAGCGGTTCGAGCGCGTGCTCGGCAGGCACCCCAGATACTGGTCCAATGTGCCGCGGCTGGACCTCGCCCAATTCACTCAGTCCTGGGCCACCTGGACGACGTGGTTCCAGGCGCATGATTGCGACCTTCCGAAAGCGCCGGTGGAGTCGTTGGAGAGCTACCAGCAGGTGCTGGACGAGGCGGCGGCCGGGGCCGGAATAGCCCTCGGCTGGAATGGCTTCGTGAACGCCTATCTGGAGTCCGGGCGGCTGGTCCGAATCAGGGACAACTGGCTGCGGTCACAGATCAGCCTGTATGCGGTCCTGACTCAGAACGGGTACAACAACCGCAACGCCGCCCGCTTCCTCAAGAGCCTTTCCGCCCTTGGAGAGGGCTTGGCGGGCGCGAGACAGGTGTCCCCACAGCGACAGCCGACCCGCGAAGCCGGCTCATACCTCAAGCTGTTGTAACGATACGCCGGCAGACACCACACTAGCCGCGCGGACAACGTTGTGATCCCAGGGCGACCGCAGGTCGCCCCTACAGCATGACTACTCGGACAGGCTCCGAGGGAGTCGCCCCGTCACGCGTCCAGGCTCGCCGTGTCGAGGAAACGCCGCAGCACGCGGCTCAGGTTGAACGCGTCCGCCGTGCCCGCCAGCTCCCGGATGGAATGCATGGCCCACTGGGGCACTCCCACGTCCACGGTCCGCACCCCCGTCTCGGCCGCTGCCAGGGGTCCGATGGTGCTGCCGCACGCCATGTCGCTGCGAACCACGAAGGTCTGCACCGGCACTCCCTCGTCGTCGGCCAGCCGCCGAAAGGCCGCGGCGGTTTCGCTGTTGGTGGCATAACGCTGGTTGGCGTTGATCTTGATGACCGGTCCGCGGTTCAACAGCGGACCGTGGTTGCCGTCGTGCCGGTCGGCAAAGTTGGGGTGGACGCCGTGGGCGTTGTCCGCGGATATCAGCATGGAACGGGACAGGGCACGGTTGCGGTCCTCCGGCCCGGGCAGCAGGCGTTCCAGCATCTGGGTCAGCATGGGACCCCGGGCTCCGGACGCCGTGGTGCTTCCCACCTCTTCGTGATCGTTGCACACAAGCAGAGCGCCGGTTTCGCCTCCCGCGTCCAGCAACGCCCTCAGCCCCGTGAAGCAGCTCAGCAGATTGTCGAGCCGCGCCGACGCAATGAACTCCTGCGCCAGGCCGACGAAGGTCGGCTTCTGGGTGTCGTAGAGCACCAGCTCGTGGTCCAGGACCCGGCCGACCTCCGCGCCGGCGTCCGCCTCGAGCCGCTGGCGCAACACGGTCTTGAGGTCGAAATCGCCGCCCCGTCCGCCCAGCACGGGCGGGAGATAGGTCTGGGCGTTGATGGAGCGGCTCTCGTTGGCCTCCCGGTCCAGGTGAATCGCCAGGCTGGGGATCACCGCCACCGGCTCCTTGAAATCCACGAGGCTGTGCGCGAGGGCGCCGCCGCGGTCGAGATAGCTCACCCGTCCGGCCAGGGACAGGTCCCGGTCGAACCATGGGTTCAGCAGCGCTCCCCCGTACACCTCGACGCCCAACTGGAGATATCCGTTCGTGTCGAGTTCCGGCTGCGGCTTGACCTTGAGACAGGGCGAGTCCGTGTGCGCGCCCACCATTCGAAGCCCGGTATCGGGAAGCGCGGCGCGCGCGGGCACGGTCCAGGCGACGATGGAGGAGTCGTTGCGGGTGGTGAAGTAGCGTCCGCCGGGTTCCAGGCGCCAGGGCTCGGTTTCGGGACGGTGTTGGAACCCCGCCTCCGCCAGCCGCCGGGCCATTTCGTGAACCGCGTGGAACGGCGTGGGCGATGCCGCCAGGAAGTCCATCAACTCGCGGTTGAAGCGTTGCGAGTCGCTGCTCATCGGTCCAGGTGGTACTCCCTTCGGGGGTTGGTGACCGCTATGAGGTCGATGGCGTCCTGATCGAGCCCGGCTCTTTCCAGGCTCCCCACCGGGTCCGGGTCGCCGGGCGGAAAGGGCGCATCGCCGCCCAGCAGGATACGCTCGACCCCCACCAGGTCCCTGAGAAACAGCAGCGCATCCCGGCTGTGCAGGATGCTGTCGTAGAGGAAACGCCGTAGATAGGCGCTCGGCGGATCCGCCGCCTTGTCCCCTGTGACGTTCCCGTCGGCGGCCTCGTGCATGCGGTCGAAACGGCCGATGAGGTAGGGCAGGTTTCCGCCGCCGTGGGACAACAGCAGCCGAAGCTTCGGGAAACGGTCCAGGGTGCCGCTCATGATCATGGAGCCCACCGCGAGCGTGGTATCGAGCGTGTACGCGCACGTCTGGTTGAGGCTGAATTTCTCGGCCCGGGGCATCGGCTGCGGCAGGGAAGGGTGCACGAAGACCGGCACGTCCAGGGTCTCGCAGGCGCTCCAGAACTCGTCCAGGGGGACCTCACCGAGGTTCCGGCCGTCGACGTTGGCGGTTACGATGACGCCCACCGCGCCGCGGGCCACGCAACGCTCGAGCTCGCGCGCCGCTGCCGCGGCGTCGTTGAGCGCCGCCGAGGCCATCCAGGAGAAGCGTTCCGGTCGGGCCGCGCTCAACTCGGCGAGGCTGTCGTTGAGGATGCGGTGCCATGCGTCGCAGCGGGATGCGTCGAGGCCGTAGCCGAAGATGTCGGTCCACACCGAGAGGATCTGCCGTTGGACTCTCTGGCCGTCCATTTCCGCCAAACGCGCATCCACGTCCAGCAGGCCGGGAAGGAAGGGACGCACTTCCAGGCCGTCGTCGAAGCGGCAGCAACGCGCCCCGCCGGCCTTCTCCACCAGCGCGATACCGAGCTCGGCGCCCCGCCCGGCCAGCGTCTCCAGCACGGCCGGCGGCACGAAGTGCGCGTGTACGTCAATCGCGGTCACGGGATCGGTCCATCAACGCCTTTTCCTGGCCGCCGTCGATCTCGATCATGGTGCCGTTGACGAAGTGCATGAGCGGCGACGCCAGCATCACCACGAGATTGGCCACCTCGGAGGTTTCGGCGATGCGCCCCAGAGGGATCGATCGGGGCGCGAGCTGGTCCGCATCCTCGTAGCTCAGGCCCATGTCCCGGGACATGGCCTCCACCAGGCCGGTCCAGCGTTCCGTGCGCACCGGCCCCGGATTCACCGCGGCGAAGCTGATGCCGTACTTTCCGTACTGGCCGGCCAGCGACTTGGTCAGGTTCTGGCCGGCCGCGTTGGCCGCTCCCGGCGCGATCTCCCAGTAGGATGTCTTGACGCCGTCGTTGCCGATAAGGTTCACGACCCGTCCGCCGCCCTGTTCGCGCATGATGGGGAGGGCGTAGCGCATGCAGCGGACGTATCCCATGAACTTGAGCTGCAGCGCCCCGGCCCATTCCTCCTCGGTGAGGTTTTCGATGAGGCCGCCCGGGGCCGAGCCCGCGTTGTTGACGAGGATGTCGATGCGTCCCAGCGCCTCGGCGGCGACGTGGATGAACCGGTGGGCGGCGTCATCGTTGGTCAGGTCCGCCGGAATCGGGACGATCTTGCGGCCGGTGGCCTTTGCCACCGCCGCGGCGGTCTCCTCCAGCGGCCCCGCCCGCCGCGCGCAAGTGGCCACGTCCACGCCCTCCCGCGCCAACGCCTCCACGATGGCCTTGCCGATGCCCTCGCTGCCGCCGGTCACGACGGCCGTCTTTCCTTGAAGCTGCAGATCCATATATCTCTCCTGCCGACGAGTGGTTGCCGCGGTTCGCGGGCGCGGGGAAACTCCAACCCCGCCCTTGTGCCTGGTTACCCGCCTTGTGGACGCTTATGAGTTTCGCGCGTCGCCGTCCGTTGCGAACAGCTCACGATATCGTTCACGCAATGCCGCCTTGGCTACTTTGCCGAGCTCGTTGCGCGGGATGGATTCCACGGCGATGATCCGCTTCGGCACCTTGTATGAAGCCAACTCCGTCTTGAGATAGCCGATGCAGGCGCTTTCGTCGAACGACGCCGGGGTCGCGGATTCCACCACCGCCGCGACGGCTTCCCCGAAATCCGGGTGAGGGACGCCGAATACGGCAGACCCGGCCACGCCGTCCAGCCCGTCCAGCGCGTCCTCGACCTCCTTGGGATAGACGTTGAGGCCGCCGGAGATGACGACGTCCGTCTCTCGTCCCAGAATGCGAACGCAGCCCTGGTCGTCAATCTCCGCGATATCGCCGGTGACGAACCAGCCGTCGTCGGTGAACGCCCGCTCCTCGGGCCGGTTCCAGTAGCCGGCGAAGACGTTGTGTCCGCGAGTTTCCAATACGCCGGTGGCGGCGGATTCGAAGCGTCCGTCCTCGCCGGCGACCCGGACCCGTACGCCGGGGAGCGGCCAGCCCACCCAGCCGCGCCGGCCGGCGGTGCCCGGCGGGATCGCCGTGATGATGGCGGCCTCGGTGGTGCCGTACCGTTCAATGATTTCCATGCCGGTAACTCGCCGGAACCGGTCGGCGGTGTCCGGCGGCAACGGTGCCGAGCCCGAGATGGCCAGGCGGAGGGCACCCTTGGCCGCGGCGGCAAGGCCGGGCTCCTTCAGCAGCCGCGCATAGTGCGTCGGCACCCCCATCATGACGCTGCAGCGGGGCAGTTCATGCAGCACGCTCCCGGCCTCGAACCGGTCGAGAAAGCAGACCGCGCCACCGGCCGTGAGCATGACGTTGATGGCGGTCAGCAGCCCGTGCGCGTGATAGGCCGGCAGCGCGTGCATCAGGACGTCGTCGCGGCCCAGTTGCCACACCTCCACCAGTGTCCGGGCGTTGGCCGCCAGGTTGCCGTGGGTGATCAGGGCCCCCTTGGGGCGGCCGGTGGTGCCGGAGGTGTAGAGCAGCGCGGCCGGGGCGTGGTCGGGGAGGTCGGCCACCGCGGTTACGGGCTCGGACGCGCGCGTCAGATCGGTGAAGGAGCCCTGGTCGCCGCGCAGCCCCTCCACCCGGAAACCTTGCCGCCGGGGTTCGGTGAACGTCTCTGTCTCGTCCGGGTCGCAGACCAACAGGGCAGGGCGCGCGTCCGCCAGCAACGCATCCACCTCCCGGGGCGTGTAGGCGGTGTTCATGGGGTGCAGGACGGCTCCGAGCTTGAAGCACGCATGGGCCAGGAGCACGGCCTCGACGCACTTCTCCACTCGGACCGAGACCCGGTCACCCTGTCCCACCCCGCAAGCGGTCAGGGCGGCGGCGGCCCTGTCGACGGCGTCCCGCGCCGCGCCTGTGGAAAGAGCGGCGACGCCCGGCCGCAGGAAAGCAGGGTCCGCCGAGTTCCTGGCGCCATACAGGGCATGGATGAGGTTGCGGTTGTTCATGGCTTTCCCGTTAAGGAAAATATTTGACCGACCGATATATCCCTTGTAGGATATCTTCCAATGAAGGGGTGAGGCATGGAGATCCTGAAGGAATATGCCGGCGTAATCACGGCATGGGTGACGGTGGCTGCAGCCTTGGGCGCCTTGGGCCTGTGGGCCATCAATGCCCAGGTGACGCCCGAGATCAACCGGTTGGAAGCCCGCATCGACGTACACGAGACGCTTCTCAGGCGGATCGACCGCAAGCTGGACGCCAGCATCGCGGACCAAAAGGAGCGGTTTGAACTCATCGACAAACGGTTTGAACGCATCGACGGCGAACTCAAGGTCATCCGTAACGACATCAAGACGATTCTGTTGAGACTTCCAAAGACGGCAGAGGCCGGATAGGCCTCGATCATCCACTGCTAGGCACGACTCCTATCGCCCGCGGAACTCGGGTTTGCGCTTTTCCTGAAACGCCGCCAGGCCTTCGGCGTAGTCCGCGCTTGAGTCCGCTTCAAGGGCGAGCCGGCGGAGCCTTTCGTCGTCGTGGTGGCCTCCGGCCAGGGCGGCCAACGCGCCCTTGGCCGCGGCCACGGTGAGAGGCGCGTTCCGGGCCATGCCCCCGGCCAGGCGGCGGCCTTCCGCCAGCACCGTCCCCGGCTCCACCAGAAGATGCACCGCACCCTGGGAGTGGGCCGCGCGCGCCTCGTACCGCTGGCCGCCCAGGAGCAGGCCGCGAACCGCCGAGTCGCCGAACACCCTGACGAAGCGGGCAATACCGCGGGGATCGTAGCCGAGGCCAAGGCGCGCCGCCGGCACCATGAAGTAGGCGTCCTCCGCGGCGACGCGGAGGTCACAACTGCAGGCGAGGGACGTCCCGGCGCCCACGCACGGGCCGGCGATGCAGGCGAGGGTCGGTTGCGGCACCGCCTCCAGGGCGCGTAGCGCGCTTTCCACCAGGTCGTCGTAGGCGCGGGTGGCGCCGGGGGCCCGGAGGGCTGTGAACTCGCGGATATCGGCGCCGGAAGAGAACACCGTCTCGTCGCCGGCCAGCAGGATCACCCGGACCGCGCGATCACGCGCCACGCTCCTGGCGAAGCGCCGCAACTCTTTCCACATGGCAACGGACAGGGCGTTGCGGCTGTCGCCGGCGCACAGTCGCAGTTCGGCCACGCCTTCCGCGACGGTCACGCGTATGCCGTCGGCGGCTGATACCGGCTCGCTCACCTTTCCCTCCGGTGCGCCATCCAGGCGCTGTCGGCGACCGCGCTGAACAGCTCCGCCAGCGCCGCGTTGACGGCCGCCGGTTCTTCCAGCGTCAGCGTGTGTCCCGAGCGTGGCACCACCACCAGCGCGGCCATGGGAGCGGTGCGCTTGAGGAATACGCTGCCGTCGAGGCAGGGATCGTCCTCGTCGCCGACGACGACCAGCAGCGGGATCTCGAGCGTCGACAACGGCGCTTCCAGGTCCCCCAGAGTAGGGCGCAGCCCCTGCACTTGCGACATGGTGAGCGCCAGGCCGGTGGCCGAGTGGTCCGCGAGCTGCCTCTCGAACTCGGCGAATCCCCGCGGGTCCTTGGCCTCGAAGGCCTTGCGCATGGGGTAGCGCGCGTACTTGGCCGCCGCCTCCGCCATGGGTTCGTCGCGGAACATGCGGGCGATGTCCGCGCACATGGCCGCCCGTTCTTCGCGTTCGTCCGGGTTCGAGCCCCAGCCGCAGCCGATGGCCGCCACGGACAGGCACCGTCCGGGGTGGTGGATGGCCACGTGCAGCGCGGTATAGGCGCCCATGGAATGCCCTACGATGTGCGCGTCCCGAAGGCCGAGGCCGTCCAGCACGGCCACGACGTCGTCGCGGGCGATGTCCTGACCGTAACTTTCAGGCGATTGGGGAACATCCGATGGCAGGTAGCCGCGGGCGTCGAAGGCGATGCAGCGGTGGGAGCGCGAGAAGAACCGCACCTGTGGTTCGAAGCTCCGGTGGTCGCCGGCGAACTCGTGGACGAACACGACCGGGGCGCCTTGTCCCGACTCTTCATAGTAGAGACGGGTGCCGTCGGATGCGGTGATGCTCGGCAAGAAAGCCCTCCTGGCAGCGAGGCTAGATCAAAATGCGGCCGTCTTCCTATCCCAGTTCCTTGCGGTGCATGCTCAGCAGCACCGCCGAGCCCAGCGACACGCCCACGGCCATCAGGGAGTACATCACAGCCAGCACGACATCGGCGCCCGACGGCGGCGGGTTGTTGCTCCAGTAGAGGAACAGGTTCACGACGACGTAGAGGGCGTAGGCGTGCGCCATGCCGATGACGATGCGCTTCATGTGCCACAGGCCCAGGCCGTAGACCACCAGGTAGGCGCCGAACACGAGACTCCACAGTACGCTGTCACCGCCCGTTAGGCGGGTGCCGAACAGGACGAAGCCGCTGTGCTCGGTCAGCTCGAAGGGCTTGGAGAAGTTCGAGATTGCCAGCAGCCAGAAACAGATCGCGAGCCCGCGAAAGATACGCGCCATTCGTGGCTCCATCATGGTTGTGCTCCTTCTCGACAGCGACGAGATCCTGCGGATCTTAGCACACGTCCCGGCGGACGGGACACCGGGAGCCTTGGCGGCGTGTGAGCGCAGAGCGGTCAGACCTCGCGCAGGGCGGTGGCGGGTGGCGTCCGGACGAGCCTGCGCGTACCCAGGTAGCCGACTGCGGCGACCATCAAGAGGCCGAACAGCGGCCCCACCGGCCAGATGTCTGGATGCAGGCTGGTCGGGAGCTCGAAAACGAAACGGTTCAGCGTGAACGTCGTGATCTCCGCGCCGACGACGGCGACGATGCCGGCGAACGCGCCCAGCGCCGCGAACTCGGCCACCAGCGCGCCGGTGATGAGCCGGCGCGTCCCGCCCAGGGCACGCAGCAGCGCCAGCTCCTTGAGGCGCGAGTCGCGGCTCGACTGAATGGACGCGATGAGCACCAGCAGGCCCGCGCACAGCACGAGCGCCAACATCAGCTCGACGGCTTGGGCGACCCGTACGATGATGCGGCGCAGATGCGCGATGATCTGTTCGACGTCGATGACCGAGACGGTGGGGTGGCGGGAAAGCAGCTCGTTGAGAAACGGCCTCCGTTCCGGCGGCAGGTAGAAGCTCGTCATGTAGGTGGCGGCTTGGCCATCCAGCGCGCCCGGCGACAGGATGATGAAGAAGTTGGGCTGCAGGCTGTCCCAGTCCACGCGCCGGGTATTGGTGACCGTGGCCGTCAGCGGCAGGCCGCCGACATCGAAGGTCAGGGAGTCGCCCGGCGCCAGCCCGAGAGCGGCGGCGTAGTCCTGTTCCAGGGAGGCCGACGGCGCGGCGCTGGCGGACCACCACTTGCCCTCGACGACAACGTTGTTGTCGGGCAGATCGGCGAGGAACGTGAGATTGCGCTCGCGGCGTATACCGGGCCGTCCCCGGCCGCCAGGACCGTCCCGCGGCTCTCCGGGTTGGTCGTGGGGTTCGCGCCGTTGCCGCTGCCACGCGCCGGCGTCGACTCCGTTCACGGCGGCGATGCGGCCCCGGATCATCGGAAACATCCTGCCGTCGTAACCGGCGCGGGCCTTGAGCAGGGCTTCGACCGGGGCCACCTCGGCCGGCGCCACGTTCAACACGAAGTGGTTGGGCGCGTGTTCGGGTATCCGCGCCTGCCACTCGTCCACGAGCGCCGTGCGCACCAGCAGCATGATGAGCAACAGCATGACGGCGACGCCGAAGATCACGATCTGGCCCACGTTCTCCCGATGACGGCGATGCAGGCCGGCCAGGGCCAGCCGCCAGACGCTGCCGGCCTGCATGCCCAGGGCACGTCCCCCGCGCAGCAGGAGCAGCGCGAGCCCGGCGAACACGCTCACCGTGACGGTCGCGCCCGCCAGGGCCCAGGCGGTGAGCGAGGCGTTGCCGCTGTACCAGACCAGCAGCGCCAACCCGCCGGCGGCGGCGCTGCCGTAGGTCATGGCGGAAGCCGCACTCGGCGCCAGGTCCCGGCGGATGACGCGCATGGGCGAGACCCCGCGCAGGGCTAGCAGCGGCGGCAGGCCGAACGCGAGAACGCAGATGAATCCTGTCATGAGGCCCACCCAGATGGGCCGCGCCCCCGGCAGTGGCAACGACACCGGCAGGAAGCCGTGGAGCGCCGCGATGATGCCGAGGTGGGCGAGCCCGCCGAGGATCAGGCCGGCCAGCGCGCCGGCGACGCCGATGATCAGGAGCACCAGGGTGTAGCCCCACTGGACTTCCCTCGGCGTCGCGCCCAGGGTCTTCAACACGGCTACGTGGTCGTAGTGCCTGCGCGCGTAGCGACGGGCGCTCAACGCTACCGCGACGCCCGCCAGCAGCACCGTCAGCAGGCCGCCGAGCAGCAGAAAGCTTTCGGCGCGCTCCAGAGCGTTGTCGATGCGGGCGTTGGCGGAGCGCACGTCGCGCCAGCGGTAGCTGGGCGCCAGTTCGTTACGGATGGCGTCGTGGAAGGAGTCGAGGCCGTCGGCGCTGCCCGCCACCTGGAGCCGGTAGCGTATCCGGCTGCCGGGCTGAATCACCCGCGTCGCGGGGATGTCCTCCGCGCGCATCAGCAGCCGCGGCGCGAACTCCAGGAAGCCGCCGCCGCGGTCCGGTTCCGACGCCAGCACCGCGGCTACCGTAAACTCCGCGTAGCCGACGGCGACCGCGTCGCCCACCTTCACGCCCAGGGCCGGAAACAGGCGGGAGTCCAACCACACCTCGCCTCGGGCGGGCAGGCCGTCGGTGCGTTGGCCGCGGCCGAAGGGCTCGTCCGCCACCCGGAGCGTGCCGCGCAGGGGATAGCCGGGGGTGACCGCCTTGACGCTGGCCAGTCGGCTGCGTCCGGTGGCGTCCGAGGACGCCATGGACGGGAAACGGACGACGTCGGCCACGACGAGCCCACGGGCGGCGGCGAGGTCGCGGAAGCGTTGCGGGACCGCGCGTGAGGCGTCGATGACGCGGTCCGCTCCCAGGAGCGTCGCCGATTCCGCCACCAGCGCGCGTTGCAGACGGTCGACGAACAGGCTGACCGCCGTCACCGCGCCGACGGCCAGCAGCAGAGCGGCAAGCAACAGACGCAACTCCCCGGCGCGCCAGTCGCGCAACGCGAGACGCAGCGCCAGCGACAGGCTCATGGCGCGGGCTCCGACGCAGGCCGCATGAACCTGTTGCACTCAGCCACGGTGACCGTGACGCTTCGGGTCACGGGGCCGCCTCCCGCGGCGCCTGCATCCGCCCGGCGTCCAGAGTGATCACCTCGGCGCAGCGGCCCGCCAGGGCGGCGTCGTGGGTTACCAGCATCAGCGTGGTGCCGGCCTCGCGGTTCAGCTCGAACAGCAGGTCGGCGACCTTGCCGCCGGTGGCAGTGTCGAGGTTGCCGGTGGGCTCGTCCGCGAAGAGCACCTTGGGCCCCGAGGCGAAGGCGCGCGCGATGGCCACGCGCTGCTGCTCGCCGCCCGAGAGCTGGAGTGGGTAGTGGGTGGTGCGCGCGCTCAGGCCCACGCGCTCCAGGAACCCGAGGGCGTCTTCGCGCGCCTGCCGCTGGCCGCGCAGCTCCAGCGGCAGCATGACGTTCTCCAGCGCGGTGAGGCTGTCGATGAGTTGAAAGGACTGGAACACAAATCCGACGCTGCGCGCGCGCACGCGGGCGCGCTGCTCTTCGTCCAGGGCGGTGATCTCGTCGCCGTCCAGCCAGACGTCGCCGCTGGTGGGGAGGTCGAGGCCGGCAAGGATGCTGAGCAGCGTGGTCTTGCCCGAGCCGGATTCGCCCACCACCGCCACCTGCGCGCCGGCGTCGACGGCGAGATCGATGCCTTCCAGGATGGTCAAATCACCCTCGGTGGTGGGTACCCGCTTGACCACGGCCGTGGCCCGCAATATGCATCCTGACATGAGAGTTTTCTCGATGGGACGGTCGCCGGCTCTTCTGATTGGACTGTTGCGGGGTTCCCTGCTCGTGGCCGCGCTTGTTGCAGCGGCTGGACACGCGCCGGCTTCGGACGCGGGCAAGACCGTGCTGGTCATGGGAAACAGTATCAGCGCCGCCTATGGACTTCAAACCGGGAGGGGCGAACGCGGCTGGGTGGAGCTGCTTCGCGAGCGCCTCGGGCCGCGTCACCGCGTGGTCAACGCCAGCATCAGCGGCGACACCACCGTGGGCGGCCTGGCGCGCCTGCCCAAGACGCTGGCAGTCCACAAGCCCGACATCGTCATCATCGAGCTGGGCGGCAACGACGGCCTGCGCGGCTACCCGGTAGCCTCCATCCGCGCCAACCTCCTGGCCATGAGCCGGGCCGTCCTCGCCGCCGGCGCCAGGCCCGTACTCGCCGGCATGCAGATGACCCCCAACCTGGGGCCGCGTTACACCACGGCCTTCCGCCGGATGTACCCTGACGTCGCCGCCGAGACCGGCGCCGCGCTGGTGCCGTTCATCCTCGAAGGAGTCGCCCTGGATGACACGCTCATGCAGCGCGACGGTATCCATCCCAACGCCAGGGCCCAGCCGCTGCTGCTGGACAACGTCTGGCCGGTGCTGGAGCCGTTGTTGGAGGGAGATTGAGGGGTCGTGCGCTTCAGTCGATGAACCGGACGTTGTCTGCGTCTGGACGATGCGGACAAGGGGCAGGAAATGGAGAACGGTGAGTTCGCAGATGGAGAACCATGACGAAGAGAACAAACACGAAGTTACGCGTACGAACGGCAACCTTGGCGGACGCAGAGCGCATCGCGGCGTTTCAGCAGGCGATGGCCCTGGAGACCGAGGGCAAGATGCTGGATGCCGTAACGCTGCGCCAGGGGATTGCCGCCGTGTTCGATGCGCCGGAGAAGGGTTTCTACCTCGTGGCGGTCGCGGACACCGAAGGCGGCGCCGCTCCCGTAGTGGCAAGTCTGCTCATCACCTACGAGTGGAGCGATTGGCGCAACGCCACCTTCTGGTGGATTCAGAGCGTCTATGTCGACGCTGGCTGGCGGCGTCGAGGCGTATACCGCGCGATGTACGGCCATGTGTTGAGCCTTGCGGACACCGGCGGCGACGTCTGCGGAATACGGCTCTACGTGGAGCGCACGAACGCCGTCGCCCAACGGACCTACGACAGTCTGGGCATGCACAAGTCGCACTACGACCTGTACGAGATTGACTTCACGTGATGAGCGGCGTGATTTCCCTCTCGGGAAAGATCTGCCGTCAAGTCAGCGCTCGAGACTCCATTGGTGCCCCTAGCCGTCATGGACGCTCTGCCCCTTGTCTGCCAGCGAGAAAAGCCGCCGTGCCGTTTCGGCTTCGGGTATGGAGAACTTTCCTTCCCACGCCAGCTCGGCCAGCAGCCTGCCGCTGAGGGGCGCGAACTTGAACCCGTGGCCCGAGAAGCCGGCGCCGATGGCGATGCGCGGGTTTTCGGGATGGTGGTCGATGATGAAGTCCTCGTTGGGGGAAACCGTGTACAGGCAGTGCTCGGCGCCGGCGAGGGTCCAACCCCTGGCGTTGAACAACATGGTCATGAAGCGGTTCAGGTCGTCGATCCTGTACTGGGCCACGGAATCCGGCGGGTCGTCGGGGTCGTCGTTCCTGCCGTACCGGACGTGGCGCGCCACCTTGACGCCGGTGCGGCCGAACTCCGGCATGCCGTAGAACACGTCGTTTTCTTCCTCTCCCATGTACATGCACACCGGGAAGCGGCCGGGCCGGTAGTCGTCGATGTTGTCCGGCGGCACGAAATACCCCACCGTCTGGCGGGCGACCGCGAGCCTGAGCTCCAGGAACGGCAGCAACTGTCCCGCCCACGCGCCCGCCGCCACGATCAGACACTCGGCCTCGAGGACTCCGGCGCTGGTCTCGACGGTTACGGGGTCGGCGGCGGGGTCGAGCCCGTGAACGATGGTGTTCTCGAATATGCGCACGCCGTTCGCGCGCGCCAGCCGTGCGAGTGATTCCATGGTGTCGCTGGCGGCGACGATGCCGGCGGTCCGGTCGAGCAGCACCCGCTCCACGCCTTCCAGCTTGAACTGGGGGTAAAGCCTGCGCGCCTCGTCCGGCGTGACCACGTCGACGTCCACGCCTTCCTGCCCCACCGCGCGGATGTAGCTGTTGAAACCGTCGCAGGGAGCTCCCGCGAAGAGTCCTGGATTCGGGTGGACGAGACGGGTGCCGGCGTCCTTCTCCAACCGGGGCCACTCCTCCGCGTGCACCCACTGCATCAGGCGCACATACTCTGGCGCGGTGTACGCGCTCCGCGTAATGCGCGCCGCCCCGTGCGAGCTGCCCCGTTCGTGCCCGAGCGAGAACCGCTCCACCAGCCCGAGCCTGGTCACGCCCAGGCGCGCGAGGTGGTACAGCGCCGAGAGCCCGTTGACTCCCCCGCCGATCACCAGGGCGTCGAAAGTGTGGTTACTCATGTCGGCGTGTCGCCCGATGAAGGACTCGTGGAACGCGGTTTCCGCCGTCGGCTATCGGAATGCCTTCTTCCGCTCCCCCTCGGTTCCGAGAAAGACTGGGAAGCGCCGCCTCTTACGAAGCCAGCGCCTCAAGCAGCTCGTTGGTGGCCGGGTCCACTTCGTAGGGCCCGGGCAGGCCGAGCTCCTTGGCGATCTCCCGCATGGCCGGCAGCACTTCTTCGCCCATGAGTTTGAGCGTGCGCATCTGGGACTCGTGGTCCATGGCGCCGTCGCCGGTGCGGAAGATGATGATGCCGGGGCGCAGGTACTCCATGATGTAGCGGATGCCCTCGACGCACTCGTCGGGGGTGCCGACGATCATGCCCCTGGTGGCCACCTGGTCCTCGAAGGAGGCGAGCGCGCCGGCCCGGGTCTTCCCAGTGGCGTCGGGAGCCGTCATCTGCCGCCGCAGGGCCACGGCCCTTCGGCTGTTGAGGCCGGGAGGGCTCATGATCCAGGGAATGGGCCGCTGGACGCCCGGGTCGAATGGGCTGCGCACTCCCTGGGTGAGGGTGCGCCCCACCTCCATGGCCCTGGACTTGGTCTCCTCCACGTGCACGAAGAACATGTAGCCCAGGTGCTGCGGGCCGGCATCGTAACCTTCCTCCTCCGCGGTCTCGTGGTAGACCTTGAACATCTCTCGGGTCAGCTCGAGCTGCGTCGAGAGCATGACGTAGGGGTAGCGGTGCCTGGCGCACCACTCCACGGTCTCCCGGCTGGAGGTGCCGGGCACCCAGATGGGCGGGTGCGGCTTCTGGTAGGGCACTGCCCAGGGGTTCACGTAGCGGTAGTGGAAGTGCTTGCTCTCCCAGCGGAAGGGGCCGGGGGTGGTCCAGGTCTTGATGAGGAAGTCGTGGGCCTCCTCGAAGCGCTCGCGGTTGTAGTGGGGCGGGATGTTGTGGCTGATGCTCTCGCCGCCCGAGCCGCGCACGATCCCGGGGATCAGCCGCCCGCGGGAGATGACGTCGATCATGGCGAGCTGCTCGGCCAGCCACAGCGGGTCGTCATGGATGGGCAGGATGTTTCCCAGCAGCAGGATCTTCACCTTGGTGGTGATGCGGGCGAGGATTGAGGCCTGGACGTTGGCGACGCCGTTCATGCAGAAGGGCGCGCTGTGGTGCTCGTTGACCATGAGCCCGTCGAAGCCCACTTCCTCGGCGTAGACCTTCTCGTCGAGGTAGCGGTTGTACAGGTTGGCGGCCCGATTGGGGTCGTACTCCGCGTTGCTGACCTTGTGGATGCCGGTGCCCCACTCGTCGGGCCAGTCCGGCACCTGCCAGGGCTCTTCGGTGAAGTGGCCGATGAACATGGGTTACCTCCCGGCCTGCGACCGCTGGCTACGAAGCCATGGCGGCGACCGGCTCGTTGGTCATGGGGTCGATGTCGTAGGGGCCGGGAAGGCCCAGCTCGTCGGCGATTTCCCGGAGCTTGGGCATGACCTCCTCGCCCATGAGCTTCAAGGTTCGCATCTGCGACTCGTGGTCCATGGCGCCGTCGCCGGTGCGGAAGATGATGGTGCCGGGCCGGAGTTGCTCCAGGATATAGCGCACCTTGGGGATGACGCTGTCGGGGGTGCCGACGACCATGCCGTGGGTGGCCACCTGGTCTTCGAAGGTCGCCCGCGCTCCCGCGCGGG
>JAPPHF010000122.1 GCA_028821115.1 Deltaproteobacteria bacterium | reverse complement strand
TGGGGGCGACCGTAGGTCGCCCCAGGGCGGGCACCACGCGAGGAAGAGCAACGCGGCCGACGGCGAAAAAGACCAGCGAATTATTGTGCGAATTTACGAGACAGGACACTAGTCTGGCGTCCCGATGAACACGGTTCCATCGTTTCCCGACACGGATCACGGCCTCCATGCGGCGCCCGTTCGACAGCAGCGGGGCAACGGGTGCGGCTCATGAGCGATGCGCCCGGGGTGGTGACCGAGCTCGAAGGCCGATTCGGCTCCGACGCCTTCACGGCGCAGGAGACCCGGTGCGGGTTCCCGACCCTGTGGACGTCGAGGGAACGCCTTTCCGCGGTCCTCAAGTTTCTCAAGACCGAAGTGGACCGGCCCTTCGGCACGCTCTACGACCTCACCGCCATCGACGAGCGCTTCCGCAAGCAGCGGGACGGCCAGCCCGATAACGATTTCACGGTCCTCTACCACCTGCTCTCCTACGGACGGAACGAGGACCTGTGCATCAAGGTTCCGGTGAGCGACGGCGACGCCTCCCTGCCCACGGCGACGGGCCTGTGGCCCTCGGCCAACTGGTACGAGCGCGAGGTCTGGGACATGTTCGGCGTCCGCTTCGACGGGCACCCCTCGCTGCGCCGCATCCTCATGCCGCTCACCTGGGAGGGACACCCCCTGCGCAAGGAGCACCCGGCCCGGGCCACGGAGATGGGTCCGTTCGAGCTTCCCGACGAGCGTCAGGATAGGGAGCAGGAGGCGCTGCGCTTCCGGCCCGAGGACTGGGGCATGAAGCGCACCCACGAGGGCACCGACTTCATGTTTCTCAACGTGGGCCCCCAGCACCCCGGCACCCACGGCGTCATCCGCATCGTCCTGCAGCTCGACGGCGAGGAGATCGTCGACTGCCTGCCCGAGATCGGCTTCCACCACCGCGGCGCGGAGAAGATGGGGGAGCGGCAGTCCTGGCACTCCTTCATCCCTTATACGGACCGCATCGACTACCTGGGCGGGGTCATGAACAACCTGGCCTACGTCCTGTCGGTGGAACAGCTCGCCGGCATCGACGTCCCCGACCGCGCCCAGGTGATCCGCGTGATGATGTCCGAGTTCTTCCGCATCGCCAGCCATCTCGTGTGGTACGGCACCTTCGCCCAGGACGTGGGCTCCCTCTCGACGGTCTTCTACACCTTCAACGACCGCGAGCGGATCTTCGACATCGTCCAGGCGGTTTGCGGCGGACGCATGCACCCGAGCTGGTTCCGCATCGGCGGGGTGGCCCACGATCTCCCCAAGGGCTGGCAGGCGATGGTGCGGGACTTCATCGACTATCTCCCGGACCGGCTCGTTGAATACGACAAGATCGTGATGCAGAACCGCCTCTTCAAGGCGCGCACCCAGGGTATCGGCGCCTACACCGCGGAGGAGGCCATCGATTGGGGCGTCACCGGACCGGGTCTCCGAGCCTGCGGCTTCGATTGGGACTTCCGCAAGAAACGGCCCTACTCGGGATACGACCAGTTCGACTTCGACATACCCATCGCCCGGAAGGGTGACTGCTACGACCGCGCGGTGGTGCGCATCGAGGAGATCCGCCAGAGCCTCAGGATCATCGACCAGTGCCTCAAGAACATGCCCCCGGGGCACTACAAGTCGGATCATCCGCTCACGACGCCGCCGCGGAAGGAGCGCACGATGCACGACATCGAGACGCTCATCAACCACTTCCTCAGCGTGAGCTGGGGGCCGGTGATTCCCGCCGGGGAATCCTTCATGGGCATCGAGGCCACCAAGGGGAACAACGGCTACCGGCTGGTGAGCGACGGCGGCACGATTCCGTACCGCGTGCGCATCCGGACGCCGTCCTTCGCCCACATGCAGATGATCCCGCTGATGAGCCGGGGCACCATGGTCCCCGACCTGTTGGCGATACTGGGGAGCATCGATTTCGTGCTGGCGGACATCGACCGATGAAAGATGGGGTCCTTCGACTTCGCTTCGCTACGCTCAGGACGAACGGGAAGATGCCGTTGGTCCTGAGCGTAGCGAAGCGTCAGCGGAGCGAAGTCGAAGGATGACGAGGTTTCCATGCTGACCGAACAGGAGCGCGAAAGAATCAGAGAGGAGGCGGGCCACTACGACTACGCACAGGCCGCGTGCGTGGAGGCGTTGAAGATCGTCCAGGAAGGCCACCGCTGGGTGTCGGACGAGCATCTCAAGGAGGTCGCCGAGCTCCTGGGCATGAGTCCGGAGGCGCTGGACAGCGTGGCCACGTTCTACAACCTCATCTTCCGCCAGCCGGTCGGGGAGAACGTCATCCTTCTGTGCGACAGCGTCAGTTGCTGGATCATGGGCTACGAGGACATCCGCGCCCACCTCAAGGAGCGGCTCGGGGTCGAGTTGGGCGAGACCACGGCCGACGGCAAGTTCACGCTGCTCCCCATGGCCTGCCTCGGCACCTGCGACCGCGCGCCGGCCATGATGGTGGGGGGCGACCTGCACCGCAACCTGGACAACGGGAAGGTGGACGAGATACTCGGCCGTTACCGGCAACCGCCGGAGACCTGAGGCGGACCTATGGCGAACGGAGGATCCATGGACAGGCCTCTCACAGGGGACCTGAGGTCGGACGGCGGCGTGTTGGACCTGGCGGCCTACGAGAAGGTCGGCGGGTACGAGGCGTTGCACAAGGTCGTGAGGGAGATGACCCCGGCCGACGTCCTGAAGGAGGTGACCGACTCCAGGCTTCGGGGCCGCGGCGGCGCGGGGTTCCCCACGGGCCAGAAGTGGAGCTTCGTGCCCATGGGCGACGACGCGCCGAAGCCCAAGTTCCTCATCGCCAACGCCGACGAAATGGAGCCCGGGACCTTCAAGGACCGCATGATTCTGGAAGGGAACCCGCATCTCCTCATCGAAGGGATGATCCTGTCGGCGTACACGATCCAGGCCACCAACGGGTACATCTTCCTCCGCTGGGCCTACAAGGTCGCGGCCGAGCGCATCACCCGGGCGCTGGCGGAGGCGTATGACAAGGGTTATCTGGGGAAGAACATCCTGGGCTCCGACTACAGCTTCGAGCTGCACCTGCACACCAGCGCCGGCCGCTACATGTGCGGCGAGGAGACCGGGTTGCTCAACGCGCTCGAGGGCAAGCGCGCCAACCCCCGGGCCAAGCCGCCGTTTCCACAGGTGAGCGGGTTGTGGGGCAAGCCCACCATCGTGCAGAACGTCGAGACCCTGTGCAACGTGCCGCCGATCCTTCGCCACGGCGCGCAGTGGTATCTCGGGCTGAGCCGCAGCGAGGACGGCGGCACCAAGATCTACGGCGTGAGCGGCAAGGTGCGGCGTCCCGGGGCCTGGGAAATGCCCCTGGGCACCACCATGCGGGAGATCCTCGAGCGTCGCGCCCGGGGCATGCGCGAGGGCCACAGTTTCCGCGGCGTCCTCCCCGGCGGCGCTTCCACCGACTTCCTGGTGGAAGCGCACCTGGACACCAAGATGGACTACGGCTCGGTGCAGGCGGCGGGCAGCCGGCTGGGCACCGGCCTGATGATCGTCCTCGACGACAAGACCTCGGTGGTGGGCATGGTGCTCAACCTGGAGCGCTTCTTCGCGCAGGAGTCCTGCGGCTGGTGCACGCCGTGCCGTGACGGCCTTCCCTGGACGGCGCGGATCCTCCAGGGGCTGCTGGAGGGCCGGGGGCGGCCCGGCGACCTTGAGCGGCTGGAGATGCAGACCCGGATGATGGGACCCGGCAATACCTTCTGCGCGCTGGCGCCCGGCGCCATGGAGCCGTTGCAGAGCGCGCTCAAGTATTTTCGCGAGGACTTCGAAAAGCTCATTCCCAAGTCCGACGCAGCTTAAAGAAGATCATGGCTACCATCTACGTCGACGATCGCCCCTACGAGGTGGACCCCGGCAAGAACCTGCTGGAGGAATGCCTCTCGAGGGGTCTGGACCTGCCGTATTTCTGCTGGCATCCGGCGCTGGGCTCGGTGGGCGCCTGCCGCCAGTGCGCGGTCAAGCAGTACCGGGACGAGAACGACCAGCGCGGCCGCATCGTCATGGCGTGCATGACCCCGGCCATGGACGGCGCGCGCATCTCCATCCGCGACAAGGACGCGGCGCAGTTCCGCGCCGGCATCATCGAGCTCCTGATGAGCAACCATCCCCACGACTGTCCGGTGTGCGACGAGGGCGGCGAATGCCACCTCCAGGACATGACGGTGATGACCGGCCACAACTACCGCGGTTACCGCTTCGGCAAGCGTACCTTCCGGAACCAGGAGCTGGGTCCGTTCATCAACCACGAGATGAACCGCTGCATCACCTGCTACCGCTGCGTGCGGTTCTACCGGGACTACGCTGACGGCAAGGACCTGGACGCCTTCGCGTCCCACAACCACGTCTATTTCGGCCGTCACGAGGACGGCGTCCTGGAGAACGAGTTCAGCGGCAACCTGGTGGAGGTCTGTCCCACCGGCGTCTTTACCGACAAGACGCTCAAGGGGCACTACACGCGCAAGTGGGACCTGCAGACGGCGCCGTCGGTATGCGCCCATTGCAGCCTCGGCTGCAACACCATCGCGGGCGAGCGTTACGGCCAGCTTCGCCGCATCCTCAACCGCTACAACGCCGAGGTCAACGGCTACTTCCTGTGCGACCGGGGACGGTTCGGCTACGACTTCGTCAACGGCGACCGGCGCTTGCGCCAGCCGCTGCTGCGCGGCCAGCCGACGGGGGCGCCGGAGGCGCTGCGCCGGGCGGCCGCGTTGCTCGGGCGACAGTCCCGCATCATCGGCATCGGCTCGCCGAGGGCGTCGCTGGAGGCCAACTTCGCGCTCCGCACGCTGGTGGGGCCCAGGAATTTCTTCAGCGGCATGGCGGCCGGGGAAGACCACCTGGTCGCACGCATGCTTCGCGCCCTGCGCGGCGCCCGTGTGCGGACGCCGTCGTTGCATGAGGTGGAGTCGGCGGACGCGGTCTTTATCCTGGGCGAGGACGTGACCCAGACCGCTCCGCGGCTGGCGCTGGCGGTGCGCCAGGCCGTAAAACAGGCTCCCCGCACGGAGGCCATGCGGCTGCGCATCCCCCGCTGGGATGACGCGGCCCTGCGCGAAGTGATGCAGCAGCAGAAGGGTCCCCTGTACATCGCCACCAGCGGCGCCACCAAGCTGGACGAGGTGGCAACGGCGAGTTGCCGCGGCGCGCCCGACGACGTCGCCCGGCTCGGGTTCGCCGTGGCCCGGGCGCTGGACGACTCCGCACCGGAGGTGGCGGGATTGGCGGACGGCGACCGCGCGCTGGCCGAAGCCATCGCCGGCGCGTTGCGGGCGGCCGAGCGGCCGGTTGTCATATCCGGGTCGGGCAGCGGCGGCGAGGCCGTCATCGACGCCGCCGCGCAGGTGGCGCGGGCCTTGGGGCGGGAACGGACCGCGGACCTTTGTTTCACGGCGCCCGAGTGCAACAGCTTCGGCCTCGGGCTGCTGGATGCCATGAATACCTCGGAAGCTTTCCAGAGGGTGGCCGACGGCTTGGTGGACGCGGTCGTGGTGCTCGAGAACGACCTCTATCGCCGGGCCCCGGGCGCGGTGGTGGACGCGATGCTGGAGTCGGCTCAGGTGATAGCCATAGACCACTCCGCCCACAAGACCGTCGAGGGCGCCGCCGTGGCGTTGCCGGCGGGGTCGTTCGCCGAGACCGAGGGGACCCTGGTGAGCAACGAGGGCCGGGCCCAGCGTTTCTTTCAGGTCTTCGTTCCGGAAGGGGAGGTGAAGCCGGGTTGGAGCTGGCTGATGGAGCTGGCGCAGGCGGCCGGGCGCAATGAGCTCGCGACCCTCGCGTCACCGGACGATCTTCTGGCCGCCCTGGCTCGGGCGGTGCCGGTGTTCGCTCCGCTGCCGGAGCACTTGCCCACGGCGGCGTTCCGCGTCAACGGGGAGAAGGTGCCGCGCCAGTCGCCGCGCGCCAGCGGCCGCACGGCCGTGCAGGCCGACGTCACCGTCCACGAGCCCAAGCCGCCGGCGGATCCCGATTCCCCGCTGGCGTTCTCCATGGAGGGTTATCCCCAGCAGCCGCCCTCCGCGCTCATAACGCGGTTCTGGGCGCCTGGCTGGAACTCGGTACAGTCGCTGAACAAGTTTCAGTCCGAAGTGGGCGGCGCGCTGACGGGCGGCGACCCGGGAGTACGCCTCCTGGAGCCCGGCGCCAACGGCTACGCGGCCTACAGCGAGGAGATACCGGTGCCCTTCGAGCGGCGCGACGGCGAGTTCCTGGTGGTGCCGCTGTATCACATATACGGCTCGGAAGAATCGAGCGCGGCCGCGCCGGCAGTGGCCGAGCGGTGTCCCGAGCCCTACGCCGCGCTGAACCTGGAAGACGCGCGAACCCTGGAGGTGGAGGAGGGGGCGCTGGTGGAGATCGAGTTCGACCGCGCCCTGTACCGGCTGCCGGCGCGTTTGTCCGCGGGCATGGCCTCGGGTGTCATCGGGGTGCCGATGGGAATAGCGGTTCAGGGCGTCGACGTTCCGGCCTGGAGCCCATGCCGCAAGGTGTGATGTGAAGGACGTGGTCTTGCAGATCGTGGTGGTTCTGGGGGTCCTTAACGCTCCCCTGATCCTGGCCGCGCTGCTCATCTGGCTGGAGCGGCGGTTCCTGGCCCTCCTGCAGGACCGCTACGGACCCAACCGGGTGGGGCCGCTGGGACTCGGCATCGTGCTGGCCGACATGATCAAGATCTTCACCAAGGAGGACTGGATCCCGCCGTTCGCCGACCGGGCGGTGTTCATCCTGGCGCCGGCGGTCATCGTCGTCACCGGGCTCATGTCCGTGGCGGTGATACCCATCACCGAGACCATCGGCGTCACCGACCTCAACATCGGCCTGCTGTTCTTCCTCGCCATGTCGTCCATGGGCGTCTACAGCGTGGTGCTGGCGGGCTGGGCGTCCAACAACAAGTACGCCCTGTTGGGGGGCCTCCGAGCGTCGGCGCAGATGGTCAGCTACGAGGTCTTCATGGGCCTCTCGCTCATGGGGGTGGTGCTGCTGGCGGGCTCCTTCAGCCTGCGGGAGATCGTCGAGGCGCAACGGGACGTGTGGTTCATCGTGCCGCAGTTCCTGGGCTTCGCCATCTTCTTCATCGCCGGGCTGGCCGAGACCCATCGCCTTCCTTTCGATCTTCCCGAGGCGGAGGCCGAGTTGGTGGCCGGCTTTCATTCGGAGTACTCGGGGATGAAGTTCGGCATGTTCTTCGTCGGCGAGTACGTCGGCGTGACGGTGGTCTCGGCCATGATCGTGACGCTGTTCTTCGGGGGGTGGATGGGGCCGGTGCTGCCGGGCATCGTGTGGTTCGGACTGAAGCTGCTGTTCTTCATCCTGGTGTTCATCACGCTACGGGCGTCGCTGCCGCGGCCGCGGTTCGACCAGTTGATGGCTTTCGGCTGGAAGGTGCTTTTGCCGCTGTCCCTGCTCAACCTGGTGGTGACGGCGGGAGTGTTGCTGCTGTTGAAGACATGAGGAGTCGCCGATGTTGAGCATGCTGAGGACCATCTGGACGGTGTTCCTGCACCTGTTCCGACGGCCCGTGACCGTCCAGTATCCGGAAGAGAAGCCGTACCTGCCGCCCCGTTACCGGGGCCGCATCATCCTGTCCCGGGACCCGGACGGCGACGAGCGCTGCGTGGGCTGTTATCTGTGCTCCGCGGCCTGCCCGGTGGATTGCATCGCCCTCCAGGCCGGCGAGCGGGAAGACGGCCGGCGTTACCCGGAATGGTTCCGCATCAATTTCTCCCGCTGCATCTTCTGCGGGCTGTGCGAGGAGGCGTGCCCCACCTACGCCATCCAGCTCACTCCCGATTTCGAATTGTGCGACTTCGACCGCCAGAGCCTGGTCTACGAGAAGAAGGACCTGCTGATCGACGGCACCGGCAAGTACCCCGGCTACAACTTCTACCGGGTCGCCGGTCTGGCCATCAGCGGCAAGGACAAGGGGGCGTCGGAGAACGAGGACAAGCCCGTCGACGTGAAGAGCCTGCTCCCATGACCCTTATCTACTATCTCGCGGCAGCGATCGCGGTCATCTCGACGGCCATGGTCATCACCCGGACCAATGCCGTGCACGCATTGCTGTACATGATCGTCTCGCTGCTGTCGCTGGCGCTGATCTTCTTTACCCTCGGGGCGCCCTTCGTGGCGGCGCTGGAGGTGATCATTTACGCCGGCGCCATCGTGGTCCTGTTCGTGTTCGTCATCATGATGCTCAATCTTGGCGCCGAGGCCACAGCGCGCGAACGACAATGGCTGCAACCCGTGGCGTGGCGCGGGCCGGCGATTCTCTGCGCGATCCTGTTCGTCGAGTTCCTGGTTTTGCTGGTGGCCGAGTCCGGACAGACAGGCGCGCCGGCGGTGGTGGGAGTCAAGCGCGTGGGCGCCGCCCTCTACGGCCCGTATGTGCTGGGGGTGGAGCTGGCCGCCATGCTGCTGCTGGCCGGACTGGTGGGAGCCTTCCATCTCGGCCGGCGGGTGCCGTCGGACGGCGAGGAGGGTGAGTCCTGATGGCCGCGGTCCCCATGGAGCACGGCCTCGTGCTGGCGGCGGTGCTGTTCGGGCTGGGCCTGACCGGCGTGCTGGTGCGCCGCAACATCATCTTCGTCCTTCTGTCCCTGGAAATCATGCTCAATGCCGCGGCCCTGGCTTTCGTCGTGGCCGGCGCGCACTGGGGTCAGGCGGACGGCCAGGTCATGTTCTTCTTCATCCTGGCCATGGCCGCGGCCGAGGTAGCGGTGGGTTTGGCGCTGGTGGTGCAGATCTACTACCGATTCAACACCCTGGACGTCGATACCCTGAGCCACATGAGAGGATGACATGCTCGAGCTGCTGTGGCTGATACCCGCGCTTCCTCTCCTGGGCTTTGTCGTCCTGATGCTGGCCGGCTCGCGCCTCTCGCATACCGAGGTCGCCTTCGTCGGCTGCGGCTCGGTCGGCCTGTCCGCGGCGGTGACCCTGATCGTGGGGCTGAGCTTCATGGCCGCGCCGCCCCCGGGGGCCGCCTTTACCCAGACCCTGTGGGTATGGCTGGACGTCGACGGCTTCCGGCCCGCCTTCGCCTTCTACCTGGACGCCCTCTCGCTGACGATGATCTTCGTGGTCACGTTCGTGGGCTTCCTCATCCACCTCTACTCGGTCGAGTACATGATGGAGGAGGAGGGCTACAGCCGCTTCTTCGCCTACATGAACCTGTTCGTCTGCGCCATGCTCACGCTGCTGCTGGCGGACAACCTGATGCTGCTGCTGCTCGGCTGGGAGGGCGTGGGCCTGTGCAGCTACCTGCTCATCGGCTTCTTCTACAGGGACGAGGCCAACGGCGCGGCCGCGAGCAAGGCCTTCATCGTCACCCGGGTGGGCGACACGGCGATGCTGATGGCGCTGTTTCTCCTTTTCGCGGAACTGGGGACGCTGGACATACAGGACCTGCTGCAGCGGGCCGGCCAGCAGTTCCAGCCGGGCTCGGGGCTGGCGGTGGTGGTGGCGCTGCTCCTGCTGGGAGGGGCCGTGGGCAAATCGGCCCAGCTTCCGCTCCAGACCTGGCTGCCGGACGCCATGGCGGGCCCCACGCCGGTAAGCGCCCTCATCCACGCGGCCACCATGGTGACGGCGGGCGTCTATCTCATCGCCCGCACCCACGCGCTGTTCATGCTGGCCCCGCAGGTATTGACGCTGGTGGCGGTGATCGGGACGCTGACCCTCCTGATGGCGGGCTTCGCGGCGCTGGTGCAGACCGACATCAAGCGCGTGCTGGCCTATTCGACCATCAGCCAGATCGGCTACATGTTCCTGGCCCTGGGGGTGGGCGCGTGGTCGGCGGCGCTATTCCATTTCATGATCCACGCCTTTTTCAAGGCGTTGCTGTTCCTGGGCGCGGGCGCGGTCATCATGTGCCTGCACCACGAGCAGGACATGTACCGCATGGGCGGCCTGCGCCGGCTGATGCCGTTCACCTTCTGGTGCTTCCTCATCGGCAGCGGCGCGCTGGCGGCCATCCCCGTTGTTACCGCCGGTTTCTACAGCAAAGACCTGATCATCTGGAACGCCTACAACTCCGACATCGGCGGCGTGTGGCTGTGGGCCGGCGCCCTGGCCGGGGCGCTGCTCACTTCCATCTACACCTTCCGCATGGTGTTCCTGACCTTCTTCAGGGACGCCACCGAGTGGGTGAAGAAGCTGTTGCCGATCCACCAGCCCGGTCCGTGCGTCCATATCCCGCTGGGTGTGCTGGCGGTCCTTTCCATCGCCGGCGGCTTCATCGAGCTGCCCCATACCATGGGGAAGCTCACCTTGTTCTCCGACTTCCTGAACACCGCGCTGCCCGAATTCCACGGCGCCCACGCGAGCTACGGCACCGAGTTCCTGTTCGAGCTCATGGCCGCGGCCGCCTCCATCGGCGGCATCTACCTGGTGTGGGTCCTGGTGATGGGGCCTGCCCGCCACATGCAGCGCATCGTCGCGCTGCCCTGGGCGCCCCCGCTGGAGCGCCTGTGGCTTTCCGGCTGGGGCTTCGACCGGCTCTATGACGTGGCCTTCGTGCAACCCTACCTGTGGTGCGCGCGGGTCAACAAGAGCGACTTCATCGATGCCTTCTATCGCGCCACGGCCTTCGTAACCGAGATGCTGCACTTCGTCGTCAGCCTGACCCAGACCGGCGCGGTGCGGTGGTATGCTACCGGCATCGCCGTGGGGGCGGTGGCGACCGTGGGACTGGTGATCCTGCTATGAGTGTTGCCTGGATCCTGCTGATGCCCCTGGCGGGCGGACTGGCGGCGTGGATCGCGGGTCGTTGGAGCGACCTGTGGCCGCGCTGGATCTCGCTCGGGACGGCGCTGCTGCACCTGCTGCTGCTGCTGGCCACCTGGGGCGTCTTCTTCGCCGGCATCGAGACCGGGCAGGGCGGCTGGCTCGTGGTCTACAAGCAGCCGTGGATACCGCAGCTGGGAATCAGCTTCCACTTGGCGGTGGACGGTCTCAGCCTGCTGCTGTTGTTGCTGACGAGCTTCCTGACCGTGCTGGCGGTGCTGACCTCCTGGAGATCGGTCACGCGCTCGGTGGGGTTCTTCCACTTCAACCTGCTGCTCATCCTGACCGCCCTGTCGGGCGTCTTCATCGCTTTCGACCTGTTCCTCTTCTTCGCCTTCTGGGAGATCTCGCTGCTGCCGCTGTACTTCCTCATCGGCATCTGGGGCTACGAGAACCGGGTGTATGCCACCACCAAGTTCTTCATCATCACCCAGGGGAGCGGGCTGCTGATGCTGCTGGCGATTCTGGGGCTGGTGGTGGTGCACTGGCAGTCCACCGGCGTGATGACCTTCGACTACCTGGAGCTGGTGGGAACGCCCATGTCCAAGGCCACCGCGTGGTGGCTCATGCTGGGCTTCTTCATCGCGTTTGCGGTCAAGCTCCCGGTGGTGCCGTTCCACACCTGGCTGCCGGACGCCCATACGCAGGCGCCCACCGCCGGCAGCGTGGCGCTGGCGGGCCTTGTGCTGAAGATCGGCGCCTACGGAATGCTGCGGTTCGTGATGACGATCTTCCCCCAGGCGGCCGCGGACTTCGCGCTCGCGGCCATGATCCTGGCGGTGGTCGGCATTCTCTACGGCGCCTTGCTGGCGCTGGGGCAGACCGACCTCAAGCGCATGGTGGCGTACACGAGCATCAGCCACATGGGGTTCGTCCTGCTGGGGATCTTCACGTGGAACGAGCTGGCCCTTCAGGGCGCGGTCATCATCATGCTCTCCCACGGCTTCAGCGCGGCCGCGCTGTTCATGCTGGTGGGCGACCTCCAGCACCGCACCCATACGCGTGAGATCGACCGCTTCGGCGGCCTGTGGGCCGTCACGCCCCGGATGGGAGGTGTGGGACTGTTCTTCGCCATGGCGTCCCTGGGACTGCCCGGGCTGGCGAGCTTCGTGGGCGAGTTCCTGGTGCTGCTAGGCGCGTTCCGGGTCAACGTCCCGCTCACGGTGCTGGCCTCGGTGGGCCTGGTGGCCGCCACCATCTACTCGTTGTGGATGATGCAGAAGGTTTACTACGGCGCCAACACGGGAGAGTGGAAGCTCGACGACACCAGCGGCCGGGAGATGGCGATCATGGCATCCCTCATCGGCGCGACCCTCTGGCTGGGTCTCTATCCGCAGCCGGTGCTGACGACGTCCGGCGACGCGCTGGCGCAGATGCGGCAGTTCGCCGACAAGGCCCGGGCCCCGGCGTCACGCCCTCCGGTCAAGGAGGTCCAGGGACCGAAGGCCATGGCGTCGATACCGCCGGATGGAGGTAGGCGGCCGTGAACGTGTTCGGCGCACTGACCCCCATCGTACTGCTGGGCCTGACGCCGCTGGTGCTCATGCTGGTGATCTCGTTCCGCCGCAGCCATGGGCTCGTGGTGGTGCTGTCGCTGGCGGGCTTGGCGCTGACCGTGGCCGTGCTGCCTGGAGTGGCCGCAAGCACGGCGCCGCCGGTGGCGCCGCTGCTGGCCATGGACGCGTTCGCGCTCTTCTACATCGGGCTCCTGTCGGCGGCCACCATGGTGGTGGTGGTGTTGTCGTACGGCTACCTGGAACGTGCGCCCGGGAACCGCGAGGAGTTCTACCTGCTGCTGACCTTGGCAACGTTCGGCTGCGCCGTGCTCGCCGCCAGCAACCACTTCGTGTCGTTCTTCCTGGGACTGGAGATCCTGAGCGTCTCCCTCTACGGCCTGGTGGCCTATCTCCGCACCACCCGCACCGCGCTGGAGTCCGGCGTCAAGTACCTGATCCTGGCGGCGGCGTCCGCGGCCTTCCTGCTCTTCGGCATGGCGCTCATCTACGCGGACCTGGGCACCATGGATTTCACCGCCATGAACTCGGTGCTGGCGGGCAAGGCGCGCGAGCCGACCCTGCTGCTGCTCGGGGGCTTCGGCATGGTGATCATCGGCGCCGGCTTCAAGCTGGCGGTGGTGCCGTTCCACATGTGGGCGCCGGACGTCTACCAGGGCGCTCCCACTCCGGTGACCGCCTACCTGACCACGGTCTCCAAGGGCGCCATGGTGGCCCTGCTGCTCCGTTACAGCCAATACGGCGGCCTGCTGGACTACGAGTCGGTGGCAACCGTGCTGGCGATCATAGCCGTGCTGTCGATGTTTCTCGGCAACCTGCTCGCGCTGTTGCAGGAGAACGTCAAGCGGCTGCTGGCGTACTCGTCCATCGCCCACTTGGGTTACCTGTTGGTGGCGGTGATCGCGGCCTCCCGGGAGGGGTCCCACGCGGTGACCTACTACCTGGTAGCCTACTTCATCACTTCCCTGGGCATCTTCGGCATCATCGCGGCGCTCTCGGACGAGCGCAAGGAAGCCGACGAGGTCAGCGACTACCGGGGCCTCTTCTGGCGCCGCCCGTGGGTGAGTGGCGCGCTGTCGCTGATGCTTTTCTCCTTGGCCGGGATCCCCCTGACCGCGGGATTCGTGGGCAAGTTCTACGTCTTGACCGCCGGCGTACTTTCCGACTTGTGGGCGTTGGTGATCCTGCTGGTGGTAAGCAGCGTCATCGGCCTCTACTACTACCTGCGCATCATCATCACCATGTACCTGTCGGCTCCCGACGACCCCTCCTCGCCCCTGCCCGCCACCCGCCGCTTCTCCCTACCGGAGGGCCTCGTGCTCGCCGGCCTCACGGTGCTGCTCATCTGGTTCGGCGTCTATCCCGCGCCGCTCCTGGGGGCAATTCAGGCGGCCATCGGCAGCCTGACCTGAGGGCAGCAGGGACTCCGATGGCTGGCAAGCCCGCCCAATCAGGCGAGGTGATGCCACGTTTTTTGACAGCAGTTGATAGGTTTTCTATTGGCTCGACCATCTGAAGGAGGTGCGTCATGCACGGGGTGAAGTACGTAGTGGCCGTAACCGTTTTCGCGTGTCTCGGCATGGACACGAGTGGCGCAGCAGCGAATGAGCCGCCTTCCCTGCGGACGAACTCCTGTGAGGACGCGGATCATGTGAATTGGGTTCCCGGTGAGTACCTCTGTTTCGCCATCAAGACATTCGTGCCGGACGAGAAGGTCGCAAGACCCATCCTGCGAATTTTTCTCCATGGGGACGTCAGCCGTGGCGGACCTGGAGACTACATGTATCGCTACGCCAGGCGTTCTCATCGCTACGCGGCGGGTAGATCCTCGAGTATCGTTTCAGTGGCACTCCTGCGACCCAGCTACTACGACAAGGAAGGCAGACAATCGACCCCTGGAAATTCCGGCCGCCGGGGGACGAAATACCCGGAAGATGTTGATTCTATCGCTTCGGCGGTTCGAGCGCTTTCGAAACATCACAACGCGTCACGTGTTGTTCTGATCGGTCATTCCGGCGGCGCCCAGATCTCCGCCGTCATACTCGGACGTTATCCGGGTCTTGCTCAGGCCGCGCTGTTGGCTGCTTGTCCCTGTGACTTGCGGGCTCGTGCGATTCGAAGGAACCGGAGGGTTGGCCGCGCTCTCGATCCCATGGACTATGTCAACGACATACCGCGGACCACGCGGATTATCGCGATGACCGGCGCCCGCGATACGAACACCATTGCGAGCGAGTGCGAACCCTATATCGCTCGTTTGAAGACGCGGGGCGTCTCTGCACGGTTGGAACTCATCGAACGCGCAAAACATGGGTTTCGAAGGCTGGCGAGGTCGAGCGTTTACAAGGAAGGGCTGGCCGAGCTGGACAAGGAGTGACCCAGTTTCGGTTTCGCGGTCCGCCTCCGTGCTTTCCAACGGCGCGACATGAGATCATCGGAACCGGGAGGAGCGCTTGGGTTTGCGGGAAGAGAAGGGGACGTGGCCATCAGGCCAGCAAGTTGCCGCGCAGCACCGTGACGGCTTGACCGGACAGCAGCGCGCGCTCACCGCGCACGGCGACCTTGACCAAGCCACCGCGCTCTGACACCTGCAACGCCGTGAACGTGTCCTGTCCGGAGCATGATTGCCAGTAGGGGCCCAGGCAGCAGTGGGCGGACCCGGTGACCGGATCCTCGTCGATGCCGGTTCGTGGGGCGAAGAAGCGCGAGACGAAATCGATGCCTTCCATGTCCGTCCGCGCCGTGACGATGATCCCGCGCGTGTCGATCTCCGCAAGTCGCTTGAAGTCCGGGGTCAGCCGCTCAACGGTTAGCCGCGTGTCGACCTCGACAAGGTAGTCGAAGCGGTTCCGGCCGACGTAGGTCGGATCAGCGCCGAGGGCGGCGGCAAGTCCGTCCGGAGCAGGAACAGAGTCGGGCGGTTCCGCCGGAAAGTCCATTTCGATCCACTCGCCGCGCAGTTCCGCCGACAACCGGCCGGAGCGGGTGTGGAAAACAGCCGGCTCACCCTGTGGGAGGTGTCCTTCCTCCCAAAGCACGTGGGCTGTTGCCAGCGTGGCGTGGCCGCAGAGGTCGACCTCCACTGCGGGGGTGAACCAGCGCAGGTCGAACCCGCTGTCTTCGCGGCGAACCAGGAAGGCGGTTTCCGAGAGGTTCATCTCCCGCGCCACCCGCTGCATCCACTCGGCGTCGGCCGGAGCGGGCAGGAGGCACACGGCGGCCGGGTTGCCGCCGAACGGCTCGGTGGTGAAGGCGTCTACTTGAGTGATGGTCAGAGGCATCTTGGACCATTCAGGGAAAGTTCCGGGATCCTGAGTAGTTCGTCGCCGAGGCACGGTGGTTCAAATTCGACATCGGTTCCCTCGGGCACCGCCAGTGACTCGACGATGCTGACCCGCTTCCTGCCATTGTTCACCTGTTGGTTGAGTTTCTTGCTGTCCGTGATCTTGGGGTCCATTCGCTGAGCCCTCCTTGCGTGAGTGGATATCTTACCACAAACCCCCGACAAGCCTGATTGACAGATGCAACGGACAGGGATTAACTAACTGCATTTTGCCGGTTCAGCAGCAATAGGGCGAGGCAGCCGGCAGCGCCCCCGCGAAGGAAACGCAACCATGGCAAGGGTTTCGACCGACGAACGGACCTCCAGCACGGCCGAGGATACGCTGGCGCAAAAGAGCCGCGACCAGGACGTGGTTTCCGGCGGCCACTTGGTGGCGGCGGCCCTCAAGAACGAGGGGGTGGACACCATCTTCACCCTGTGCGGGGGCCATATCATCGATATCTATGACGGCTGCATCGACCACGGCATTCGCGTCGTGGACGTGCGCCACGAACAGGTGGCGGCGCACGCGGCCGACGGCTACGCCCGGCAGACGGGGCGGCTGGGCTGCGTGGTGACTACTGCCGGGCCGGGGTTCACCAACGCGCTGACCGGCATCGCCACGGCGTTCCGGTCGGAGAGCCCGGTGCTTCACATCGGCGGGCAGGGGGCCCTTAGCCAGCACAAGATGGGGTCGCTGCAGGACCTGCCCCATGTCGACGTGGCTGCGCCCATTACCAAGTTCTCGGCGAGCGTGCGCTCCACTGAGCGCATCGCCGACATGGTGGCGATGGCCGCGCGCGAGTGCTTCGCCGGGGCGCCGGGGCCAAGCTACCTGGAAATTCCCCGGGACGTGCTCGACCGGGAGGTCCCGGCGGACAAGGTGATCGTGCCGGAGGGCGGGCGCTACCGCGCCTCGACACGCTCCATCGGCGACCCCGCGGATGTCGAGAAGCTGGCGGAATTGCTGGTGAAGTCCGAGCGGCCGGCGGTGCTGCTGGGCGCCCAGGTGTGGAGCTGCCGGGGACACGAGGCCGCTACCTCATTGTTCAAGGCGCTCAACGTCCCTTGTTACATGAACGGCGCCGCCCGCGGCCTGCTGCCGCCCGGCGACCCCCACTACTTCAACCGTACCCGCGGCGACGCCTTCAACGAGGCGGACGTCATCGTCATCGTCGGCACGCCCTTCGATTTCCGCATGGGCTACGGCCGCCGGCTGCGAGCGGATGCCGCCGTGGTCCACGTCGACATGGACTACCGCACGGTGGCCAAGAACCGCGACGTCTCACTGGGCCTCGTGGGTGATCCGGGAGCGATCCTCAGGGCGGTGCACGCGGTGGTCGGGGAACGCCCCGACAATGGCGCCGAGGGCCGAGCGCGCTGGCTTGAGCATCTCCGCGGCCTCGAGAACGAGCGGCTGGCGAAGCTCATGCCGCTGTTCACGTCGGACGCCAATCCCATTCACCCTTGGCGCGTCGCCTGGGAGCTCAACGAGTTCCTGACCAAGGACACTCTCTACATCGGCGACGGCGGCGACGTCGTCACCATCAGCGCTCAGGCGGTGGAGCCCCGGGCACCCGGCAACTGGATGGACCCGGGCGCCCTCGGCGCGCTAGGCGTCGGCACGGGTTTTGCGCTGGCTTCCAAGCTGGTGCACCCGGAGAAGGAAGTCCTGTGCTACTACGGCGACGGATCGTTCGGCATGACCGCATTCGACATGGAGACCGCCAACCGGTTCGGCGCCCCCTACATCGCCGTTATCGGCAACAACTCGGCCATGAACCAGATCCGCTACGGCCAGCTCTCCAAGTACGGCGAGGAGCGTGGCAACGTCGGCAACCTGCTCGGCGACGTGCCGTTCTCGAAGTTCGCGGAGATGCTGGGCGGATACGGCGAGGAGGTCGCTGACTGCCATGAGGTCGGGCCGGCGCTCCGGCGGGCGCGGGAGTCGGTGCAAACCTCCGGCAAGTCGGCTGTCGTCAACATCTGGGTGAACGCGGGCGAGTGGGCTCCCGGCACCAAGCGACAGACCATGTACAAGTAGAACAGGGCCACCTGCAGACAACCGGGTAACGACATGGAAAAGGCACTCTCCGGCATCCGCATCCTGGACATGACCCACGTACAGGCGGGTCCCACCTCCAGCCAGCTCATGGGCTTTCTTGGCGCGGACGTGATCAAGCTCGAGTCGCCCGCGGGCGACGCCACGCGCAAGCAGCTTTGGGACATTCCCGACGCCGACAGCCTTTACTTCACCATGCTGAACTGCAACAAGCGCTCCATCACAGTGAACCTCAAGAACGAGCGCGGCAAGGAAGTGTTCACCCGCTTGGTGAAAGCCTGCGACGTGTTGTTGGAGAACTTCGGCCCGGGCGTGCTGGACCGTCTCGGGTTCGGCTGGGAGAAGGTGCACGAGTTGAACCCGCGGATGATCATGGGCTCTATCAAGGGGTTCGGCAGCGAGGGACCCTATGCCGCCTTCAAGGCCTACGAGAACGTGGCCCAGGCCATGGGCGGGGCCATGAGCACCAGCGGCATGTTCGACGGACCCCCGGTGGTGACCGGCGCGCAGATCGGCGACTCCGGCACGGGCGTTCACCTGCTGGCGGGGATCCTCGCGGCCCTGCTCCAGCGTGAGCGCACCGGACGCGGCCAGTACGTCGAGTGCGCCATGATGGACTGCGTCATGAACCTCTGCCGCGTGAAGTTTCGCGACCACCAGCGCATCGAGCGCGGTCCCCTGGCAGAGTACTCGGTGCAGGAGTTCGAGGACTTCACGCCGCGGGCGGGCAACGACTCCGGCGGCGGACAACTAGGCAACGCCGTCCCGTGCAAGCCCGGCGGCGCCAACGACTACCTCTACGTGGTGGTGCAGGAGCACGTGTGGACGGCCTTGGCCAAGCGCATCGGCGGCGAGGCATTGGCCAAGGACCCGCTCTTCGACAACATCGACGTCAGGCGCGCCAACCAGGCGGAGATGTGGCGGCTGCTGGCGGAGTTCGCCCGAGACTACACCAAATGGGAGCTGATGGAGATCCTGAACGATCTCGACGTCCCCTGCGGCCCGATCATGAGCACCAAGGACCTGGCCCACGACGAGCACGTCCAGCTCCGGGAAATGATGGTGGAAGTGGATCATCCCGAGCGGGGGCCGTGGTACAACGTGGGCTGCCCCATCAAGCTCTCGGACTCGCCGGTGGAGATCAATCGCTCGCCGCTGCTGGGAGAGCATACCGACGAGGTGTTGAGCGAGGTCCTGGGGTACGGCGAGGATGAGATCGCCGCGCTGAGAAGCGCCGGCGCGTTCACTCGGTAGACTCTTCCGAATCGAGATCCACCCGTCGCGCGTTCGGGGAAGCCGTCGGGTTCATCCTCCAGGGAGGGAGGCCGTACAAGATGCAATCGGGAACTGATCGGCGGGAGCAAGTCCTCGCGGTCTTGCATGAAGCCAGGTCCGAGGGACGGACCACGTTGTCGCCGTTAGAGTGCAGTGCCGTGCTGCGGGCCTATGGCGTTCCGCTGCCGCGGGAAGGCGTGGCCCAGTCGGCGGCAGAGGCCGCGGATCTGGCCGAGGACATCGGCTTTCCGGTGGTGATGAAGATCGTCTCCAAGGACATCCTTCACAAGACCGAGGCCGGCGGCGTGCTGGTGGGGGTGGCGGACCGGGAGCAGGCGGAGCGCGCCTACCGGACGCTGTTGAGCAGCGCGCGCGCCTACAAGGCCGACGCCGTGCTGGCCGGCGTCCAGGTGCAGGAGCAGGTCTCCCGCAAGGGCGCGGAGGTCATCGTCGGTGCGGTCACCGATCCGAGTTTCGGCAAGGTAGTAGCCTTCGGGCTCGGCGGCGTGCTGGTGGAGGTGCTCCGCGACGTGACCTTCCGGCTGGCCCCCGCCACACGCGACGACGCCCTCTCCATGCTGGACGGCGTGGCCGCGGCGGAAGTCCTCAAGGGCGTCCGGGGCGGGCCGCCGGTGCAGCGGGAGGCCCTGGCGGACATCATCGTGAGTGTCTCGCAACTGGTGAGCGATTTCCCGGAGATCCGCGAGGTGGACCTCAACCCGGTGCTGGCGGACGCCGGCGGCGCCACCGCGGTGGACAGCGTGATGACCGTGGACTTCACGGCGCAGCCCGAGTTCTACCGGCCGTCTCGTGACGAGATCGTCTCGGCCATGCAGCGCATCATGAACCCCAGGGCGGTGGCGGTCATCGGCGCCTCGGACGGGGAAGGGAAGATCGGCAACTCGGTGATGAAGAACATCATCAACGGGGGCTACGCCGGCGAGCTCTACCCCATCAACCCCAGGGCCGACGAGATCCTGGGGAAGACGTGTTACAAGAGCGTCAACGACATCCCGGGCGAGGTGGACGTGGCCATCTTCGCGGTGCCGGCCAAGTTCTGCGCCGCCGCCATGACCGAGGTGGGCGAGAAGGGCATCCCGGGTGCGGTAATGATCCCGTCGGGCTTCGCCGAGGTGGGCGAGAAGGAGATGCAGGCGGAGCTGCTGGCGGAGGCGCGCAAGTACAACGTGCGCGTCATGGGACCCAACATCTACGGCTTCTACTACACCCCCGCCAACCTGTGCGCGACGTTCTGCACCCCCTACGACGTCAAGGGGCCGGTGGCGCTGTCGTCCCAGAGCGGCGGGGTGGGCATGTCCATCATCGGCTTCAGCCGCTCCACCCGGCTGGGGGTCTCGGCCATCGTCGGGCTGGGCAACAAGTCCGACCTGGACGAGGACGACCTGCTCACCTATTTCGAGCAGGACGACAACACCCAGGTGGTGGCCATGCACGCCGAGGACCTCAAGGACGGCCGCAGCTTCTACGAGGTCGCCAGCCGGGTGTCGAAGAAGAAGCCCGTGGTCATGCTCAAGGCCGGCCGCACCCAGCTCGGCGCCCGCGCCGC
>JAPPHF010000057.1:16822-21722 GCA_028821115.1 Deltaproteobacteria bacterium | reverse complement strand
CGCCCCTCTCCCCCCCCCCCCACCCTAACACTCCCCCGTTTGTCGGTGTGGTTTGGGTCGCTATGTCGAAGGACGCCGTTGTCAGAATCTCCCCAATGCCAGGCGGTAGCGCCCCTCGGCGTCCTGGTCGATTTCTCCGCCCGCGTGCAACTCCCCCATGGCGCGGGCGATGCCCTGGAAATCCACCCCGGCGACCTCCCGCGCGATCTCGCTGAAGTACAGGGGCCGGGAGGCGAGCAGTGCGCGTATGCGCGTCGCCACGCCTTCGATACCCGTGCCCGGGTCGCTCACCGCGCCCTCGTGGGCCGTGTCCGCCTCGCCGAGGTAGGCGTCGAGTTCCAGCTCATCCGCGTAAGGATAGGTGATGCGCTGGTAGCGCGCCTTGGGTACGCCGTCGGGGATCGTGGCGTCGATGCCGCACTTGGCGGTGGTGGGGATCCCGTGCGACAGCGGCAGGCTCGGGTCCAGGGGCTTGGAGCGGGCATCCGAGAGGATGGTGATGTCCCGGTCGGCCTGCACCCGGGTGGCCATGGCCCATTCCACCTCCATGGCGTCGAAGACGTCGATGTCGTCGTCGACGATCACCACGTGCTTCAGGTCCGCCACCGACAGCGACGCCATGATGGCATTCTGGGGATCGCCCGGCTGCTTGCGGATGGCAATGATCGCGTGCCAGTGGCAACAACCTCCCGGGGTGACGTTGACCGCGGTCACGGTCACGCCGGCCGCGTCCAGGACCCGCTTGAGCGCTGCCTGGAAGCCGTGTTCCTTGATCCAGATGTTCTCCCAGGGCATGTGCAGCGCGTAGTAGACGGCGTCCTCGCGGCGAGAGACGGCCTTCACGCGCACGTGAGGGTTGTAGTGGACGTCGCCCATGAGGCGCGTCATTTCGCCGAAGCGGCCTTCCTGACGGGTCCATCCCGTGGGCAGGATCTCCGCCTCCAGCACGATCTCGGCGTCGGCCAGGCACGGCGCTTCCACGGTCCGGCAGGCGCCGAGGCGCACCGGTCGCCCCATCATGCCGCCGGCGATGCCGAGCTCGTTACACCCCAAGGGCGCCTTGTAGAGCGAGGCCATGAGCTCCAGCGGATGGGTGCCGATGTTGATGGAGATGGGCAGCGGAGCATTGGCCGCCAAGGCCTTTTCCGCCAGCTTGCGCATGTTGTTGGGCGTGACGATGTCGATGCCCGTGAGAGCCCGCTCCTTTACCTGGAAACGATAGGTACCGGCGTTCAGGCCGTATTCCGGGTCACGCGCGAGCGTGACGCCGGCCGTAATGGTGGGGCCGCCGTCGAACTCGGAAAAGACCGGCACCGGGAGGCTGAAAAGGTCCACGTCGACCCCTTCCCGGAACCGGCTCCGCACGCCCTCGTCGTCCACCTCGACCGGGTCGATGGGGTGATCGAGGGCGCGGCTGAGCCGTTGGTCCAACTGCGCGTAGTCGCAGCTCGCGGACAGCGCGATCCGCGTCCTGTCGTTCAACAGCCCGGAGACGACGGGCAGTTCGTAGCCGCGCACCCGGTGGAACAACAGTGCGGTCGAGGCCTGATCCACCAGCGCCGCGATATGCCGGACGTCCACCGGCTTGTGGATGTCGACGAGCTGGCCGGCGTTCCGTAGATCGTCCAGGAAGGTCCGGAAGGTCGCCATCCGGCTATCCGGTGAGCTTGCCCATGAGCCGCCGGGCCCTTTCCACCGCGCCCGGCTCGATGGAGAGGGTGGATGCGAACTCGCCCAGGGGCTTGGTCGCGTCGATGCCCATCTTCGCGGTGATGGCGTCGGTGGCAGACGGGTCCAGCAGCGTACCCATGGCCTCGTCGACGATGAAGACGTCCCGGTTGGCCTGCATCCGGGTGGCGATGGCCCACAGCACCTGCTCCTCGTCGAAGATGTCGACGTCGTCGTCCACCACCACCACCAGCTTGACGTAATGGTCCGCTCCCAGCACGCTGAAGATGGCCTGCTTGCCCTGCCCCTCGGCAGTTTTTCGCATGGAGACGTAGCAGTGGAAGCTGCCGATTCCCGAGCGCACGGGCACGTGCACCGCCTTGAGGTTGGGGATGGTCTTACCCAGCACGTTGGTGAACTCCACCTCCCGCGGCATGGACAGGCAGCGGCAGTGCTCCATGCTGTCGCCGCCGTTGATGTCCTGGTAGACGGCGCCGTTGCGGTAGTGCAGCGCGGTGGCCTCGAAAACGTTCTCGGTGCTTCGGCTCGAGGCGTAACCGGTGAACTCGCCGAACGGCCCCTCCTTCTCGCGCACGTCCTTGAGAATCCGTCCCTCGATGACGATCTCCGACCACCGCGGGACGTCGACGTCCACGGTGGTGCAGCGCGCGAGCTCCAGCGGCTCTTGCAGCAGCCCGCCCTGGAGCGCGAACTTCTCCGTTCCGGCCGGCGGCAGCGTCAGCGCGCCCAGGGAAACCAGCGGGTGCACGCCGATGCAGACCGCTGCTTCCAGGGACTCGCCCTTCTCCTCCGACCGCCGGAAGTACTCGAACATGCGGCGCCGGGAGTGGAGGCTGACTCCCAGCTTGCGCGGCCCCTTGAGCTGCATCCGGTGAAAGCCCACGGTGCTCATGCCCGACTGCGGATCCCGCGCCACCACCAGCCCCGCGGTCACGTAGGGGCCGCCGTCCTGCTCGAAATGGGTCAGGATCGGAAGCCGCCCCAGGTCCACCGATTCGTCCAGCAGGCTGTTCTCCTGAAAGGGGGCGTCGTTCAAGACCTTGGGCGGCACCGGCTGCTGGATCCGTTCCTTGAACTCGTGTACCAGCCGTTCGCCGGACGTGCCGAAGGCCCAGGCCAGACGCGGACGGTGCGCCAGCACGTTGGCCGCCATCGTGAAATCGCTCCCGGTGATGTCCCGGAACATCACCGCCGGGCAGGACGGCAGCCGTTCGGCTTCCATGACCAGCGCGGTGGCCTCGAACTCTCGCGACACCGACTCCTTCACCTCGAGGAACTCCTCGGGGCATTCCTTCTTCAATCGCTTCAAGAAACTCTGTAGATCCTGAGACACTCGATTCTCCTCTGATCCGGCCCTAACGACCCGTTACCCTCTCTCCTACCGCCTCGATGGTGCACTCGAGGGACACCGGCGGCTCGACGGCCTGCAGCGCGGCGTCCACGTCCTTGAGGCCATGGCCCGTGGACAGGACCACCACGCGCTCCGTGGACGAGACGTCGCCCCGGTCCACGAGCTTCACGAGGGCGGCGACGGCCGCCGCGGCGGCGGGCTCGACGAACAGTCCGGCGGTCCTGCCCAACAGCGGCATGGCTTCCAGGATTTCGCCGTCCGACACGGCTACCGCGATCCCGCCGGAGGCGCGGAGGTCCTGCACCGCCATGGCCCCGTTGCGCGGCAGCGCCACGCTGATGCTGTCGGCCAGGGTGTCCTCGGTCACGGGTCTGACGGTGCCGTCGCCGTCGAAGGCCTGCTTGATGGCCTGGGAGCCCTCGGCCTGGGCCGCCACCAGCCGCGGCAGGCGCGGGATCCATCCCAGCCGGTGAAGATCCGTGAACCCCTTCCATACGCCGCTCAGGATACAGCCGTCTCCGGTGGCGACGATGACGGTATCGGGCGGCTCCCAGCCGAGTTGCTCGGCGATCTCCAGCGCCACCGTCTTCTTACCCTCCACGGTGTAGGGGTTGTAGCCGGTGTTGCGGTTGTACCACCCAAAGCGGTCAGCCGCTTCGACGCAGAGGCTGAAGGCCTCGGAATAACTGCCGCGGATGGAAAGAACGTCGGCGCCGAAGTTCAAGAGTTGCGCCACCTTGGCCCGGGGCGCCGTCTCGGGCACGAAGATGTGACACGGCAGTCCCAGGGCCGCGGAAAGGCACGCCAGCGACGCCCCCGCGTTGCCGGTGGAGGCGGCGGCGAATTCCCGGCACCCCAACTCTTGCCCCTTGAGCAGCACCACGGAGCTGGCCCGGTCCTTGAGAGAAGCGGAGGGGTTGGCCGTATCGTCCTTGATCCACAGACGTTCCAGGCTCAAGGCCCTTCTCAGCCCGGGAACGGGGTAGAGCGGCGTTGCTCCCACAGCCAGTGGAAATTTTACCTGCTCCGCGGCCAGCGGCAGCAATGGGAGGTAGCGCCAGTGATCCCGGAAAGGCGTCGCGGCCAGGCTGTCCCGGCTCGCTGACGCGTTGATGCGGTCATAGTCGTAGGAAACCCGCAAGGTGCCCAGCTCGCCGCATTCGGGACAACTGTAGCGGCTGGGATCTTCCCGGTAGGCGGCGCCGCACAAGACGCAGGTCAGGCTCTCGGGAAGAGGCATCTTCGGTATATAGCACACGCGCTGGCGGGTCGTAAGGAAGTTATCGACTTCCGCGCGTCCACGGCTGTAAACCCGCGTTCACCTTGACCTCATATTTTCTTCAGGTAAAAAGGCTGGTAGCGGGAAATACGAACGGTAGGCGTAAACCTACCAACGTCGCATGCGGCGAATTGCCCCAATGAAACACATCAAGATTGTTACCCACGTTTGTCTTGCATTGTTCCTCGCCGCCTGCGGCGGGAGCCAACTTTCCGTCGACCTTCCCGAGGGGAAGCAGACGCTCGATCTGCGTTTTCCTCCCGAGCAACCGGTTGAGCACCAGCTTCCGCGCATCTCTGGCGGAATTCCTCCTTACGAATCGAGTATCGACGGCTGTCCTGACTGGGTGACTCTGATCCCGGACGAGAGAATCCTTGCGGGCACTGCCCCCATGGCTGACAGTGGCAAGACCTTCTTCTGCACCTTCCGCGTCGCCGAGTCCGACCCGGGTTTTCGGGCAGCGCGGAGCGTCTCTTATGGGCTCCGGCTTGAGGTGACCGCCGCTGCAACACAGCCGCTGATGCTCCCGTCGCCGACGAAGCTAAGCCTGCGTGTCGGGACCTTTTACAGTGTGGCGCTCC
>JAPPHF010000057.1:0-16722 GCA_028821115.1 Deltaproteobacteria bacterium | reverse complement strand
TCGCAGCCTGCCGCCACAACGTCGAGGGCCATCGAAGTCGAGGTGACCGCCCCTGCAACACAACCGCTGATGCTTCCGCCGACGACGAAGAGAAGCCTGCGTGTCGGGACCTTCTACAGTGCGGCGCTCCCCGCCGCCACGGGCGGCGTCCAACCGTACACGTATTCCTTTACCTGCGCCGGGGGAACGCTCCCCTCGGGGATGGGGTTCGCGCCCGAAACCCTCACCTTCGCCGGCACACCGGACACGCCCTTCCGCGATTCCTGTACGTACACGGTAACGGACAGTTCGCAGCCTGCCGCCACAACGTCGAGGGCCATCGAAGTCGAGGTGACCGCCCCTGCAACGCCGCCGCTGGAATTCCCACAGAAGATAGTCGAGGGAAAGGACACCGACGCAGAAATACGCTACGTTGAACTCGGTGTTGAACTCCGCGTTGAACTTACTGTCAAAATCGGAAGGCACAGCCAGACAACGTTCCAAGCAGCCTCGGGCGGCATAGAACCGTACACCTACGAGGTGGTCGACTGTATGCTCCCCGCCGGGCTCGAATTTCACTCAAGCACCCGCGTTCTATCGGGAACGCCCGACGCGGAGTACCGTGGGCCGAACTGTACCTATCGAGTGACGGACAATTCGTCACCGCCAGTGTCCGCCTCCCGGTCGTTCGTCCTTATCGTCGAACCTCTCGAAAGGAGTGACTGGCGCTTCAGGACCAGGACGGTCGCGCCTGAGCAGGGGTGGTGCGTACTTCCCGGCAGCGGATCGCTACCGGTCGCGACATTGCCCCGCGCGCACGGTGGAGTAGGCCAAGAAAGGTACGGACTGCCCGGAGTGCCCGATCAGCGTACCCCTCCCAACTTATTGTTCTTCAATCCAAGCAACCGAGTACTTACGTTCGCCAACCCAAGACCGCCACCCGTCCTCGGTACTCCCAACACGTACCGTTATCTGGTCGGCACCGAGACTCCCGTCACCGCGAGTAATGCGAAGGACGCTCTTTGCCTTGATTTCCGAGTTGATAGCGGCGTCGATATTTGTCTCGGCGACCCCAATGCCGACCCTCCCCTCAGAGCCTCGCAGTTCATTCACGTCCAGCTTCAAGTGCGCGACGACGCGTTCTGGGACGGCAACGCGGGCGAGTACCGGTGCCCCGACACCACGGCCCCAACACCGCGCCCCGGTGCGCAAGGAGTCTCCAACCCGGTTCACGAGGCGCTGGGACCGGTGCATGCAAGGCGTGCCGCCGCGGTAGCCTCCGCCGCGGTTCGCGACCGCGTCCACGGGTGGTCACCCGGCTCGGAACAGGCGTCGTTCGCATTAACGCCCGAGGTCGGCTTCGCTTCGCTGTCAGGGCAGCATGACGGCTTCGACTACACGGGCAACAGCGAGTCCGCGACCGTCGGCGCGGAGACGGGAGCCGGCGCCTGGCAGGCGGGATTGGTCGCCTCGTTCACCCGCACCGAGCTTCGCTACCAAGCCGAGGCGGCCCTCGCCGAACTCGGCTACCGCACCGGCGAGCACGACAGCGAAATTCTGTCGTTGCATCCCTTCGCCGCCTGGCACCTGCCGTCCGGCGGACACCTCTGGGCGGTGCTGGGCGGCGGAACCGGCGACCTGCGCCACCGCGACGACCTGGGCTTTCCGTCCTGGTCCAACTCCGACGTGCGCCTTCTCGCTTACGCCGCGGGCGCCTCCGTACCCCTGGCCGAGATGCTGTCCGGAGAGCTTCAAGTCGAAGCCGGCATCGACTCGTTTGCCTTCGACATCAAGGGAGGCGGACGGATTTCGTCCTCGCTACCCACGATGCGCGGCGTCGACTATCGCGCCGGCCTGGCGTGGAGTGCGCCGGTCCGTGGCTCACCGTCGGTTTCATTGGCCTACAGGCATGCGACCGGGGATGGGCTCGAGGGCGGTCTGTTGGAGGCAAGAGGCTCGGTGTTCGTGGAGGGCATACTCCATCCCCGCCTGGCGCTGATCGGGAACGCCGAGGGCTCTGTCGGGCTGGGCGACTACGAGCAGGATTTCTGGCGCCTTGGCGGCGGCGTACGCTTCGCTCCCGACAGTCTCGGTCGCGGTTTCGGGCTGGAGTTGAACACACGCCTCGCCTCCCTCGGCGACGGGGCACCGTCAGGCGTCGGCATACGAGGCGAAGTAGGCTATGGCCTGTGGGGTGGCCCCTTCTTCCGAACGATGCGGCCGTATGTCGGCTTGGTACGATATTCGGACGGTGATTCCGTCCGTCGAACCTTGGGGCTCGACCTTGGTCACGCGTCGAACTGGCCGATCAAGATCGAAGTCCTTGACCGTTCCGACGACCAATCACTCAGGTTCTCGCTTCGTCACCGCTTCTGACCCTCATGCATGGCCCGCGGCCGGGAGGCGCGGTGTCCAGGATAGCGTCGTTCCAGCGTCCAAGCCTGTTGTTTCGGATCAGCCGGGCAACCAAAGCGCCAGCTGAGGAAACGCAATCAGGAGAGCCGCCATCAGAAGCATGGCGAACACATATGGAACGACGCCCATCATCACCTGAGTCAGCTTGCCCGACGCTCGGACCGCCTGCACCACGTAGAGGTTCAGACCCACGGGCGGCGTGATGAGCGCCATCTCGATAAGCAGAATCATGAGGATTCCAAACCACACCTTGTCGTAACCAAGACCGACGATGATCGGCATGACAATCGGTATGGTGGCAACCATCAGCGAGAGGGTTTCCATGAAGAATCCGAGCAGGATGTAGAGTGCGACAATGCTCAAAAGGGTGCCGAAGGGCGACAGTCCAAGATTCTCCAGGAACTGAATGAGTTTCGTACCGACGCCGGCTGCCACAAGAACGAAATTCAGGAAGTAGGCTCCCAGGATCACGAACATGATCATGGACGTGACGCGGATCGTACCGACAAGCGCGTCGCAGGTTCCTTTCCAGGTCAATGTCCGTCGAGCGGCGGCGATCGCAAAGGCCATTGCGACCCCAAGGGCGGCAGCCTCGGTCGGGGTTGCAAGACCAAGGTAGATCGTGCCGACCACCGACAGGAACAGGATGGCGATCGCGATGAGTTCAGCGAGTGCGCGGAACCGGTCAACCCAGGATGCGGTTCGTCGTGGCCCGCCGAGATTCGGGTAGACCGAGCAGATTATAGCCGTGATGATCATGAACATCGCCGCCAGGAGAAACCCCGGCACCAGCCCGGCAAGAAACAGGCGAGGAACGGACGTTTCCGTCAGGAACCCGTAAACGATCAGGTTGATGGACGGTGGAATCATGATGCCCAGGGTTCCGCCGGCCGCGATGGAACCCGCGAACAAACGAGGATCATAATTCAGCTTTTCAGCCTGCGGCATGGCGACCGTCGCAACCGTCGCTGCGGTGGCAACCGACGAACCGGACGTTGCCGCAAACAAGGTCGCGGTGCCGATATTGGCGTGGACCAGACCGCCCGGCGCCCAAGCCGCCCAGGCATCCAGCGCGGCGTAAGTTCTCTGTGCGATACCCGAGCGGACCAATATTTCACCCAGCAGGATGAAAAATGGGATGGCGGTCAGCAATGCGCTGTCGGAGGACGACCAGACAATCTGCCCCAGGCCGCGAGTGAGCGGGAAAGGGGAATAGAAATAGTCGACGCCAAAGGCCAGAATAAAAAGGACCGAGGCTACCGGAATCGAGGCGGCGAGAAGAATAAAAAGGACGGAAACAACGGCGCCGATCATGCTCAGGTGTCTTCTTCCGTGCCCGCGAGGTTCCGCAGCTCTTCCGAGCGGCGGGCTACAAAAAGCCCCATGGCGATAATGGCTATCAGACAGGATGTGGTCGAGAACCATATCCAGCCGGACCACCAGAAGACCTGCGGTATCCAAAGCGGTGTTTCCAGCGGTGTATTAGCCCGGCTTGCGCTGTGGATCGACTTTGAAAGCACCCTCCATCCATAGACGGTTACGGTGGTCGCGATGGCCGCAAAGGTGGAAAGGACGACGACGTCTATGACGTCGCGCCAAAAGGACCGCAGCCTCGTGACGGCCATTTCAATACGGATATGGGCCCGTTCCGTGAGCGCGACGGACAGCCCCCAGGCGGTCACGCCTGCCATGATGTACCCTGAAAGCTCGTCCGCGCCGCCGAGGTTCGGCAGGCTCAGGCCCCTCAACGAAATTTCAGAGAGGACGAATGCAGCGGTGATGAGCAGCACCACACCGCAGGTGAGCGCGACGTAACGATTGATCGTCCGCAGCAGGCTTATTGCTCTCAGCATGACCCTGGTGCGCGCCCCTCCTTTACTGGCCGGCTTTCACACCGACGACCTTCCCCACGGATTCGTTCCAGGTTTTGACGTAGGCTGCACTTGTCCGGCTTGCCCAGTCCGGAAGCACGGTCTTCAGAAGAGTATTTCGCGCCGTGTCCATGTCGGCCTGGGTGGCCGCGACGAGCTTCATCGACGCGGAAGCGCCGGACGTGCATTTACCCGAGCCCGTCAGACAATTGATGTCGTTCTGAAGCGAGCTGCCGGCGTCGTCCCAGGCGGGGTCTTCGAACCCGCTCTTGACGTTCGCCAGGATCGCCTTCTTCGTCGCGTCGGACAGCGCATTCCATCTGTTCATATTGATGGCGGTGACCACCGGGTCCCATCCGCCCAGCGGCAAGGGCAGGAGGTGGGTGGACACTTCGTGCCATCCCGAGGCATAGCCGGAACCGGAGCCCGTAACGGCGCAATCGATGACGCCTCGCTCGAGGGCGCCGGGTACTTCGGAGAAGCGGACGTTCACGCCTTCCGCGCCGAGCGCTTCGAGAAGCTTGGTGGTCATGCGGCCGGAGCCGCGAACCTTCTTGCCCTTGAGATCGGCGAGGCCGGCGATCTGGGGCTTGCAGAAGACGATCTGCGGCGGGTAAGGCGCGATAGCCAGAAGTTTGGAGCCGAAGCGCTTGGCCATGATGTCTTCCACCATGGGACGGGCGGCTTCCACCATTGCTCGCGCCTTGGCGGCGTCGGTCGCGATGAGCGGCACATCCAGACCCTCGAGTTCGGGCGCGTCGCCGACGGTGTAGTCGGCAACCGTCATGCCGACGTCGAAAAGCCCGTCGTTGAGCAACCGGAATACGTCGCCGCCCTTCACGCCCATCTGGTTGAAGGTGGTCATCTCGACCTTCAGGCCGGGCACGGCGGCCGGCAGCGTCTTTGTCCAGAACGGCGCTTCGTAGTTCTTGTAAAGCGGCAGGGACGACCATGAACCCACGACGGAGAGCTTTTCTTCCGCCGGGGCCGGAACCGCGACTGCCATCGCGCAGAGCGTCACGATCATTCTCAGAAGAGATTTCAGTGCCATTGGTTTCCTCCTTTTGCTTCAACGTTTGAAGTTGATTGAGTTAAGAGAAGCGTGAGCGACACATCGACTACGGGTTGCGTTGCCGAAAGAACGTCGGTAACAAGCATGCAGCCAGGGGCATGGGTAATGCAGATATCCGGTTTCGCGCGTTCGATGGACGCCTGGGGTGTCACTCCGCAAGCCCAGAACACCAGCACCTCGTCATCGGGAATGTCGACGGCATCACCGTAGTCCGGAGACCGGATATCCGAGATGCCGATTCTCTCGGGATCCCCCCAATGGATCGGCGTTCCGTGCGCATGAGGATACCGGGAGCAAAGATCGAAAATTTCCGGGATCTGATGTTCGGGAAAGGATCGCATCGTGACGACCATCGGGCCGCTGAAGATGCCACCCGGTATCGTCTCGATGCTTGTCTTGAACATTGGGACGTTGCATCCCAGCTCGACATGGCGAACGTGATAACCATCGCGGATCAAGGCTGCCTCGAACGTGAAGGAGCAACCCAGGACGAAGGCGACCATTTCACTGGTCCACAGGTCGCGTATGTCGGTCGACTGATCGGAAAGAACGCCGTCGCGGTAAACCCGATATTCCGGGACATCCTGGCGAATGTCGATATCGTTTCCCAGGGCCGGAATGGTTGGGTCGCCAGGCTTTGACAGACCGATCAACGGACACGGTTTGGGGTTGTTCAGACAAAATCGAAGAAAATCCGACGCGTAGCGTTGAGGCAATATGACGACATTGCCCTGCGAGTAATCCGGAGCCCGTCCCGAGGTCTGGCCCACAAACTTGCCTGCACGAATCAAGCTTCTGATGTGCGCGCCCAACTCCGTTTTCACTGCCGGCTCCATTCAAGGGAAAACTTCTACGTCTACATTCAGGGAAGCACCCTAAGAGCGGGAAAATCAAATCAAATTAATTTATGTTCTGCGATAGAAATTTCTAAATCACTGCAAGGGCCGAGGCGAGCCACGACCCGGCATCCCGAGCACCGGGTTTGCCCCTGTTCTTGAAGGGGTCCGCCACAAGGCGGAACCGCCTTGCCCGACTCTTGCGGTTAGGTCAGGACGAGACTGGGGAGTGGAAGGGAAAGTGAGGAACGGACGGCGTTACATTACCGTGAGATTTCAACAATACGAGGTGGACCCTTCAACCAGATGGGCTCGGCGCCCCCTTTTCTCCTGGTTGCGATTGTATGTAAATCCGGTTTTTTGGCTTCGGAGATACTCGACGGCTTCTTCACTTATTCTTGCCAATAGATCGCTTCCAGGACTGCCGGAAACATACGACGCGGTGAACGAGATCGGGGGTAGCCTTACATCCGTTTCCAGAACAGCCAGTTCGCCGGTTTGAAGCTCTCTCTCTATCACTGCCCTGGGAACCGCGCATACGCCCATGCCGGATTTGGCCAGTCGAATGACGACGCCCAGGGACGTGGATGTGGTCATGTTAGGGGAGCCATTGGAGTAGGGCGCGAGCAATTCCTTGATCTGTTTGCTCGGCTTCGTATTGGCCGCGAATGTAAGAACCGGGTGGCCGGCGATATCAGCGAGTTTCCACCTGCGTTTCAGTGCTGCCAAATCCGACTTCGCGGCAAAAGTCATTTCGTATGTACAAATATCATGATTGACGATAGCGGCCCCGGCCACCGGCCCCATCAGGAAAGCCAGATCGATCTCACGGGAAACCAGGGCGTCGCGCAACTTGTCTGTCGAATCCACCTGCAGATCGAAAAACAGCTTTGCATGGGACTGTCTCAGACGGACCATGAAATCCGGCAACCATGTGGCTATGATCGTTTCCGATGCACCCAGGCATATAGTTTGTTTGGCGTCCGTGGGATCAAGGAACGCGGACAGCACGTCCTGCTCGAGACGCATCAGACACTCCGTAAAGCCCATCAGCTTCCTGCCGTCAGCGGTCAGTGTGGTCTTATTGACGTCGCGCACGAAAACCTTGGCGCCAAGGTCCTGTTCAAGTACCTGGATACGGGCCGAGACCGCGGGCTGTGTCAGATTGAGCTTGTCCGCAGCCGCACGGAAACTACCAAGACTGGCGACCCAATAAAACGTATCGAGGTATCTGATTTTCATTGGCCACCTCACTGCCGGCGGGCGCTTACCGGACGATGTGCAGGTTCCGGCGCGCCAGGTTGGCCTTGTCCTCTTCGCGGATGGGATGCTCGCGGTCGGGAATCTCCACGCCCTCGTCCTTGCCGAAGAGCGGGGTCGAGAAGTAGCGCATGCCGGTGTCGTTGATCATGGTGACGATCATTTTCGTGGACGGCAGCGCCGCCGAGAGCTTGTTCGCCGCCGATACGTTGCAGCCGGACGAGATGCCGCAAAGAACGCCCTCTTCCCGCGCCAGGCGCCGGGCCATGGCAATGGAGTCCTCGGAGGAAACCGTCACCACGCCGTCCACGTAGTCCAGGTCCAGGTTCTCGGGGATGAAGCCGTCGCCGATGCCCTCGATGGCGTGCGGCCCCCAGGTCCCGCCCGAAAGGATCGGACATTCATCGGGCTCCACGGCGTAGATCTTCGCGTTCGGGTTCTGCTCCTTCAAGTACTTGCCGACCCCGGACACGGTGCCGCCGCTGCCTTGGGAGGCCACGAACACGTCCACCTCGCCGCCGGTCTGCTGCCAGATCTCCGGCCCGGTGGTTTCGTAGTGCGCCGCGATATTGTCCCGGTTGGAGAACTGGCCGGGCTCCCAGTAGCGCTCCGGCTCGGCGCGCTTGAGCTCCTCCACTTTCTCCAGGCACAGGTCCACGTCGCTCTCGGCCCCGGGGGTCAGCACCAGCTCGGCGCCGTAGGCGCGCATGGAGGCCTTGCGCTCCTCGCTCATGCCCTCCGGCATCACCACCACCACCGGGTAGCCGCACACCGCGCCGATCATGGAGGTAGCGATGCCGGTGCTGCCGGTGGAGGCTTCCAGGATGGTCATGCCGGGCTTGAGATCGCCCCGTTCCTCGGCACTCCGCACCATGCGCCGCAGGATCCGGTCCTTGAGGCTCGACGACGGGTTCATGAACTCGAGCTTGCCGCACAGGACCTGGGGCCCCGCCGCCACCTTGCGCAACCGCAGCAACGGCGTCAGCCCCGCCGCCTCGGTGATGTCCTCCGCGATCCGTCCTCGAGATGCCCAATCGGTCATGGCTGTCCTCTCTCCCGTGCACGCGTTGGCGGCCTCACAGGCCCAGCATCGCCCGGGGGTTGTCGATGATCAGCTTCTCCACGTTCCTCGGCGAGACCCCCTTCTCGTAGAGCCCCTGGGCATAGAGCCACAACGCCTCGGGCGGCAACGGGTTGTGGGACTGGCCGGTGTCGCTCATGACCAGGCAGTTGTCGAAACCCATGGAGTCCATGATGCCCTTGGTGAACTCCAGGTTCACGTAGGCCCACATGGGCGAGATGGTACAGTAGCCGAACTCGCCGATGGCGCCGTAACGCATCATCTGTTTCAGGAAGTCGAGGTTCATGCCGGCGGGCACCCGGAAGTAGGGATGGGTGATCAGGATCTTCTTCACCCCGCGCTCGTAGGCCGCCTTCACCAGCAGCTCGATCTCGCCCAGAGAGAGGTGCGCGGTGCCGAGGATGGCGTCATGCTTGGCGATGAGCTCCAACACCACCAGAGCCTCGTTCACCACCTTGCCGTCCTTGACCGCGGAGATGGGCTCGCCCCAGACGAAGTCCGAGCCGCTGCTCTGGGTGTCGTAGCTGCCGCGGGCGCCGTGGACATCCACGTGATGGGCGGCGTCGATGGTGGGCATCCACACCTCCTTGGCGCCGAGCCGGAGAGCCACCTCGGCCGCCGCCGGATTGATGCCGCCGACGAACTGGTTCATCACCACGCCGCCGAACACCTTGATGTCGGGAAACTCCTTCTGGATGAGGTAGGCGCGGCTCACCGTGCTCTCGTGGTGGCATTTCAGCACGATGGCGGCCATACCCGCCTCCTCCGCCGCCTTCACGGCCTCGCGGTCATCCACCCGCCGTTGGAACACGCACGGATAGGAATGCACATGCAGGTCCACGGCGCCTTCGAGCTTCATGAATTCCATGGGGTATCCTCCGGTTTGCCCTCAGTTCATGCCCGCCAGTTCCACGTCCAGCTCCCGGCCCACGGCTTCGAGGGCGGCCTGGTTGCTGGTGACGATGGGCATGTCGTAGGCTTCCTTCAAGCGCGGCAGCGTCGCCACCGCCTGATAGTTTGTGCAGGAGATGAAGAGCGCGTCCACCGCCGGGGCGGGGCCCAGCTTCTCCCGGGCGAAGGCCAGGATCTCCGCCGGTTCCACCAGAGCCAGATTGAAGTTGACGCTGATGCCCATGCCGTGGATCGAGGCCACCTCGATGCCGTCGTCCTCCACGCTGGCCTTGATGCGGACGTTGAGGTCTTCGATATAGGGCGTGAGCACGGCCACCCGCCGCACCTGGAGCGACATGAGCTTGCGCCGCACCGACTCGATGACGCTGACGGTAGGCTTGCCGGCCACGTCCGAGATCCGGCGGCACAACTCGGCGTCGTAGGCGTTGCCCCGGAGCGCCCCGGCGCTGGTGCAGCCGAACACCATGAGGTCCGGCTTGGCGGTGGCCACGTCGGCGGCCGTGGGCAGACAGTGCTCGTCGAGCATCTCCTCCTCGCCCTTGACCGTGGTCGCCTCCATGTACATGCGACCGGTGTGCACCGTGGCCGACGCCGGCAGATGGCGGTAGAAGTCCACCTCCATGACGGTGTTCGACGAGGGGATGAGCAGTCCGACCCGATGGCTCAATGGCTACCTCCTCAACACGCCTTCAGTCGTCGCTGAACTCCCCCCGGGACTTGGCTTCCTGGATGGCGAAGAAGACCCGCTCCGGTGTAATGGGGGTCTCGGTGATGCGAATGCCGATGGCGTCGTAGATTGCGTTCAGGATGGCCGGCGTGGTGGGGATGGTGGCCGGCTCCGCCACGCCCTTGGCGCCGAACGGCCCCCTGGGATCGGGAACCTCCACAATCTCGCACTCGATGTCCGGCACGTCCATGGCCGTGGGCACGAGGTAGAACGCCAGCGACGCGGTACGCGGCACGCCGTTCTCCAGGATGTGCTGCTCGTAGAGGCCGTAGCCCAGGCCCATGGCGGCGCCGCCCTCGATCTGCCCCTCCACCGCCACCGGGTTGATGGCCTTGCCGGCATCGGTGGCGGAAACCAGCTTGGTGAGACGCACGCGGCCGGTCTCGGTATCCACCTCCACCTCCGCCAGCTGCGTGGCCCACCCGTAGGTGGCGTAGGCGTCACCCTGTGAGGTCTCGGGGTCCACGTCCTGGGTGGTGTTGTCGTGCCAGCCCCAGGCGGCCGCCCGCCGTCCGTGGAAGTGAAGCTGGTGCGCCACCTTGCCCACCGACACCATCGGCCGGTCCGTGCCGACCTCGCACACCTCGCCCCGGTGCACGTCAAGGTTCTCCCTGGGGCACTCCAGCATACGCGAGGCCATGTCCAGAATCTCCTCCCGCAACTCCCGGGCCGCGTTCTGCACCGCCACGCCCTGGACGAAGGTGGCGCGGCTCCCCGAGGTGGGCCCGGCGTCCGGCGTGCTCCCGGTATCGGCCGCCACGACGCGGATCTGCTCGGGCTCGATGCCCAACTCCTCCGCCGCCACCTGGGTGACCACGGTCATGACCCCCTGGCCCATGTCGCAGGCCCCGGAGTAGACCGTGGTAGTGCCGTCCTCGGCCATCTCGATCTCGGCCGAGCCGATGTCGGCGCGGCTGAAGCCGTAGCCGATACCGTAGTACATGGAGCCGATGCCCAAGCCTTTTCTTATTGCCATGGCCGTCTAACCCGCGGTGCTCACGATGCCGCTTGAGACCGTTTGAAGCGCAGGTCACGCGCGTTCATGTAGTCCTTGATGCGCTGCAGCGTCGCCTCGATGCCGCAGCCCTCGTTCATCAACTGCCCGGTGGAGGAAGCGAGCCCCGGCTTGAGGCAGTTCTTGATGCGGAACTCCAGCGGCGACATGCCCAGCTTGTGTGCCAACTGGTCCATCTGGGATTCATGAGCCACCGCCGCCTGCATCACGCCGAAGCCGCGCATGGCTCCGGAGACGAGGTTGTTGGTGTAGAGCGTGTAGGTGTCCACGCGGATGTTGGGCACGTCGTAGGGGCCCGTGGCATGGATGCCCGCCTTCTTGATAACGTAGGCGCCCAGCGAGATGCCCGCGCCCGTGTCGCCGTAGATGTCGCCGTCCAGGAAGGTCAGCCGACCGTCGGCGCGGGCGCCGGTGCGGAAGCTCATGGCCATGGGATGGCGCTTGGTGTTGGCGATGAGGGACTCTTCCCGGGTGTAGACGAGCCGTACCGGCCGGCGCGTCTTGAGCGCCAGCAGGCCCACGTGGATCTCGGCGGTGATGTCGTCCTTGCGGCCGAAGCCGCCGCCGATGGGCGCCTGGACCACCCGCACCTTGTTCATGGGGAGATCCAGGGCCGGAGCGATCTGACGCCGGTCGCGGTAGGGGTACTGGGTCCCGACCAGGATGTTGAGCACGCCGGAGGGATCGACGTAGGCCAGACCCGCCTCCGGCTCCATGGGAACGTGATCCATCCGGTGCGTGTGATAGCTGTCCTCCACGATCACGTCCGACTCCGCGATGCCCTGCTCCAGGTCGCCCTTGCGCACGGTGGTGTGCTGGAACACGTTGCCGCCCTCGTGGATCGGAGGCCCGTCGGGGTCCAGGGCATCCTTGTAGGTGAGAATGGGGCGCAACGGCTCCAGGTCCACCTTGATCTTCGCCACCGCTTCCTCGGCCGCCTCCTCGTCCTCCGCCGCCACCAGCGCCAGGGCGTCGCCCGCCGACCGCACCTTGTCGTCGGCCAGCGCCCGCTGGTCGAGCACGGCCAGCCCGTAGCGGTTGGTGCCCGGCACGTCCGCCGCCGTCAGCACGGCCGCCACGCCCGGCGCCCGGGCGGCTTCGCGCGTGTCGATGTTCCGGATCACCGCGTGGGGCGTTCCCGCCCACAGGATCTTGGCGTGGAGCATGCCCGGCACCACCATGTCGCCCACGTACTCGGTGGCGCCCAGGGCCTTCTCCAACGCGTCCGGCTTGGTGACGTTCCTGCCGATCCAGTGGTACGGCTGGGCCGTCTCTCGAGAGGCATCCTCGCTCATGTTCCCTCGTTCCCCATCTCTTCCGCGGCCGCGCGCACGGCCTTGACGATTTTTCCGTATCCCGTACAGCGGCATATGTTTCCGGAGATGGCGAAACGGATCTCCTCATCCGTGGGGTCGGGATTTTCCTGGAGCAATGCGTATGCGCTCATGATCATGCCGGGGGTGCAGTAGCCGCACTGGACTCCCCCCTGCTCCACCATCTGCCGTTGCACCGGGTGGGGCTCGCCGTCCTCGGCCAGGGCCTCGATGGTGACGATCTCCCGGTCCACGGCGTCCGGCACCAGCACCAGGCACGACACCACGGGGCGGCCGTCGAGCAACACCGTGCACGAGCCGCACTCGGCCTCGTTGCACCCCTTCTTGCTGCCGGTCAGGCGGAGGTTCTCCCGCAGCACGTCCAGAAGGGATTCATGGGGCTCGGCCTCGGTCTCCCGGGTACCCCCGTTCACGCGTAGAGCGTAGCGCTGTTTCATGACCTTTCCGTTCGCCCGTTGGCCCGGGCCCGTTCCACCGCCTGCCGCAGCACGCGCTGCACGAGGATCCGGATCAGCTCCTTGCGGTAGGCGCCCGTTCCGCGGATGTCGTCGATGGGGCGGCACTCCTCCATGGCCGCGGCGGCGGCCCATTCCAGACGCTTCGGATTCGGCTCCTTCCCCCGCACCAGATCCTCGGCCTTGAGGGCCCGGATGGGAGTGGGCGCCACCGCGCCCAGGGCGATCCGCACCGCCTCGATCCTTTCGCCGGCCGCGTCCAGCGTCACCGCCGCCGCGGCGCTGGCGATGGCGATGTCCATGGCCGACCGCGGCGTGAAGCGCTCGAAGGCGTCGCCGGTGCGTGGCGCCGGCTCCGGCACGTCCACCGACAGAAGCAGTCCGCCCGAGCCCAGAACCGAGGCGCCGGGCCCGGTGAAGAAATTCTCCACCGGCACGGTCTCCTGCCGGGATTCAGGGGTGTGGACCCTGGCCGTGGCCTCCAGCGCCACCAGCGGCGGCGCAGTGTCCGCCGACGGCGAGGCATTGCAGAGGTTGCCGCCCACGCTGGCGATGTTTCTCAACTGCAGCGATCCCACCACCCGGAGCGCCTCGGTGATCGAGGGGAAACGTCCTTCCACCGCGGCCGAGGTTTCCAGGTCGCGCATGGGCGTGCACGCTCCGAGCCGGAGCCCCTTGCCGGGCACGCACGCCCAGCCCCCAAGCTCCGGAATCCGCTTCAGGTTCACCAAGCCTTCGGTGCGGATCACCCGACGGCGCAACTGTATGACGACGTCGGTGCCGCCGGCAAGCGGTTTGCGGGCGCCCTTCCCTTCGCGCAGGAGCCCGCTCGCTTCATCCAGCGTGGTCGGCTCGAAATAGTCAAACCGCATGTGACATCCCTCGGCGCCGCTCTTCAGGTCAACTTGGGAATCACTTCCGAGGCGATCATCTCCACCTGCTCCGGTTGGTAGCGGTAGGGGATCAGGATGATCCGGTCAACGCCGGCGTCGACGTGGGCCTGGAGCTGCTCCGCGCATTGGTCGGCAGTGCCGCGAATGGCGTGCTCGATGGTGGAGTCGCTCCACTTTGCGATGTCCCACTCGGTACTGAGCCAATGGCGCATGGGTTCGTCCGCCGCTTCCCTGGAGGGACCCACGTAGATGGCGAGCTGGTTGGTGGCGGTCAGCTTCGACGGATCGCGTCCCGCCTTCTCGGCGGCGTCCAGCACCTTGGCCCAGCTCTTGGAGAAGCCCTCGGGCGTATAGAAATAGGTCAGCCAGCCGTCCCCCTTGCGGCCCGCCCGGCGCAGCACACGGTCGATGTACCCGCCGATCAGGATGGGCGGATGCGGCTTCTGGACCGGCTTGGGCAGAAGCACCGCCGCGCGCAGGTTCAGCTCGTCAACCTGCTCGGTGACCATGTCCTCGGTCCAGAGCCGCACCAGCAGGTCGAGGTTGCGTTCGAAGATGCGCCCACGATCCTTGAACGAGATACCGACCGCGTCGAACTCCCGCGCGTACCAGCCAGACGCCGCCCCCAGCAGCAGGCGGCCCCCCGAGATCTGATCCAGGCTGGCCAGCACCTTGGCCGTCACCACGGGATTGCGCAACGGCAGCACCATCACCCCCGTGCCCAGCCGGATGCGTTCGGTGCGGACGGCGATGGCGGTGAGGATGGTCAGCGAATCCAGCACCGGAAAGCTCGGGTCGACCCCCAGGAGGATGTGGTCCCATGCCCACAGCGACTCGAAGCCCAGCTCCTCGGCGCGCTGGGAATAACGTATCAGCCCGTCCACGTCCGGGGTCTCCCCCGGACCGACGAAATTGCGAATGGCGACTCCGAACTGTACCGGCATGAAATGTGACTCCGTCTATGTTTCGGACGCGAGCGGGTTTGAAACCCGCCCCTACATCTTTCTGTCAAGGGCGGGATTGGATCCCGGCCCCCTTCTACTCTGCACGCTACCCGAGAAAGTTCCTTTCGGGGTCGATGCTCCGCAAGGTCTCCAGCTCTTCCTCGCTGGGCGGTTCGGTGACCGGCAGCTCGTCGGGCACCGGCAGCTCGAACCCGGTGTTTTCCAATACCTCCTGGACCGTGACCCCGGGGTGGAGGCTTTCCAGCCGCAGCCGCCGCGTCTCGTCGTCGAACGCGAGCGTGCCCAGATGGGTCACGATGCGGCTGACGGTGCCGAACACGAGCCCGGCCTCCCGGCGCGAGCGGCCTCCCGAAAGGAACCCCGGACTGGTGACAAAATCGACCTTGGGCACGAACCGGCGCCGCTCGTGCATGGTCACCACCATGACCTTGCGGCACAGCGAGATGATGTCGTTGGCGCCGCCGCTGCCCGGCAGGCGGACCTTGGGGCGCTCGTAACCGCCGATGACGCTGGAGTTGAGGTTGCCGTAACAGTCGATCTGTGCGCCGCCGACGAACCCCACGTCGAGAAACCCCCGCTGGGCGAACAGGAACGTATCGGTGATGCCCGGCAGCATCTGCGCCCTGGGCGCGGTGCGCATCTCGTTGGTGGAGTACGGCAACCGTCCCGGCACCATCCGCGGACCCATGCTGCCCCCTTCCACCACGATGACAAGCTCGGGGGCGCGGGTCTTCTGCGCCAGCACCGCGGACACCAGCGGCACGCCCACGCCGGCGAACACGGAGGTGACGCCGGCGAGTTGGCGGGCGGCGACCACGGCCAGCAGTTCGGTGGCGGAATAGCTCATCGCGGCCCCAGCAGCTCCTCGGCGCACCGCCTCTGCCGCGCCAGCGCCTCTTCACCGAACAGCGCCAGGTATTCCTTGTGACTCGAAACGCCGTAGACGTAGCGGTCGAGGTAGTCGTCGATGGCGCCGGTGCCACGGGCCTTGACGGCGTCGGTATAGGCCTCGAAGTGAGCGAAGTCGGCTTCGTACAAGCCATAGCATTCATGGGGAAAGGAGCCGTAGGGCGCCTCCACCACCGCGTCCACCACCAGCCCCGGAATCACCGTGCGGTCCGGCCGGTTGCGCACTTCTTCCTCGTCGATGATCTCCTCGGCGGTGACGATGACCGTGGCCGCGGCCTTGGCGATGTCGGTGTCCATGTGCGGATAGCCGTCGATCTGGCAGTTGCCGAAGCGGTCGGCCCGGTGCACGTGGATCAGCGCCACCTCCGGGAACAGGCTCGGGACCAGGCACAGCGTCTCTCCCGTAAACGGGCACTCCATGGTCTTGGTATCGGTCACGTCCATGAGGTCCGATCCCAGCATGGTCAGGGTGGGGAGAAACGGAACTCCCATGGCGCCCCCACGGTAGCGAAGTCCGAGCCCCAGGTGGCTCCACTCCTCGAAGCGGATGCGCCCTCCCTCCACTTCCTCGCGGAGCTTGATGGAGAGGCCCCAGGGCAGCGCGATGTCGAACCAGCTCGTCATCAGCCCGTCCACCGCCTTGGCGGCCATGAACAGCTCGCCCTCGTAGCACATGAGGTTGCGCGACAGCGTCAGGCCCCTTCTTTGCTGGCGCAGCACCTCCAGCAGGGCTGCCCACGGGCTGCGCGAGAAGAGACATCCTCCGATCGCGATATGGTCGCCGTCCCGGACCTTCTCGACGGCTTGGGACAGGGTGGTGAGCTTTTCACCGGTGGATTGGGGCTTGGCCTCGAGCCTGCGCCGGGCCTCGACGAAATCGGCCGATTTCATGTCCAAAGGCTGCTAACATCAAACCCCGGTCCAGTCAACTACACTCCCGGGACTGTTAGCGCAAAGCGATAATGTCCCCTTTTCAACAAAGCTAAGATGTCCCCTTT
>JAPPHF010000040.1:18044-22472 GCA_028821115.1 Deltaproteobacteria bacterium | reverse complement strand
CCGCCATCCCACATCTAGACGGGTCGCGTGGGCTCGTATTTTTTTAAACGACACAGGACCCCGCCCGGGGGCGACCTCGGGCCCCCCCCACTCGTCATCGCGCCTTGCCGACGACAAAATCCTGCGCAACTTATGCCAGGAAATCATGGGACGCGACACTAGCGCCGCCTCGCCCTTCACCGTCCAAGTTCCCGTGCTCGCTGCATGAACACCGAAGGGTTCGCCTTCCAATCCGCGTAGTCGATGCGCCCGTTAGCGGTGAGCAAGTTGATCTTCTTGTCGAGGCAGGCCGCCAGTGCGGCATCCCCGGCCCCGAGTGCGAAGCCGCCGCGTTCACGTTTGGCGGGATCGGGGTCCCGGGCCGCTATCACCAGCGCGCCGCCCGACGCGACGCTGGCGTCGCTGTTGCCGATGTTTCCCCTTGCCACGGCGTCTACCAAGCCGCCCTTCAGGGCTTCCAGCAGCTCTCCCTCCCGCGGGTAGTATATCACCCGCGGCATGGTCGAGTCCGCCGGGATGATGGATTGCCGCCCTTCCAGGCGATCCGAAGCGCCGGCCGCGGTGATGACATAGCTCGGCCCGCCGTCGGCTGCCACCACCGCGCCGTCGGCTACCACCACCCTCGTGTTGGCCGCCAGGATTCCGTTCCTGTCCGCGATGCCCGTCAGGTGCAGCAAGCGCTCCTCACCGGTAGTTTCCGGAACGGCGCCGACCCGATAGGTGTCGGTCAGCCTGTCATAGCCGTTGAGACGCTCCCTGTCTCCCGCGCGTACCAGCAGGGTCTGGACGAACGAGATGTGTCCTGACGTGAACACGACCACCTTCGCTCCGGCAGCGTCGCGGGTGCGGTCTTCGCGGATGGTGATGCCGCCCCCGACCATATCGAATTCCGGGCGCGCGGCCTTGAGCCAGATGCCCCTGAACGGGCCGCCGATGCCGTGGCGGGAAAAAGACAGCCCGGCGTCTGCCATCGCCGCCAGCGCGGTCAGCAGATCGGCCTCGTAGCCGCGATGAACATTGAACCCGGAGGAGCCGGGCGCGCGGTCTTCGCTGTAGCTGACGGGCTTGAAGTCGGAATAGAAACCCACGTTGAGAACACGGTTGCCGTCCGTGCATGTAGCCGCTTCCGCCCCGGCGCCGGTCAGGACAGCCGTCGCCAACGCCGCAACTCCGACCATGAACGCAAACCCGCTCACAAACATTCCTCCCGCCTGTTCGTGCAGTGCCCTGTCAAAATGTAACAGTGTCCCGTTTCTTCACAAACACGGTTCTTGTCCTACGCGACTTGGGCGGTCGAAATTGGCATTGCGGAATTCCAGTCTGTATAGTGCGCATGATGGATTTCACCCTGACCGAGGACCAGGCGCAGCTCCGGGAGGAGATCCGCAAGGTCTGCCAGGACTTTTCCGACCCCTACTGGCGGAGGGTGGACGCCGAGGGCGAGTACCCCGAGGCGTTCGTGCGCAAGCTCACGGAGCTGGGCTGGCTGGCGGCGCTTATCCCCGAGGAGTATGGCGGCATCGGGCTCGGCATCACCGAGGCGAGCATCATCCTGGAGGAGATCAACCGCTGGGGCGGAAACGCCACCGCCTGCCACGCGCAGATGTACACCATGGGCACGGTGCTGCGGCACGGCAGCGAGGAGCAGAAGCGGCGCTATCTGCCCGGGGTGGCCTGCGGCGAGGTCAGACTTCAGGCGTTCGGGGTCACCGAGCCCGACTCCGGCACCGAGACCACCCGCATACGCACCACCGCCGTGCGCAAGGGCGACCGCTACGTGGTCAACGGACAGAAAATCTTCATCTCCCGGGTGCTGCAGTCGGACCTGATGCTGCTGCTGGCCCGGACCACGCCCTACGACGAGCTCGAGGACAAGACCCGGGGGTTGTCGGCCTTCCTGGTGGACCTCAGGGAAGCCGGGGAAGCCCTGGAAGTGAAGCCCCTGGACATGATGATCAACCATCACACCAACGCGCTCTTCTTCTCCGATCTGGAGGTGCCGGCGGAGAACCTCATCGGCGAGGAGGGCATGGGCTTCCGCTACATCATCGACGGCTGGAACGCCGAGCGCATCCTCATCGCCGCCGAGGCGGTGGGGGACGGCCGCTGGTTCGTGGACCGGGCGGCGCGCTATGCCGGCGAGCGGGAGGTGTTCGGCCGCCCCATCGGCGCCAACCAGGGGATCCAGTTTCCCATCGTCCAGGCCTACGCCCACATCGAGGCGGCGGACCTGGTGCGCTGGCAGGCGGCCTCGAAGTTCGACCGCGGCGAGCGCTGTGGCGCCGAGGCCAACATGGCCAAGCTGCTGGCCTCGGAGGCTTCGTGGGAGGCCGCCAACGCCTGCATGACCACGCACGGCGGCTATGGTTTGTCGGTGGACTACGACGTCGAGCGCAAGTTCCGCGAGACCCGGCTCCTGACCATCGCGCCGGTGAGCAACAATCTGGTGCTGGCCTACCTGGGGCAGCACGTGCTGGGCATGCCACGGTCGTACTGAGGGAGGCCGCATGGCGGACCCGCCCGGGCATGTCCGGCGGGCCGTGACGTGACAGGACGGATCTGATGGACCTGCAACGTTCCTGGATGTTCGTGCCGGGTCACCGGCAGCGGATGATCGACAAGGCCTTGGGGCTGGACGCCGACGCCCTCATGCTGGACATCGAGGACGGGGTCGCCCCGGCGGAGAAGGACCAGGCGCGGCAGCTCATCGGCGAGGCCCTGGGCCGGGAGCGTGGGCCACGGGAACCCTTGCGGTACGTGCGCATCAACGCCATCGGCCATCAACGCATGGAGGACGATCTGGCCGCGGTGCTGCGCCCGGGACTGGGCGGCTTGGTCCTGCCCAAGGTGGAATCGCCGGAAGAGATCGCCACGGTGGAGTCGCTGGTCGCGGAGCACGAGGCGGCGTGCGGCGCGACGGTGAAGCTGCTGGTGGCCATCGAGAGCCCCAGAGGGCTTTTGGCGGCGCCGGCCATCGCCGCGTGCTCGCCGCGGGTCGTCGGGCTCATGTTCGGCGCGGAGGACTTCGGCCGGGAGTTGGGTCTGCCCACGTCCCGCGAGGGGGAGGCGCAGGAACTGCTTTACGCGCGCTCGGCGCTGGTGGTGGCCGCGGCGTCGGCCCATGTCCAGGCGGTGGACGGGGTATGGGTGGATCTTCAGGACCCGGACGGACTGATGCGTTTTGCGAGACAATCGCGGCGCCTGGGTTTCACGGGCATGTCGTCCATTCATCCGTCCCAGATCGCGCCCATCAACGCAGCCTTCAGCCCCGGGCCGGACGAGATCGAGTACGCCCGCAGGGTCATCGAGGCCTACGAGGAGGCTGCCGCCCGGGGCGACGGCTCGGTGGCGTTTGGTGGCCAGCTCATCGACCGCCCCATCATCGAGCGGGCACGCCGGACCCTGGAGCTCGCCGAGGCCCTGGCCAGCACATGAGGTGCACGCGGTTCAACGCCAGCCGGCGAGAGACGTGCGCGGGCGGGTTTCAAACCCGGCCGTGCACGGTTACAAGGAACTTCGGACCATGCCAAAGGTAGAGAACGCCCGGAACCTGCGCTGTCTGACCGCCACCAACCCCGGCTACATGACCCTCCGGGGCACCAACCAGTACCTGTTGGGCCAAGAGGAAATCACCGTCATCGACGTCGCCCTTGGCTCGGACGAGAACATCGACGGCCTGCTGGCCGAGATGGAGGCGCTGGGCGGCACGCGTATCGCCCGGATCCTGCTCACTCACATCCACATGGACCATTGCGGCGGCGCCCTGGCGCTCAAAGAGCGGACCGGCGCTGAAGTCGGTATCTCCCAGGTGCGCGCGGGCCATCTGGGCGGCGAGGACTTCACCTACGACGAGGGCGACCGCATCCCCTATGACGGCGGCGAGCTGGAGGTGGTGTTCACTCCGGGGCACGAGGCCGGGCATTGCTGCTTCTACGAGCGCGAGCGCAAGATTCTCTTCTCCGGGGACCACATTCTGGGCAAGGGGAGCACGGTGGTGCCGGCGGGCGAGGGGAACATGGTCCACTACATGGAGTCCCTGGAGAAGCTCCTTTCCCTGGACATCCGCCTCCTGCTTCCCGGACACGGCCCCTTCGTGACCGAGCCCATGGCCAAGATCCGGGAGTACATCGATCACCGGCTGATGCGCGAGGAGCAGATCCTGCAAGGCCTGCGCGAAGGGCGCCATTCCATCGGCGACCTCGTCGCGGTCATCTACTTGGACTACCCACCCGCGCTCATGCGTGTGGCCCACTCATCGGTCGAAGCCCACATATTGAAGCTCATCGCCGAGGAGCGGGTATACCGGGACGGGGACCGGTATTTCCTGAGCTAGCAGAGATCTCCCGACCCCACCCCCAGGGGGTTGACGCCAGCGGGGGAGACAGGGGGGGGGGGCCAGCGGAGCGGCCCCCGCCCCGCCCCCCCCCC
>JAPPHF010000040.1:0-18034 GCA_028821115.1 Deltaproteobacteria bacterium | reverse complement strand
TGAGCTAGCAGACATCTCCCCACCCCACCCCCTGGATTCCCGCGAAAGCGGGAATCCAGGGGGTGCAGCGCTACGGTGCGGCCACCGGCGGCCACACCTCGACGAGCACCACGGGTAGTCCTTCCCGGGACAGGCGGGCGCCGTACTCCCGTGCCGCGTCCTCGCCGCTGAAGGTTCCCAGGCGGACCCGGTAATAGCCTCCGTGCGGCTCGATCACCACGGGCCTGTCGTGCCGGCTCTCGAGACGGGCTTTCAGCTCACGGGCCTTGCGCAGGTCCGAGAACGCCCCGACCTGCAGGGTGTAGTCCAGACGCTCCGGGATGGCCGTGAGCGGGTATCCGCCGGTATCCACGACATCGACGCGCACGGGCGCCGTTCCCGGCCGGATCATGTCCACGGCTTGGGCCGCGGCGTACGAGAGGTCGATGATTCTGCCCTTGGCGAAGGGGCCCCGGTCGTTGATCAGGACGGTGACGGTCTTGCCGTTGGTGAGGTTGGTGACCACTACGCTGGAGCCCAGCGGCAGGGTCTGGTGGGCGGCGGTCATGGCGTACTGGTCGTAGACGGTTCCGCTGGTGGTCTTCTTTCCGTGAAACCCGGGCCCGTACCAGGATGCGATGCCTTCTTGCGATAGCGGTACGGACGGCGGCGTGGGAACGCGGGGCGGCGCCGGCGGCGTCGACGGGGCGCATGCGGAGAGCAGCAGCAGGAGCACGGCGGCAACCCGTGGCAGGGAGCCGGCGGCCTGCCGCCAAGGTCGTGCGGGAACCATCGACGCTTGATTATACCGCAATGGCGGCCGCATGGAAGCGGTCCGGCGGCGGGACGGGCCCGTTTACGGGGCGGAGTGAATTGTGGTAATTTTCTGTCATGTCCGGACATTCGAAATGGAGTTCGATCAAGCACAAGAAGGCCGCCAAGGACGCCAAGCGGGGCAAGTTATTCACCAAGTTCATCAAGGAGATCACGGTGGCTGCCCGCATGGGCGGAGGGGATCCGGCGGCGAACCCGCGCCTACGCACGGCCGTGCAGACCGCCCGTGACAACAGCATGCCCAACGACAACATCGAGCGCGCCATCAAGAAGGGGACCGGCGAGCTCGAAGGAGTCTCCTACGAGGAAGTCAGCTACGAGGGCTACGGCCCCGGCGGCGCGGCCTTCCTGGTTCAGGTCCTCACCGACAACCGGAACCGCACGGTGTCGGACATCCGGCGGCTGTTCAACAAGCACGGCGGAAGCCTTGGCGAGACCGGCTGCGTGGCCTGGATGTTCGACAACAAGGGCCTCATCGTCGTGTCCAGGGAAGCGGCGGAGGAGGAGACGCTGCTGGGGCTGGCGCTGGAGGCGGGCGCCGAGGACGTCACCGAGAGCGACGACGTGTTCGAGATCGTTACCCAGCCCGAGGACTTCGCCGCGGTGCGGGAGAGTCTGGAGAACGGCAAGATCCCGGTGGTGTCGGCAGAGGTGACCATGATCCCCAAGAGCACCACGACGCTGGGCGGGAAGGAGGCCGTGCAGACCCTCAGCCTCACCGAGGACCTTGAGGACCTCGACGATGTCCAAAGCGTCGCGGCGAACTTCGACGTCCCGGACGAGATCCTCGAGCAGGTCGGCTGACGCCGCCGGAGAAGGAAAGATCGAAACCATCCTGGGCATAGACCCTGGAACCCTCAAGACCGGCTGGGGCGTGATCCGGGCGGACGGAACCCGCCTGAGACACGTCGCCCACGGCACCGTGCGAACCTCCCCAAGCCAATCCCAGGACCGGCGCCTCCAGCGGATATTCACGGAGCTGGTCAAGGTCATCCGGGAGCACGAGCCCGCGCACGTCAGCCTGGAGAAGGTCTTTCTGGCACGCAACGTCCAGAGCGCGCTCAAGCTCGGCCAGGTGCGCGGGGTGGCGTTGCTGGCCGCCGCCGAACACGACGTCGCCGTGTCGGAATACAACGCCGTCCAGGTGAAGAAGGCGTTGACCGGCTACGGCCACGCGGCCAAGGGCCAGATGCAGCAGATGGTGGCGGCCGTCCTGGGGCTGCCGGACGAGCCCGCGGAGGATGCGGCGGACGCTCTGGCGGCCGCCATATGCCACGGCCATCTGCAGGGCTTCCACGCCAGCGTTCCGGGTGCGGCCGGCGGAAGAGGGAGAAGCTCCCGTGGGTTGCGTTGGCCCGCGGATGCCGTGCCCGGCGGCAAAGGCTGAAGGATGCGGGTCTTCCGAGGATCCTGTCGCGAGAAGGCATCGTTGAACTGTCCCGAGTCCCGTCGTGATCGCTAAGGTTCGCGGAATACTGGACCACAAGGCGCCGGGCGAGGTCATCGTGGACGTCGGCGGCGTCGGCTACCAGCTGTTCACGGCCCTCAGCGTGTTCTACCGCCTGCCCGAGGTGGGCGAACCGGTGACGCTGCTGGTCTATACCCACGTCCGGGAAGACACCCTCCAGTTGTTCGGTTTCTTCGACCCCGCGGAGAAGCAGGCTTTCGTGCTCCTGACCGGCGTGTCGGGCATCGGCCCCCGGCTGGCCCTCAATATCCTGTCGGGCATGGCCGCCGGGGAGCTGCTGGACGCCCTCAGAGAGGGCGATGTCGCCCGGTTGGTGTCAATTCCGGGGGTGGGCAAGCGCCTGGCGGATCGCATGATCGTGGAGCTGCGTGATAGGATAAACATGCTCCCGGAAGCCGCTCCGGAAGCCGCGGCCGTCCCCGGTATCCGCGGCGACGCGCTGTCGGCGCTGGTGAATCTCGGCTACCGCCGCGCCGATGCGGAGCGGGCCGTGCGCCAGGTTTTGGGACAGGGAGCCGCCGAGCTGGAAACGGTGCTGAAGGAAGCCCTGCGCGTGCTCAGCCTGTAGCGGAGCGTCGGACACAGCGGATCCGCCCTCATGGAAAACAGGACCATTTCGCCCACCGGGACGGAGGATGACGTCCTCTACGATTCCAGCCTCCGGCCCCGGCGGTTCAGTGAGTACTTCGGACAGGAGAAGGTCAAGGCGAACCTTGCCGTGGCCATCACCGCCGCCAAGCGCCGTGGCGACGTCCTGGACCATCTCCTGTTCCACGGCCCTCCCGGTCTGGGCAAGACCTCCCTGGCGCATCTCATCTCCCGGGAGATGGAGGTGGACATCCGGCCCACCTCCGGGCCGGTGGTGGAACGCCCCGGAGACCTGGCCGCCCTGCTCACCAACCTCGACTCCGGAGACATCCTGTTCATCGACGAGATCCATCGCCTGAACCACGTCGTGGAGGAGGTGCTGTACCCGGCCATGGAGGACTACCAGGTGGACGTGATGATCGGGCAGGGGCCGGGCGCCAAGTCCATCAAGCTGGATCTCAAGCGCTTTACGCTCATCGGCGCCACCACCCGTTCCGGCCTCCTGACCCCGGCTTTGCGCAACCGCTTCGGCGCCGTGTTCCGGCTGGACTTCTACGAGCCCGAGGTGCTGGTCAGGCTGCTCGCCCGCTCGGCGTCGCTCCTGGGCGTGGGCGGCGATGAACCGGGCTTCATGGAGATCGCCCGCCGCTCCCGCGGCACGCCGCGCATCGCCAACCGGCTGCTGCGGCGGGTGCGGGACTACGCGGAAGTCCACGGCGAGGGACGGGTCACCCGGCCGGTGGCGTGCAAGGCGCTGGAGATGCTGGAGGTGGATGAGCAGGGGTGCGACAAGATGGACACGCTGATTCTCGCCACCATCATCGACAAGTTCGACGGCGGCCCGGTTGGGTTGGATACGCTTGCGGCCGCCATCGGCGAGGAGAGAGGCACCATCGAGGACGCCTACGAGCCGTATCTCATCCAGGCGGGCTTTCTGGAGCGCCGGCCACAGGGCCGCGTGGCCACGCCGGTGGCCTACCGGCACCTCGGGCGGTCCCAGTCCGCGTCGCGGGTAGACCGGGAGAAGCGGCAGAAACGGCTCCTGTAGACGGAGCCGCAGCGCGTCATTTCCTTTGTGCTTTACTTCCGGAAGCGATAGAACGATTGTCGGGGGACGCCGCTTTGGCCACTCCAGCCAACACAGTCAAAACCAACGAAGAACCGTCGGATTCGCTTCGGTCCGCGGAACGGAAGCGGCGCAGGCGCGAAGGGTGGGTGATCCTCATCGCCGCCCTGATGATCCTGCTGTTCGCGTTCTTCGAGGAGCTCCTGCCCGACGTCCCGGCGGACTACGCCCTCACCAGCAACGTCGCGTTCTTCCTGCTGGTCAACATCAACATCATCCTGCTGGTGCTGCTGGTCTTCTTGGTGTCGCGGAACCTCCTCAAGCTCGTGCTGGACCGGCGGCGGCGGATCCTCGGCTCCCGGCTTCAGGGCCGGCTCGTGGTGGCCTTCGTCGGCATCTCGCTGGTGCCCACCCTGATGCTGTTCCTGATCGCCGAGAGCCTGGTCACGCGCTCCGTTGACAAGTGGTTCGACTCGCAGATCGTGAACGCGCTCAAGGGCTCGCTGGACATCAGCCAGACCTACTACCAGAACTCCGCCAACAACGCGCTTTTCTTCGCCCGCCAGTTGAGTCAGCGCATCGGCGACCAGGACCTCCTCGAGGCGAAGAAGGCCGACGGACTCAAGCGTCTCGTGGAGGACAAGCAGCGGGAGTACAATCTCGGCACGGTGGAGATCTACAAGCCCGACCGGACCGCGCTGGTGAAGGCCTTCAACGACCAGGTGCCCACCGGGGTCACGGTGAGCCCGCGGGAGGATTTCCTGAACAGCGCCCTGCGGGGCCTGGAGGTGACCCGCACCCAACCGCTGGGCGAGGGGGACGTGCTGCGCGGCGCGGTGCCGGTGTACGGCGACGGCCGCAGGATCATCGGCGTCGTGGTGGTGGACTATTTCGTGCCCAAGAGCATCAGCAAGATGGTGCAGCAGATTTCCCGCTCGTACGAGGAGCACAAGCACTTGGCCATTCTCAAGGAGCCGGTGAAGACGACCTACATGCTGACCCTGCTCCTCATCACTCTGGTCATGATCTTCGCGGCGACCTGGTTCGGCCTGGCCCTGGCCAAGGGCATTACCGTGCCCATCCAGCAACTGGCGGAAGGCACGCACGAGGTGGCGCACGGCAACCTCGACTACCGGATCGATGCCAGCGGCGACGACGAGATCGGCACGCTGGTGGCGTCCTTCAACCAGATGACCGCCGACCTCAAGCGCACCAATTCGGAGCTGGAGCAGCGGCGCCAGTACATGGAGACCCTGCTGGCCAACATCACCGCGGGGGTGATCTCGGTGGACCCGTCCGGCACGGTGACCATCGTCAACAAGGCGGCCGAGCAGACCCTCGGCATACAGGCGTCGGACGTGATTCGCCGGCACTATGAGGAGGCTTTGGAGACTCCACGGCTGCAGCCGCTGCTGGAGGTGATCGAGCAGGTGAAAAGCGGCGTGGAGGTGGAGCGCGGCGTCCGCCTCGGAGGTCCGGATGGCGACCTCACCCTCATGACCGCGGCCGCCAGTCTCCGGGACGACGACGGCAGGACGCTCGGCATCATGGTGTTCATGGAGGACATCACCGAGATCCAGAAGGTCCAGCGCGTGGAGGCGTGGCGCGAGGTGGCGCGCCGCATCGCGCACGAGATCAAGAATCCGCTGACGCCGATCCAGCTCTCGGCGCAGCGCCTGCGCAAGCGCTACGAGAACGTCCTGGACGGCGACGGAGCGGTCCTCGACAAGTGCACCTCCACCATCATCCGGCAGGTGGACGAGCTCAAGACCCTGGTGAACGAGTTTCAGAACTTCGCAAGGCTGCCCACCGCGGAGCTTTTGCCGGACGATCTCAACGACGTGGTGCGCGAGGCCCTGTTCCTGTTCAAGGAGGGGCACCGGGACGTCGAGTTCGACTTCTCGGAACAGCCGTCGATTCCGCCCGTCGAGCTGGATCGGGAACAGATCAAGCGCGCCCTGTTCAATCTGTTGGACAACGCCGTGGCGTCGCTCAACGGCAAGGGACGCGTCGAGATCGCCACCCGGTTCGACGAGACCTTCGGCATGGTGCGGCTGGAGGTGGCGGACGAGGGCGAGGGCATCGCGCGGGAGGACCGGGGCCGCGTCTTCGAACCCTACTACTCCACCAAGAAGGACGGAACCGGTCTCGGTCTGTCCATTGTAGGGACCATCGTGGCCGATCACCGGGGATACGTTCGCGTCCGTCCGAACCAGCCTCGCGGCACGCGTTTCATCATGGAAATTCCGGTGACGGCGCAGGCGGAAATGCCGGACGTGCGCACCAGCGAAGCGTCGTGATCCGGAAGCGCTCTCAAGGCTCCGGTAATCCGGCACGGGCGGCACGTTCCACGGAGGACTCAGACAGAATGAAATCGGCACAAAGGACCGTGCTGGTCGTGGACGACGAGGACGTCATCCGGGAAACCGTGCGGGAGATTCTCACCGACGAAGGCTACCGCGTGATCGCCGCCCTGGACGGGTCGGAGGTCATGAGCATGGTGGCCAGGGAAGACCCCGACGTGGTTCTGCTGGACGTTTGGATGCCCGAGAGGGACGGGATCGTGCTTCTCAAGGAAATTCGGCGGGAACGACCGGAGGCCCGTGTCATCATGATCTCCGGCCATGGCAGCATCCACACGGCGGTGACGGCGACCAAGCTCGGAGCTTTCGACTTCATCGAGAAGCCGCTTTCCCTGGACGGCCTGCTGGCCGCCATCAAGCGCGCCTGCGGCGACACGAGGCGCGAGGCGCCCGCGAGCGAAGAAGGTCTTCGGTTGGCGGAGAGCGGAGTCGTCTCCTACCCGATGGGGGCCGCCGCGAGCGGCGGGGGCCTGCCGCAGAAGACCCTCAGGAAAAGCGTGGTGGCCTGCGGGCTGGGGCTTCATTCGGGCGTCAGCACGGGCGTCATCCTGCACCCGCTGCCGCAGAACAGCGGCATCCATTTCGGCGGAATCTCCGGCGACGCCACGGTTCCCGCCCACCTGGACTACGTGCGTTCCACGGACTTCGCCACCTCGTTGCAGCGCGAAGGCGTGGTGGTGGGAACGGTGGAGCACCTGCTGGCGACGCTTCACTCGTACGGCATCACGAACCTCTTGATCAAGATGTATGGCGAGATCCCGATCATGGACGGGTCCGCCATCGAGTTCTGCCGTTTGATCGAGGAGGCGGGCGTGGCGGAACAGCAGGGCGAAAACGCGGAGATCGTCATCGACCGGACCCTTCGGGTCGTTGGGGAGGGAGAGGAGGAGATCGTCATCGAGCCCGCCGACGGCTTCACCGTCCACTACCGGCTGCAGCACCCGAGCCCCGTCGGAACCCAGGAGTACACGTACGTCTACAGGGGAGCGGATTCGTTCCGTGACGAGATCGCGCCGGCGCGGACTTTCGGCTTCCTGCGCGATTTCGAGAAGCTTGAGCGCATGGGCCTGATCAAGGGCGGCCGCCTCGGCAACTGCATCCTGGTGGACGACGAAAGGGTCATCAACACCGAGTTGCGGTTCGATGACGAGTTCGCGCGCCACAAGATCCTCGATATCGTCGGGGACTTTTCGCTCATCGGGCGCCCCGTACGCGGCCGCGTGACGGCGAAGATGACCGGTCACGCCGACAACATCGCGCTGTTGCGGCAGGTGGCGGAGATCTACTGCCCTTCGGAGCTACCCGCTGCCGAGGACGACCCCCCGAGCTGGGATCCGCCGTCTCCCTGACCCCGTCCTGCGCATCTTGGTAAAGAATTACGTGGGACAGGACACTAGCCCCAGCCCGCGGGCGTATGAGGCCGGCAGTCGGGTCAGCTTGCGGTCGCGGTTGATGCAGGCATGCTTGGTCCAGCCTGACGCGAGGGTGACGCGGTCCGTTTCCAGGCCGATCCAGTAGTTGAACCGAAGCGCCACGCGGCCGAGGGATTCGACGGTGGTCTCGATCTGCAGCAGGTTGTCGTAGAGCGCCGGCCTGCGATAGCGGCACTGCACTTCGGTGACCGGGAAGAAGATTCCCTCTCGTTCCGCGCGCTCGTAGGGGACTCCCGCCTGACGCATGAACTCGGTCCGGCCGATCTCGAACCAGCGCAGGTAGTTGGCGTAGTAGGCCACCCCCATCTGGTCCGTGTCGCCGTAGATGACACGATAGGTGGTGATGTTCTTCACGGTCCTGATACCAGGAGTAAGTAGACTGGCGTCCTTCGACTTCGCTTCGCTCAGGACGAACGGAAACAGGTTTCCAAAGCCGTTGGTCCTGAGCGTAGCGAAGCGAAATCGAAGGACGCCGTCCTTTCAGTCGTCGGCCTTCCCGCCCAGCGGGTTGGTTTGATTGAAGTCCCAGCGGTCACGGCTGGCCACCTGGACGTCCAGGGAACCGTCGCCCCGGATCACGTGGAAGGTGATGATGTCCCCGGCGCGTTTCTTCCAAAGCTCGCGGTAGAACTGCGGCCGCGTCTGCACCTCTTGGCCTTCCACCGTAAGGATGATGTCGCCCTGCTGCAGGCCGGACTTTTCCGCCGGTCCCGACGGCGTCACCCCGGTGACCAGGACGTGGCCCCCCAGGGCCTGGGGGTAAAGGCCCAGCCAGGGGCGCGGCGGCCGGCTGCGCACCCGTCCGAACTGTTTCAGCTCGTCCGCGTCCCGGAGGTAGTACTCCACCGGGATGGCCATCGTGAACTTGCCGATGTCGTTCAGGTTGAGTGAAACCACTCCCATGAGGCGTCCACGGGAGTCCGCCAGCGTGCCGCCCCCGAAGCCCGGGTTGAAGGCGCTCACGCGAATGGATCGTTCCAGCAGATATTCCCACTGCCCGTCGTAACCCTCGAGGGAGGTGATCATGCCGTCGCTGACCCGCCGGGATTGTTGTCCGCTGCTGGCGACCATGAACGCGGGCTGGCCGATGGTGACGGATTCCGCCGGCCGCAGGAACGGCAGGTCGGCGGCGTCGATGTTGACCAGGGCAAGACCGCTGTCGAAGTCCTGCGCGGTGAGGCGGCCCGGGTACTGGTTGCCGTCGGACAGCGTCACGGTGATGGCTTCGGCGCCGTTTACGACATAGTTGACGGTGAGGATGGTACCCGTGGAATCCACGAGCGTGCCCGAGCCCATGCGCTCGGTCCCCAGGTTCCGGGCGGACGGATGATCCGCCGGTACTCGGGTGCTGAGGTCTACCGTGGCCAACAGAACGGCGTGCAGCAATCCCAGCCGCGCGTTCATGCCCGGCCTCCACAAGGCCTGAACGCACGGGCGACGCCGCCGGAGGGGTGCCGGCGGCGTTCCCGCCGTCCACGATTTTCCGGAAAACCCACGGCCTCATGCGTTAACAGAAACGGTCCGGGTTCACAAGGTACGAACCGCCTGGCCGGGGATCTCGCATTGACAAGGGCGCCGTTTGCCCGCTATGAAAACGGGACTGGAGCCGTCGTGCGAATTCCCCTCAACCGGATCGACACCGTACCCCGGGAAAGCCGGTTCTCCGAGACACCCGAGATCGACGCGGCGGCTGTCTCGTCGGTACGCTTTCCGTCACCGGTCCACGTCAACGTGACCTACTACCGGTCGGGCCGGGAGATCTTCTTCCACGGCGGGCTGAAGGGGGAAGTGGAAGGCGACTGCAGCCGCTGCCTGGAGAGCTTCCCGTTCGTCATTGAAAAAACCTTCGACTTCGTGTTGACCGCTGACCCCCTTCCGACTAATAAAAACATGGAACTCACGGCGGACGAAATGGGTTTGAGTTTCTACTCCGGGGAGGATATAGACCTCTCGCCCTACGTCCGCGAGCAGACCCTGCTCGCCCTGCCCCTCCGGCCGCTGTGCAGCGAGAGCTGCCGTGGCCTGTGCCCCGGTTGCGGTGCCGAGTTGAACCGGATTGCCTGCGGGTGCACGTCGCCGGGGGACCCCCGCATGGCCATATTCCGTAACCTCCGACTGGACCGGTAGAGCCGGCGAGTCGGCAGCGACCAACAAGCAGTCAGGACGGAACCAAGAGATGCCCGTACCCAAGAGAAGAACCTCCAACAGCAAGAGAAACAAGCGCCGAGCCCACGACGCCATCGTCGTACCTCGATGGATCACCTGCTCGCGCTGTGGTGAAGCGACCTTGAGGCACAGAGTCTGTGCCCCTTGCGGCTACTACAAGGCCCGGTCCGTGACACCCGGCGAGGAGACTTAGCGGCCCTTCCCCCAGCCTGGGTCCGTGATGCGGCGGATAATCGTTGACGCGATGGGCGGTGACCACGGCCCGGGCGTTGTCGTAGCGGGTGCCCTGCAGGCCGCCAAGGAATATGGGGTGGCTGTCACCCTGGTGAGCGAGTCGGACGCCGTCGGCTCCGAGTTGTCTCGTCACTCGTACGATTCGGCGGCCGTAAGCGTCGTCACCGCCGCCTCTTCCATCGACATGCACGACTCCCCCAGCCGTGCCCTGAAACAGAAGGATTCGTCCATGAGGGTCGCCTTCGACCGGCTCAAGGCCGGCGAGGGCGACGCGTTGGTGAGCGCCGGGAACTCCGGCGCCATGATGGCCATCGGCATGTTCGTGCTCGGGCGCCTGCCCGGGGTGGACCGGCCGGCGATCCTCACGGTGACCCCCTCTGTGTCCGGGGGGACGGTCCTTCTGGACGGCGGCGCCAACACGGAGTGCAAGGCGCGGCAACTCGTCCAGTTCGCTCACATGGGCGCCATCTACGCGGACAAGATCCTGGGTATCGCGACTCCTCGCGTGGGCGTCCTGAGCAACGGGGAGGAAGACGGCAAGGGCACCGACCTCACGCGCGAGGCGATCCAGGAGCTGCGCTCCACGGACTTGGACTTCATGGGCCACGTGGAAGGGCGCGACATCACCAACGGACGGGTGAACGTGGTTGTGTGTGACGGTTTCACCGGCAACGTGGCGTTGAAGACCATGGAAGGACTCGGACAGTTCGTTTCCTCGGTGCTGAAGGGCGCCTTCCGGAGCAGCCTCCTGAGCCGCCTGGGTTACCTGTTGTGCCGGGGGGCCATCGGGCGCGCCTACGACCGTCTGGACTATGCGCACTACGGCGGAGCGCCCTTGATGGGCTTGAACGGCGTCGCCATCGTCGCTCACGGAGGCTCCTCGGCCGAGGCCATCAAGAACGCCGTCCGGGTCGCGGCCGAAGCCGTCTCGCAGGACATCAACGGCTACATCGTGAACGCGTTGGGAAACCGCGACGAATGACGGACGGCAACCGAATTGCATTCGTTTTTCCCGGGCAGGGTTCGCAGTACGTAGGTATGGGACAGGCCCTGTGCGACCGTTTCCCGGAGGCGGGAGCCGTCTTCGACGAGGCGGAGGAGGCGTTGGGACTCAGCCTCCGCGGGCTGTGTTTCGGCGGCCCGGACGCCGAGCTGAACCGGACCGAACATACCCAGCCGGCGATCCTGACGGTGTCGGTGGCGGCCCTGCGGGTGCTGGAAGCCCGGGTTGGAATCGAGCCCTCCTGGGTGGCGGGACACAGCCTCGGCGAGTACAGCGCCTTGGTGTGCACGGGGGCGCTCAGGCTGGCGGATGCGGTCCGGGTGGTGCGGCAGCGTGGCTGGCTGATGCAGCAGGCGGTGCCGGAGGGAGAAGGAGGCATGGCCGCGGTTCTCGGTCTCGAGGAGGCGGCGGTCCGCGATCTCTGCGAGGAGGCGGCGCGGGGTGAGGTGGTGGCTCCGGCGAACCTTAACGGTGGCGGTCAGGTGGTCGTTTCCGGCGCCCGGGAGGCTGTCCGGCGGGCGGTGCGGTTGGCCCGGGACCGGGGCGCCAGGAGGGTGGTGGAGCTGGCGGTGAGCGCCCCTTTTCACTGCGCGTTGATGACGCCGGCTGCGGAAGGTTTGCGGGACGTGCTGGAGGGCGTCGAGGTGGGGCCGCTGCGGATGGGAGTCGTCACCAACGTGGAGGCGGCCCTGAACGCCGATCCCGGACGGGTCAAGACTCTTCTGGCGGAGCAGGTGGTGGCGCCGGTGCGGTGGGAGGAATCCGTCAGGGCCCTGGCCGGACTTGGCTGCGAACGGGTCATCGAGCTGGGCCCGGGAAGGGTCCTGTCCGGCCTCGTCAGGCGCATCGACCGGAGCATCAGCACGTCCAACATGGAAAAGCCCGAGGATCTGGAGACGCTCGGGGCGGAGGCGGAGGCCTGACCATGGCTGCGGGAGCGCTGGCGGACAGGGTCGCGCTGGTCACCGGCGGCAGCCGGGGCATCGGACGGGAGATTGTCCTGCGCCTGGCGGGTCTGGGCGCCAGCGTGATCATCAACTACCGGGAGAGCGCGGAGGCCGCGCGGGAGGTGCTGGAGCAGGTGCTGGCCGCGAACGGCAGCGCCGAACTGCTGCCGTTCGACGTCGCAAGCCAGGATCAGGTCGAGGATGCCTTCAAGCAGGTCGTTGACCAGCATGAGAAAGTTGATATTTTAGTGAACAATGCGGGGATCACCATCGACGGTTTGCTGATGCGCCAACCGGCCCCCGATTGGGACCGGATCATCGACGTCAACCTCCGGGGTATTTTCCACTGCACCAAGGCGGCCAGCAGGAGGATGGTCCGGCAGCGATACGGCCGGATCGTCAACCTGACCTCGGTGACCGGACAGATGGGCAACGCCGGTCAGGCCGTGTACGCCGCCACCAAGGCGGGCATCGTGGGATTCACCAAGTCCATGGCCCGGGAGCTGGCGCCGCGCGGCATCACCGTCAACGCCGTGGCCCCCGGTTTCATCGAAACGGAAATGACCGCCGCGCTGGACGAGGACACCCGGAGCAAGTATCTTGACGCGATTCCCCTGGGCCGGTTCGGGAGCGGCGACGACGTAGCCCGGACGGTGGCGTTTCTGGTGGGTCCCGGAGCCGGATACATCACCGGACAGACCATCGCCGTCAACGGCGGCCTGTACATGTGAGGATGACGCAGCACTGGTGAGACACGAGACAGGAGGTACAGTATGGCAACGGACGTCGAGGCTAGGGTCAAGGCGATCATATGCGAGCAACTGGGAGTGAGCGACGCTGAAGTCAGTCCCGAAGCTTCGTTCATCGAGGACCTGGGCGCCGATTCCCTGGACATCGTCGAGCTGGTCATGGCGTTGGAGGAGGAGTACGAGATGGAGATCTCCGACGAAGACGCCGAAAAGATCAAGACGGTGCAGGACGTGATCGACTACATCGAAAGCCACCGATGATCAACGACAGCCTGGAGCAAGTCGACCCGGAAGTCTTCGAGGCGATTTGCAACGAGGGCGAACGGCAGGAATCCACCCTGGAGCTGATCGCTTCCGAGAACATCGTGAGTGTGGCCGTTATGGAAGCCCAGGGCTCGCTCATGACCAACAAGTACGCCGAGGGCTATCCCGGCAGACGCTACTACGGCGGTTGCGAGCACGTGGACGTGGTGGAGCGCCTCGCAGTAGAGCGAGCCCGGGACCTCTTCGGCGCGGAGCACGTGAACGTCCAGCCGCACTCGGGTACCCAAGCCAACATGGCGGTCTACTTTGCGGTCCTGAACCCCGGCGACACCTACCTCGGAATGGATCTCTCGCACGGCGGCCACCTGTCCATGGGAAGTCCGGTTAACTTCTCCGGACGCCTGTACAACGTGGTGCCCTACGGCGTGTCGGAGGAAACGGAGACCATCGACTACGACGCCCTGGCCGAGTTGGCGCGGGAGCACCGCCCGCGGCTCATCGTGGCGGGAGCGAGCGCCTATCCGCGGACGATAGACTACGAAAGGTTCCGCGCCATCGCCGACGACGTGGGAGCGTTGCTGATGGTGGACATCGCACACATCGCCGGCCTGGTCGCCGCCGGCTGCCACCCGAGCCCGGTCCCCCATGCGGATTTCGTGACGACGACCACGCACAAGACCCTGCGCGGCGCCCGCGGCGGGATGATCCTCTGCAAGGAAGAGCACGCCAAGGCGCTCAACAGCCGCGTCTTCCCCGGCATGCAGGGAGGCCCGCTCATGCACGTCATCGCCGCCAAGGCGGTGGCCCTGAAGGAAGCGGCCACCCCGGAGTTCGCGAGCTACCAGCGGCAGATCGTCGCCAACGCCAAGGCCCTGGCCGGGGGTTTGGCGGACCAGGGTTTTCGTCTGGTGTCGGGCGGTACCGACAATCACCTCATGCTCATGGACCTGCGCGACTCGGAGCTCACCGGAAAGCTGGCGCAGGAGACGCTGGAGCGCGCCGGGATCACCGCGAACCGCAACACCGTGCCCTTCGAGACCCGTTCCCCGTTCGTGACAAGCGGCGTGCGTATCGGCACCCCGGCCGTCACCACCCGCGGCATGAAGGAGCCGGAGATGCGCGTGATCGCGGGACTGATCCAGCGCGCGCTGGCCCTGGTAGGGGACGAAGACGGCCTCGACGCCATCGCCGCCGAGGTGCGGGAGTTGTGCGAGCGCTTTCCCGTCTACCGAAGGAACACGACAGCGGCGGCGTGACAGCCCGGACCGCCGTGGCCCGGTCCCATGAAATGCCCTTTTTGCCGTCAGTCCAATAACCACGTCATCGATTCCCGTCTCGGAAAAGACGGCGAGATGATCCGGCGGCGCCGGGAATGCATCGCCTGCTCGCGCCGCTTCACCACCTACGAGCGCGTGGAGGAAGCCATGCCCATGGTGGTGAAGAAGGACGGGCGCCGCGAGACCTTCGACCGGCTCAAGATTATCAACGGCCTGAAACGCGCCTGCCAGAAACGCCCCGTCAGCATGGATGCCATCGAGGCCATGGCCGACCGCATCGAGCGCGGCGTCCAGGAACGGGGCGAGAAGGAGGTGCCGGGTTCCATCATCGGCGAGGCGGCCATGCGCGAGTTGCACGACGCCGATGCGGTGGCCTACGTCCGCTTCGCCTCGGTGTACCGTTCCTTCAAGGACCTCAACGAGTTCATGGCCGAGCTGGAGGACCTCCTCAACCAGCGGACGAACCGCGCCGCGCCCAAGTCGCCGCGCAAGGCGCGCCGGAAGTCCGCGCGCGCGGACGGTCCCGCGACGCCTGGTCCCTCCGGAAGCGGATCGGGATGACAGGGGTTGCGGGTGATTCACGGCCACGGGAATTCTCCGCACAGGCATGGACGTTTCCGAGCAGCGCGATCGGCAATACATGGGCACGGCCCTGAGGCTGGCGCGCCGGGCGGCGGGCAGGACCAGTCCGAATCCCATGGTGGGCGCGGTCGTGGTGCGGCAGGACCGCGTCGTGGGGCGCGGCCATCACGCCCGCGCCGGCACGGAACACGCCGAGGTGGTGGCGCTTCGCGAAGCCGGCACGGCGGCCCGGGGCGCCACCCTCTACGTGAACCTGGAGCCGTGCAGCCACTTCGGACGCACGGCCCCGTGCGTCCGCGCCGTCATCGAGGCCGGTATCCGGCGGGTGGTTGCGGGCATGATCGACCCCAACCCGGCCGTGGCGGGCGGCGGCGTAAAGGCGCTGAGGGACGCGGGGATTCGCGTGGATGTGCCGGTGCGGGAGGATGACTGCCGGCGGCTCAACGAGGCCTTCGTCAAGCACGTCACTCGCGGACTGCCCTTCGTCACCCTCAAGCTGGCCGCCTCCCTGGACGGCCGCATCGCCACCGCCACCGGGGACTCCCGCTGGGTCACCGGTCCGGCGGCGCGCCGCTACGTGCACCGGCTGCGCAACGAGCTGGACGCCGTCCTGGTGGGCTCGGGCACCGTTCTCGCCGATGACCCGCAGCTTACCTGTCGCCTGCCGGGAGGGCGCGACCCGTTGCGCGTCGTGCTGGACGGCCGCCTGCGCACGCCCTTGACCGCCAAGGTGGTGACCCAGCCGCACCCCGAGAAGACGGTGCTGGTCACCCGTAACGACGCGCCGGCGGACCGCCGGAAGCGTCTGGAGGACCTCGGGGTGCAGGTATGGCGCTTCCCGGCGGACCGCGGCCGCGTCTCGTTCCGGCGGGTGCTGCGCAAGCTCGCCCGCGCCGGCGTGCTCAGCGTCCTGGTGGAAGGCGGCGCCGTGACCGCGGCTCGCGCCGTCTCGGAAAAGGCCGTGGACAAGGTCCTGTGTTTCTACGCCCCCAAGTTCATCGGCGCGGAGGGCCTGCCCATGGTTGGCGGCCTCGGCATCGAGCGCATGCGCCAGACCCCGCACCTGAGTGGACCGGCGATCCGGCGCGTCGGCGAGGACATCCTGTTATCGGCGTATCTGTGAGGGAAGCATGTTCACCGGACTCATCGAGGATGTGGGCCGGGTGCGCCGCTGGCGCGCCGAGCCCGAGGGAGGGGAACTCACCTTCGAGACCGCGCTGCCCGGGAAGGAGATCTCGCTGGGCGACAGTATCGCGGTGAACGGCTGCTGCCTGACGGTGGTCAAGAAGGCCGGCCGGCGGCTTTCGGTGGACGTTTCTCCCGAGACTTTGAAGCGCACGAACCTGGCGGACCTGCGCGAGGGCGACCGCATCAACCTGGAGCGGCCGCTTCAGGTCAACGACCGGCTCGGCGGACACATGGTCACGGGACACGTCGATGCCGTGGGACAGATCAGCCGTGTGGAGCCGAGCGGCGACTTCACCTCCTTCCGCTTCCGCGCGCCCGCGGCCGTCGGTCGCCTGTTGGTGCCCAAGGGTTCGGTTGCCGTGGACGGCATCAGCCTGACCGTGAACGAGTGCACCTCACGCTCGTTTTCGGTGGCGATCATACCCTTCACGCTGGCGCACACGAATTTGCAGAGCCGGGGTGTTGGTGATAGAGTCAACCTCGAAGCCGACATCATCGGCAAGTATGTCCTGCAATTCGTGAAGGCCTATCGCACTCCGTCGCGCACCTGGTGATGTGAACGGCGGCCCGAAACCTCCATGTCTCTGACTCCCATCGAAGAAATCCCGGAAAAACTCCGTCAGGGGCGCTCGGTCCTGCTTGTCGACGAGCCAAGCGACGACGGCGTGGGCTTCGTGTTCGTCCCAGCGGAGAAGGTGACGCCCGAGTCGATCAATTCCATGCTGCGCCATGCCCGGGGCGTTCTCTATCTGGCGCTTCACCCTTCGTACATGCAGCGCTTGGGGTTCCGTGCCGAGGAACCCGCCAACCTGGTTCCGGGTCACGCCCCGGTCGGCGCTCCCGTGGGCGCCAACTCGGCTCTGGGTCTGGAGGTGTCCGCCGCCGGCAGGGCCGATACCATCCGCGCGTGTGTCCGCCCGGACGCGGGTTCTCGCGATTTCGTGATGCCGGGCAACGTGTTGCCGGTGCAAGCCAGTCAGGGGGGTGTGCTAGCCAGGGCGGGCGCGGTCGAGGCGGTGGTGGATCTGGCAACGCTGTCGGGCCTTCAGCCGGCGGCGGCGTTCTGTCAGGTGCTGACCGAGGACGGCGCCATCGCCGTCGGGGCTCAGCTCCGGGAATTCGCTGGCGCGCACGATCTGCCGATGGTGTCCATCGTGGACCTCGTCGCCCACCGTCTGCGCTACGAAGCGACCATACGCAAGGTGTGGGAGGAAGACTTCCCGAGCATTCACGGCAGGTCCTTCAAGGCGATTCTCTACCGCACGAGCCTTGATCCGTTCGAGCACATGGCCTTGGTGAAAGGAGACGTGGGCGGCCGCGACAACGTCCTGGTGCGGGTGCATTCCGAGTGCCTGACCGGCGACGTCTTGTCGTCGGAACGGTGCGACTGCGGCGACCAGTTGCGCGCGGCCATCCGTATCATCGACGAGGAGGAGTGCGGCGCCATCGTGTATATGCACCAGGAAGGGCGCGGCATCGGCCTGACCAACAAGATCAAGGCGTACGCGCTGCAGGACCAGGGGCGCGACACCGCCGAGGCGAACCTGGAACTGGGGTTCGGCGTGGACCTGCGCGACTACGGCGTGGCGGCGGAGATCCTGCGGAATCTCGGCATCCAGCGCCTGCGCCTGCTGACCAACAACCCGCGCAAGATCGTCAGCCTCGAGGGCTACGGCCTGTCGGTGAGCGAACGCGTGCCGTTGGAAATCCAGCCCAACGACGGCAACGCCCGCTACCTGCGGACCAAGCGCGACAAGCTCGGACACATCCTCACCCACCTGGAGGGGAAGTGAGCACAGTGTCTTTAGTGTCGCGTCCCATGATTTCCTGGCATAATTTGCTGGTCTTTTTCGCCGTCGGCTGCGTTGCTCTTCCTCGCGTGGTACCCGCCCT
>JAPPHF010000053.1 GCA_028821115.1 Deltaproteobacteria bacterium | reverse complement strand
TTCACGTCCTTCAGGGGCATGGACATCTTGTTGTACTTGGCCATGGCAACCTCCTCGGTTTGAATCTCGAATTACCTCGTTACCGCGCCCTCCGACGCCGACGACACCAGCCGCGCATACTTGGCCATGACGCCGCTGGCGTAGCGCGGCGGCGGCGCCTGCCACTGGCGCAGGCGCTTGTCCATCTCCTCCTCGGAGATCTCGACGTCGAGGCGCCGGGCGTCGACGTCGAAGGTGATGGTGTCGCCGTCCCGCACCGCGGCGATGGGGCCGCCGCGGGCGGCCTCGGGGGCCACGTGGCCGGCCATGAGGCCATGGGTGGCGCCGGAGAAGCGGCCGTCGGTGAGGAGCGCCACGGATTCGCCCAGACCGGCGCCCACCAGCGCGGCGGTGACCCCCAGCATCTCGCGCATGCCCGGACCGCCCATGGGGCCCTCGTAGCGGATCACCACCACGTCGCCCGCCTTGATCTCGCCCTGCTGCACCGCCTTGAAGGAGTCTTCTTCGCGGTCGAACACCCGTGCCGGCCCGCTGTGGCGCGTGCGCTCGTGGCCGGCCACCTTGACCACGCAGCCCTCGGGGGCCAGGTTGCCCCTGAGGATCACCAGCCCGCCCGTGGGCTTCAGCGGCTCGGACACCGGCAGCACAACCTCCTGACCCGGCGTCTCCTCCGCGTCGCGGACCTCCTCGCCGATGGTCTTCCCGGTGACGGTCAGGCAACCGCCGTCGATCTTGCCCGCGTCCAGCAGGCGGCGCGCCACCAGCGGGATGCCGCCCGCGCGGTAAAGGTCGTTGGCCACGAAGCGGCCGCCGGGCTTCAGGTCGGCGATGAGCGGGGTGTTGGAGCTGATGCGGTCGAAGTCGTCGAGGCGCAGGTCCACCTCGGCCTCGCGCGCCACGCCCAGCAGGTGCAGCACGCCGTTGGTGGAACCGCCGGTGGCAGCGATGGAGGCGACGGCGTTCTCCAGCGCCGCGCGGGTGATGACCTGCCGCGCGGTGAGGTTCTTGCGCACCAGTTCCATGACCATCTCGCCGACGCGGTAGGCGACGTCGTCCTTGCTGTCGTCCATGGCGGGCACGCTGGCGCTGCCGATGGGGGAGATCCCCAGGATCTCGAAGGCGGTGGCCATGGTGTTGGCGGTGAACTGGCCGCCGCACGCGCCCGGACCCGGACAGGCGTTGCTTTCCAGGTCCAGCAGCTCCGCGTCGGTCATCTTCTTGGCCGCGTGGGCGCCGACCCCTTCGAACACGTCCTGGATGGTCACGTCGCGGCCCTGGAACCGCCCCGGCATGATGGAGCCGCCGTAGAGCATCAGCGACGGCAGGTCCAGCCGCGCCAGCGCCATGACCGTGCCCGGGATGGTCTTGTCGCAACCCGACAGCGCCACCACCGCGTCGAACAGGTGCCCGCGGGTCACCAGCTCGATGGAGTCGGCGATGACCTCGCGGCTGATGAGCGACGCCTTCATCCCCTCGGTGCCCATGGAGACGCCGTCGGATACCGCCACGGTGTTGAACTCGATGGGCGTTCCGCCGGCGGCACGCACCCCCTCCTTCACCCTGGCAGAGAGACGGCGCAGGTGGAAGTTGCACGGCATGACCTCGATCCAGGTATTGGCGATGCCCACCAGCGGCTTATTGAGGTCCTCGTCGGTCAGCCCCACCGCCTTGAGCATGGCGCGCGACGGCGCCCGGTCCGGCCCCTGGGTGATGGTCCGGCTGTGCCGGTTCAGTGGTTCAGCCATTTCCGTCCACTCCTTCTCGATTCGCTTTCAGTCATCCAGCCACATGAGCTTGGCCGGATTATCCTTGAGCATGATGGAGATCTGCTCCTTGGTGATGCCGAAGCCCAGCAGCGCGCGGATGAACACGCGCATGCCGTCGACGGCCTTGAGATGCAGCACCTGGCCGAAGTCGCTGCCGATGATGCAGCGCTCGGGACCGATCTCGGCGATGGTCTTGACGGTCTCCATGGGGTCGGCCACCGGCTGATAGAGGCTCGGGATCATAGGCTGGCAGTAGGTGCCCACGTACACACCCAAGTCCGCCAGCTCCTTCATCTCGTCCAGCAGCAGCTTGTTGAGCTCCAGCAGCGGATGGTCCAGG
>JAPPHF010000045.1 GCA_028821115.1 Deltaproteobacteria bacterium | reverse complement strand
CCGGTATATCGTGGGCTGACGAGTTTCTACCAATTGCTCGGGAGGAATTTGAAGACCTACTTTCTTCCGATTTGGAAGAAAACTACGTCGCAATGCATCGTGCAAAATATGTGTCATTCAGCGTTCCTGTCTTGGAAGTAATGGCTGGTTGCTTCTATGAGTGGCAGATCCGCAGGCGGCCTTTGTATGAATTGGCCGACTGGATAAGATGCTCAGATTTCAATGTGGAATCAGAGGAGTGCATCCTTTTGAAGTCAAGCATGCTAATTCCGGGCGACTCTACAGTTGTCAGTCGGAATCAAAACAAGAGAGCGACGATAAACTATATCATCAATCAGGCATTGGTCGCCAACAGCTAAGGTTGCGAATATTGCACGGGCGTATCAAATCAAATCAGTCTGCGTCCGTGCTCTGAGAGTAGAAGTGAGGACATTTATGGAAGCTTTAATTCTAGTTTTATTGGCAACATCGACAGGCTTATTGCTAATCAACCGAGATGTCAAAACACAACTCGAACATACCCAGAAGATAAACGCTGCCAGCGCCAGACAAAAAGACGAAATTGAAGCGCAATTGAAAGTAGTTTCCAAGAGTGCCGAAGCAGAAGCACGGTATAGGTACGAACTTGAGGAAGAATTGAATCAGACGAAGGAAAGCCAGGAGAGGGCATCCGATCACATAGACGCGCTCGAATTACAACTGGATGAAGCACAACGCAATACAAGAACGGAAGCGCAACAAAACGCCGAATTAGTGAAACAACTGAAGATATCGCGCCGTGACTATAAGCGTCTGTCAAATGAGTTAGCCGAACATAAGGAGCAACTTAGGCTAGCACAGCAAAATGACCTTGTTGATATCAAGAAGGTTTCAGAACTTGAGAAATTGCTCGATTCAGAGCGCAAGAATGTAAAGCGTCTGGATGGAAAGATCAAGGAACTCGAAGGCAAATTAAGGTTGGCACAGCAAGATGAAAACGCTGTTGACCAGAAGATAGCCGAATTAGGGGCAAAACTCGAGGAAGCGGAAAGAAAGCTATCCCAAGAAACGCCTCGCAAGACTGAGGTTGAAGCACAGTTGGAAGGAGCGCGTCGTGATGTTAAGCGCCTCTCACGAAGAATAAGCAATCTTGAAGATGAACTGAAGCAGGCTAGACAAACTGATGGGGCGGATGCTCAACGCATAGCGGATCTCGAAGCACAACTTGTGGAAGCTCGGATAGAGCTGGAGCATGAATCTGCGTTACGAATGGAAGTCGAAGCTGAACTACGAAAAGCACAGAAATCTGTCAAAATTGCGTCTCAGCAGAAAGCTAGAATCGAGACACAACGTAAAGATTATTTCCTTGCAATCAATCGCCTCACCCAAGAGAACGAAAACCTTAGTTTGGAACTGGAGAAGTCACACCAAGGTGACAAGTTTGGTGCGAAACAGAAAGAAAGACTTGAAAAGACACTGGAACAAAAAAATCACAGTATTTTTATTGCATCACAACGTATTGCCCACCTTGAAGAATTAAATTCCGGTCTTGAAGCGAAGTGGAAAGCACAACTTGCTAGGGCGAATCAGGCTGAATACAAGCATTATGTTGCAAGTGTAATCAATATCTTGACCCGTAAGGGGAAAATAATAAAGAAGGCGAGTAAAATCAGAGAACCCGAAATGAAAAGAGATCGCAAACGCGCCGTCAACATAATTAAAGAGGCCGAAACTCTAGCATTCTCCGTAAAGGACGCAATTGAAGAAGCTGTCAAAACAAAAGACGATGCAGATAACCGATCTGAAATAAAATCCGCCATAATTGCCGAAATTGATGCCGGAATCAGTCACATAGGACTAAATACACACGAAGTAATCGAATTCACAAAAATAGTACGCCCGTGGCATCTCTAGATAGTTTGCAGGCGTGTGTAATTTCGGACTAGAAGGTCAATCTCTTCATGCAACAACCACTGACACAAATTGCAGTAGGCACCCTGCTGGGCGCAACCCTAGCCGCAGCCGCCGGCTACCTCCTCGCCGGCGAACTCCCGGAAGGCGCATTCGCCGGCGCGCTGGTCGGCGGCAGCATCGGCATCATCATCGCCATGCGCCGCGCGGGAGCTGCTGGTC
>JAPPHF010000003.1 GCA_028821115.1 Deltaproteobacteria bacterium | reverse complement strand
GCGCCCCCACTCGTCATCGCGCCTTGCCGACAACGAAAAATCCTCCGCATATTATCATGCGAATTAACCGGACAGGACACTAGCGGGAGCGTGAGGCCCTGGCATCCATTCGTGAGACGGGACACCAGGGTTCGCGTCTAACAGGATTCATCCGGCCTATCAAGGAAGTCGCGGCCGGTGTGGTCGACCGGCTCCGATTTCGTTTGCACCCCTGCCGTTTTTTGGTACATTGCGCGCGTGCGGGTCCGATAGGCGTGTTTGGCAGGGAGCGGCCGCGGGGCATGGCGACACTGCTCGAAATCAAGAATCTTCACACCTCGTTCGTGACCTCCGACGGCGAGTTTCCGGCCGTGGACGGACTGAACCTCAGCATCGAGGCGGGCAAGACCCTGGGGCTCGTGGGCGAGTCGGGCTGCGGCAAGAGCGTGACGGCCCTTTCCGTCATGCGACTGATCCCCAACCCGCCCGGACGAGTGGCGGAAGGCGAGGTCCTCTATCGCGGGCAGGATCTCCTGAAGCTGCAGGACGAGGAGATGCGGCAGATCCGCGGCAACGAGATCTCCATGGTGTTCCAGGAGCCCATGACCTCGTTGAACCCGGTGTTCACCGTCGGCGACCAGATCATGGAGGCCATCCGCCTCCACCAGAAGGTCACGCGCCGGGAGGCGAAGGAGAAGGCCGTCGAGATGCTTCGGCTGGTGAAGATCGCCGATCCGGAGCTCCGGGTCAACGACTACCCGCACCAGATGAGCGGCGGCATGCGCCAGCGCGTGATGATCGCCATGGCGCTGTCGTGCAACCCGAGCCTGCTCATCGCCGACGAGCCGACCACGGCCCTGGACGTCACCATCCAGGCGCAGATCCTGGAATTGATGGGCGAGCTCCAGGACCAGCTCGGCATGGCCTTGCTGCTCATCACCCACGACCTCGGGGTGGTGGCGGAGCAGGCGGACGAGGTGGCCATCATGTACGCCGGCCGGATGGTCGAGCGCGCCAAGCCCGAGGTGATCTTCAGCAAGCCCCTGCACCCGTACACCATCGGCCTGCTGAACTCGCTGCCCAGCGGCACCAGCAAGCGGCGTCTCGACGCCATCCCGGGCGTCGTGCCGAGTCCGCTGGACCTGCCCAGCGGATGCCGCTTCCGGGACCGCTGCTTCAAGGCGACGGGAATCTGCGAGGGCCATGAGCCCACTCTGGAGGAAAAGGGCCGCAACCAGTGGGTGGCGTGCTACCGGACCAATTAGCGCACTGCCTCCCACCGACCATCGATCCCATGAGCCTGCTCGAAATCAGAAACCTGAAGAAGTACTTCCCGGTAGAGGAAGGACTGCTCGCCCGGCGCAAGGGTGACGTCAAGGCCGTGGACGGCGTCAGCCTGACGGTGGAGGAGGGGGAGACCCTGGGCGTGGTGGGCGAGTCCGGCTGCGGCAAGTCGACGCTGGGCCGCACGATCCTCCGGCTCATCGAGCCCACCGACGGCGAGATCCTGTTCGAGGACAGGGACATCATGAGGATCTCCAGCGCCGAGATGCGCGACCTGCGCAGGCGCATGCAGATCATCTTCCAGGATCCCTACGCCTCGCTGAATCCCCGCATGAGGGTCGGCGAGATCATCGGCGAGGGTCTCAAGATCCATCGCATGGCGTCCGGCGGCGACCGCAAGGAGCAGGTCATGGCGCTGCTCGACAAGGTCGGCCTGCGCGACGACCACTACGACCGCTACCCGCACGAGTTCAGCGGCGGCCAGCGCCAGCGCATCGGCATCGCTCGGGCCCTGGCGGTGTCGCCCAAGTTCATCGTCGCGGACGAGCCCGTATCGTCGCTGGACGTGTCGATCCAGGCCCAGATCATCAATCTCCTGCAGGAGCTGCAGGAGAGCATGAGCCTCACGTTCTTCTTCATCTCCCACGACTTGAGGGTGGTGGAGCACGTCAGCCACCGAGTGGCCATCATGTACCTCGGCAAGATCGTCGAGATCGCCCCCAGCGCGGCCATCTACACCGACGCCCGCCACCCCTACACCCGCGCCCTGCTGTCCGCCGTGCCCATGCCCGACCCCAATCCCAAGAAGGACCGCATGGTGCTCGAGGGCGACGTCCCCAGCCCCGTCAACCCCCCGACCGGGTGCAACTTCCACCCCCGCTGCCCCTTCCGCGAGCAGGTCTGCACGGAGGTGGAACCCGAGCTCGACTTCTCCCTCGGCGGCCACGGCACCGCCTGCCACGTCTTCGGCCCCGGCAAACGCTCCTGGCCCAACCCCCCGCGCGACACCTGAACCAACAACGCGTACGCCAGCACATACCCTCGTCCTCGCTTCGTACTTTAACCGGCGTCCCTCGCGGCACCCTCCCCCTCCCCTCCAAATTACGGGTCAAGCCCGGCATGACCTCGCACCGCCACGTCAGGAGCCCGGATCAGGCCCCTGGGACGACGTTGGGTCTGCCCTCCGGCGCCCCCGGGGGGCGCCCCCCCCCCGGGCCCCCGGCGCCCCCCCCCGGGCCCTCCCGCGCCTCCGCGCTCCGGCGTCCCGGGGGGCCTTGACCCGTGATCCCCAAACTTTGCTTTCTCGCCGCCCGGTGTTACACTTCCCACCGGTTGAATTCCACGGGCAGGCGGGGGCAACTCGGCTTGCCCGGATATTTTTCAGAGGTGCAGTTTGATGGCAGACAATGACGGCCCCGTGCCGATGACGGCGCAGGGGCATCAGCAATTGCTGGAGGATCTCCAGCGTCTCAAATCCGTTGAGCGTCCCAAGAATGTTCGCGACATCGAGGAAGCCAGGGCCCACGGCGACCTGTCGGAGAACGCGGAGTTTCACGCGGCCAAGGATCGCCAGTCGCTGCTCGATGTCCAGATTCGCGAGGTCGAGGACAAGATCGCGCGGGCTCAGGTCATCGACGTATCCAAGCTCTCCGGCGACAAGATCGTATTCGGCGCCACCGTCAAACTGGTGGACGACGACACCGACGAGAACGTCATCTACAAGATCGTCGGCGAGCACGAGTCGGAGCCCAGGGAAGGGCGGATTTCCCTGGGTTCCCCGGTGGCGCGGTCCCTGATCGGCCGCCGGGTGGGTGACCTGGTGGAGGTGCGTACGCCCGCGGGCGTGCGGAACTTCGAGGTACTGGACGTCTCTTTCATCGAATAGCCTCCTTCGACTTCGCTCCGCCGGCGCTTTGCTACACCCGGGACCAACGGGGTGGGCCGCCGTTCTCGTGGCCTTGGCGCTCTTCGTTTCCGGTGAGGCTCCGGCCCAGGTCTCGATAAAGGCTCAACCGGGTTTCGGAGGTATCTTTCGGCTCGGCGAGCCCTTGCCGGTGCGCATCGAGCTGGTCAACTCCGGGGTGGCCGTCCGCGGCGTCCTGGAGGTCGTGGAGGCCCGCGGCGGCCCCACCCGGGGCATGGAGCCCTACTCGTTCATCCAACGCCGCGACGTCTTTCTCTCGACCCATGCGCGCAAGGTCGTCTACGTCACCGTCGATCCGGACTCGGTGGCGCAGCCGCTGGTCCTGCGTTTTACCGGCGGCGGCCGAAAGCATGAAACCGCGGTCAGCCTGCGCGGCCGCTTCACCGGCCAGCCGCTGATTCTCCTGCTTACCCGGAGCAACGTCGCACCCGCCATCCCGCTTTCCTACCAGACCCCGGTGCCCGTCGTCTCCGTGGCCCTCAGCGATCTTCCGGAAGACCCCAGAGCTTTCGGCGGCGTCTGGAGCGTCATGCTCTACGAGCAGTCTCTGCGGGGGTTGTCCAGGGCACAGCGGGGCGCGCTGACGCACTGGCTATCCGCGGGCGGGATCCTGGTGGTGTTGGGCGGCGCCCACTTCGCCCTGTATCAGGATCCCGCCACCGCCGCGTTGCTGCCCGTCAGGGTGGCCGGCCTGAAGCGACTGGACGCCCTGCCGGAGCTGTCGGCCCAGTTCGGCGGCGTGCTCGAGGACGTCCTGGTTCAGGACGCCGCGGCCACCGCCGACGGCCGCGTCCTGCTGGCGGAGGGCGGCACGCCCGTCCTTGTGGAGAAACCCCACGACGAGGGCCGGGTGGTCTATCTGGCGCTGGATGTGGGCCGGCCGCCGGTATCGGATTGGACGGGCCTTGCGGCGCTCTTCGGAGAGGCCTTGGGCGCACCTCCTCCCCGGCAAACGGAGCCGTGGACGGCCTGGAACCTGCAGTTGTTCATCGGGTTGCTCCAGGACTTCGGCTTCTCCAGCCTGCGTTCCCCGATGCTGTCCCTGCTGCTGGCGCTGGCTCTCTACGCCGGCTCGCTGCTGCTGTGGTTTCGTTACTGGAAGGCCGGCGGCGTCCGCCGGCGCGCGTTGGCCCTGGCGCCGGCGGGGCTCGTGCTGGCCTGGGCGCTCGCCGGTTACTGGTACTTCGACCGGGGCGGCCACACACCGGACGGAATCCTGATCTCTTCCACGGTGGTGGACGGGACGCTGTGGTCGGATGTGGCGCCGGTGCACTCCAACGTGGGCCTGTTCGCGACCCGCCACAAGGATTTCTCCTTCAGCCTCGGCCGCGACCTGACCCAGCTCGACCTGGTGCCGGCGCCCGGCGGCGAAGCGGAGGCGTCGCTGGTGCTGCGGGAAGGGCGCCCGCGCAACCTCGTTCACGTTCCGCTCGCGGAATGGAACACGGCGCTGTTCCGGCTTCGCGCCGTCCGGCCTTCGCCGGTCGCCGTCGAGTGGGAGCATTCGCGCCGGACCTACCGCATCGCCATCGCCAACCGCGGCACCGGCAGCCTTACCGAGTGCTGGCTGCTGATCGGTGGGCGCGGCTACCGGTTGGGAGACGTTCCGCCGGGGGGCCGCCTGCGGCGCGAGCTGCCGGAGGTCCGCGGCGCCGGTGAGGAGGCGGAGAGGGAGGAACCGCAGCCCGAGGACGTCTGGTTTGACGAAAAGGTGCGCCAGGTCCTGCTCCGGCGCTCGGTATTCCCGGACGGCGACCCGGATCCCAAGACGGCCTTCGTCATCGGCTGGATACGGGGAGAGGAGGCGGAGCTGCGGGTGGAGGACCCCCGTGTGGCGACCCACCACTTCAAGCTGTTCCGCGTGCCGATCCCGTTGGGCGGGGAGGAGGAGGACCTGTGAGGCCGTGGACGAACCCGGTTTTCCGGGAAGCTGTGACGGTCTATTGGGACGAGGGCCAAGCCTGCATGACCTACCTGCTGTACGTGGCCATCCTCGGTACGCTTCAGGTGCTGGCGCTGGTGCTGCCGGCGGCCGAGGCGCGGTTCTGGATCGGCCCGGCGTTCCTTTTCAAGTTCTCCGTGGTGGCCGCGCTGCTGCTGATCGTCTACCTGACGCTTCGGTTCGCCGGTCTAGAGTTCCTCGCCTGGCGCTTCTCGCCGCTGCGGCACTGGCTCGAAGAGGAGCGTCTCGGCGTCTTCGCCGTGGCCTGCGGGTTGCTCTCCGTCCTGGCGGTCCACGGGCTCATCCTCCTCGGCCTTGCGGCGCCGCTGCTGGCGTGGTCGGGCGCCATCGCCCGGGCGCCTCTTGAAGACATGGCTTCCACCCTGCCCATGCTCTTCCTGTATGCCGTGGGCTACGGAATCTGGGGCCTCGTCGGCTTGGCCTTCTGGGAGCGCAAGGCCGACAGCCGCCGGGTCTTCATCCGCTGGATCTTCGTCTGCTTCTTCCTGATCTCCGGCGCGTTCGGGGCGTGGGCCCAGACGTTGAATCCGGTGGCGTTTCTGCTCTATCATCTCGGCACGCTGGACATGGCCCCGCCGTGGGGTCCGGCGTGGCCTCCGGCCCTCGTGCACTGGGCCTTCCAGGGGCTGGTGTTTGCCATGGGCCTGGCGTTCCTGACGCGGGGCTTGAAACGCGTCCAGAAAGGCTATTCGTGAACGATCCGGGAGCGGTCCTGAAGGAGAAGCTGGCCGGCCTGCGCCGCTGGGAGCGCCGCAAGCGCGGCGAGCGCCTGCTGCTGGAAAGCCTCTTCTACACCGCGTTGGCGGCCGCCGCCGTGGTGCTGGCGCGGGCCCTGGCGGCCGTGGACGCCGGACTCCTGTGGTTCGCGCCGTTGGTGTTTGCGGTGGCGGCGGTGGCGGTGTTCCTGCTGCGTCCGTGGCGGGAACAGGGGTTCGTCCGCTCGCTCAAGCAGGTGGATGACGGACTGGAGCTCAAGGAGCGGGTGCTGACGGCGTGGGAGATACTGTCCCGGTCAGAGGAGCGGCCGGAAGGACGGGTCGGTCCGGAGGAGTCCCTGGTGGTGGAGGAAGCGGCGGAGAAGGTCGCGGCAGTGGCGCTGCAGCCGCTTTGCCGGCGCCGGTTCACCTGGCATGCGCTGGCCGGACCGCTCCTGGTGTTGTTGGCCGCGGCGGGGTTGTGGCTGCCGCCGGGCGGCGCTCCTCAGGCGGCGTCGGCGCCGTCGCTCATGGCCCAGGCGATCGAGGAGCATGCCCGGGAGCTGGAACGGCAGGCTCGGGAGCAGGACCTCGCCGAGAGCCGGCGCATGGCCGAGGCCTTGCGCGAGATGGCCGAGCGGCAACTGGGCGAGGCCGGCCCCGAGAAGTCGCGGCTTGAGGCGTCGGTGGCGGCCATGGTGGACGTGCTGGAGGACATGACCCGGTCATGGCCCGCCAGGTCGGGGCTCGAATGGCCGGCGCTCTCCGACAAGGCCCTGGAGCGGTTGCGGGAACACCTGCGGCGTTCGGAGGCCGGCAGGACAGGGGAGGCGTTTCAGGGGAAGAGCAGAAGCGATCTGCTGGAGTCCCTGGGGCTGTCTTCCCTCGACCAGCGGCCCGGCGCCTCCGAGGACATGAGCGAGCAGCAAGTGCAGGAGTTCCTCGACCGGTTGGAGCGGGACGCCAGGCAGGAGCAGGACCGCCGCTCGCTGGAGGGCACCCGGCAGTTCCTCACCGAGTTGCTGCTCGGCGACGAGACGGGTGAGTCCATGGCCGAGGCGACCCGGCCCGGGCGCCCCGAGGGGTCCGAGGAGAACTCGCCGCCGGCGGGGCGGCAACCGGGAAACGAGCCCGGCAAGGGAGGGGAGGAGCCCTTTGACCCCGGGTTCCAGGCGCGCGTGCGTACGCACCTGGAAGGGCTGCTGGGTCCGGGCAAGAGTAGGGGATTCGGTTTCAGGGGCGAGGCGCGCGCGGGCGACAGCACCGTGGGCGAGGAGGAGGTGGTGGTCCGGTACCGCCGGCAGGTGGAGGCGGAACTCTCCTCCGAGGAGATCCCGGCGGAGTTCAAGGAAACCATCAAGAAGTACTTCCTGTCCCTGGGGGTGACGCGAACGGGACCGAAGTCGTGAGTCCGGGCCGCGCCGCCGGCCAAGGGACACTCGGGAGTGATATGGCAGTGACATCGGAAGCATCGATCGACGGGGTCCGGCACCGCATGGAGAGCGCGCAGCACGCGTTCGAGGAAGTCAGGGGCGAGATGCGCAAGGCGGTGGTGGGCCACGAGGAGCTCATCGAAGGCATCTTCATCGCGCTGGTGTGCGGCGGTCATTGTCTGCTGGAGGGCGTTCCCGGCCTGGGCAAGACCTTGATGGTGCGCTCGCTGGGAGAGCTCATGGACCTGAGCTTCTCGCGCATCCAGTTCACTCCCGACCTCATGCCGGCGGACATTACCGGCACCAACGTGGTCAACGAGGACGCCTCGGGGCGGAAGGTGTTCGAGTTCGAGGCGGGTCCGGTGTTCGCCAACATCGTGCTGGCGGACGAGATCAACCGGGCCACTCCCAAGACCCAGTCGGCGCTGCTGGAGGCGATGCAGGACCAGAGCGTTACCGCCGGCGGAGCGGCGCACGCGATCCCCAGCCCGTTCATGGTCCTGGCCACCCAGAACCCCATCGAGATGGAGGGCACCTATCCGCTCCCGGAGGCGCAGGTGGACCGTTTCTTCTTCAAGCTCATCGTCCGCTACCCCTCCTACGACGAGATGGGACGGATCGCGGAGCTGACCACGGCCGCGCCTTCCGGCGGGCTGGCCAAGGTGTTGGCGGCGGAGTCGGTGCTGGAGATGCGGGAGGCGGTGCGGGCGGTGCCGCTGGCCGGTCCGGTGCGGGACTACGCCGTCAGGCTGGTGATGGCGACCCATTCGGAGACCGACCACAGCACCGAGCTGGCGCGGAAGTACGTTCAGTACGGCGCCAGCCCCCGGGGTCTGCAGGCGCTGATCCTGGCGGCCAAGGCCCGGGCGCTGCTTTCCGGCCGGCCCAACGTGTCGTTCGAGGACATTCGCCGCGACCTCATGCCGAGCCTGCGTCACCGGCTGCTCCTCAATCTCGCCGCCGAAGCCTCCGGCATCGCCCCGGAAAGGGTCCTGGAGGAGGTGGTGGAGCAGGTGCCGGAGGTGCAGCCCTGATGGCCGAGGCCGACGCGCACCGATTCCTGGAGCCGGACTTCCTGGCCCGGCTGGACAAGCTGCGGCTGGTGGCCAAGCGCTTGAGCTGGGGCATTGCGCGGGGGGAGCATCCCACGATCCGCAAGGGCTTCAGCCTGGAGTTCTCCGACTACCGCAAGTACAGCCGCGGCGACGACCTGCGCTACGTGGACTGGAACGTGTACGGCCGCCTGGAGAGGCTGCTGCTCAAGGTGTTCACCGCCGAGGAGGAGATCACGGTCTACCTCCTGCTGGACACCAGCCTGTCCATGGCGGAAGGCTCGCCCGCCAAGATGGACTTCGCCAAGAACGTCGCCGCGGCGCTGGGCTACATCGGCCTCAAGACCCACGACCGGGTGGGGGCGGCGGGCCTGGCCGAGGACCTGACCGCGCAGTTGCCGCCGGCGAGGGCGCGGCGTCAGCTGCTTTCCCTGTTCAACTTCCTCGCGGAGCTGTCGTGCGCCGGCCGCACCGACCTGGAGACCTCGGTAAAGACCTTTACGCGGCTCTATCCCCGGCCCGGGCTGGTGGTGCTGTTCAGTGACCTGTTGGACGCCGCCGGGTGCCGCGCCGCCCTGGAAGAGCTGGCGCGCAAGCGGCACGACGTGCTGCTCGTCCACGTGCTCAAGGAGGGCGAGACGCGGCTGGATCCGGGGGGCGACGTGTCGCTGGTGGACGTCGAGACCGGCCGGGAGCGCCGCGTCTTTGTCGACCGGGACCTGGCGGACCGATTCCACCGGGAAGCGGAGGACTTCTTCGCCGGCGCGGAGCGCTTCTGCGAGGGCCGGCAGATGGACTACCGGCGCACCACCAGCGACGTCCCCTTCGACGACTTTGTGCTGCGTTACCTCATGCACGAGCCCGCCTCTGCCGACGACGTGGAGCCGGCGCGGGCGGGTTTGAACCGCGCTCCCGCACCTTCTTCCTCGGGCGCGGACTAGCAGACCGGACGCGACACTAGGATAGCCTCCGATGCTGTGGCTCTTTCCCGCGGCCTTTCTCTTCCTGCTGGGAGCCGTCCCGCTCATCCTGCTGCTCAACAGCCTCAGGCCGCGGGGCCCACGGGTGCCCGTCACCGCGCTCTTCCTGCTGGAGAAGGTGCTGCGGGAGAGGCCCATCGGGCGGCGCCTGGGCTGGCTCTGGCGCCGGAACCTGCCGCTGATCCTGCAGCTCCTGGCCGCCGTCGCGGTCATCGCCGCGCTGGCCGGGCCGGCGCTCCTGGGCGTGGGCGGCGGCGGCCGCGACCTGGTGGTGGTGATGGACGTGAGCGCCAGCATGAAGGCGGCGGGGGAGTCGGGTTCGCGCTGGAGCGCGGCGCTCGACGAGCTTCTAAGCCGGATCGACGGACTGGGAGGCCGCGACCGGATGATGATCATCGCCGCCGGCGCCGCTCCCGAGGTGGTGCAGCCTTTCACCCGGGATCGCGCCAGGCTGCGGCAGGCGGCGGAGGGATTGGCCGCCACCGACGCCGAGGCGCCGGTGAAGGAGGCGGTGCTCCTGGCGCACACGTTCCTCAAGCGCCAGGGGCCGCATCGGGTGGTGGTGATCACCGACGGCGCCTTCAAGGACATCGAGGAGCTGCCGCTGTCGGCATCCTACCTGGAGCTCGTGCAGGTGCGGGGCGGGGCGGACAACATCGGAATCCTGGGGTTCCAGTTCCGCAGGGTGGCCGGCGAGGCCGACGAGTACGAGGCCATGGTGGTGGTGCAGAACTTCACCGAGCGGTCCGTGCACGCGCCCCTGATCGTCACGGTCTCGGACCGGGTGGTGAGCCGGGCGCTCCTGTCCCTGGAGCCGTTCGCCCGGGAAGTGCTGATCTACGGCATCCCCGGCCCCTTGCGCGGCCGCGCCACCGCGCTGCTGGCCATTGACGACGACCTGGAGACCGACAACCGCGCCTTCCTGGCCTTTCCCGAGGAACGCCCTACGCGCATTCTGTACGTGGGTCCCGGCAACCCGTTCCTGGAACGCCTGCTGCGGTACTTTCCCCACGTCACCCTGGCGCGCATCGACCGCATCCCCGTGGACCGCGTGACCGAGCAGGTGGCGGCCTATGACGTGGTGATGCTGGATCGGGTGCCGGCTCCGCCCCTCGCCCGAGGCAACTTCATTCTCATCCGCACCGTGGCCGAGGGCCTGCCCCTGCGCGTCGCCGGGCGGACACGGCGGCCGGCACTGGTTTCCACCGGTTCCGACCACCCGCTGGCCAAGGGAGTAAGCCTGGACGGGCTCTACGTCCGGGATGCGCTGGAGTTGGTCGGGGACGGCGGCGGCGTTTCCCTGGCCGAGTCCGGACGCGGGCCGCTGATCCACGCGGTGGAATCCGGCGATCTCAAGGCCCTGGTGTTCGCCTTTGACCTGACCCAGTCCGACCTGCCGTTCCGGGTGTCGTTCCCGTTGCTGATGCGCAACGCCTTCTCCTGGTTCCGGCCCACGGCCCGGGAGTTCCCCGCCAGCCAGGTGGCGGCGGGCCTGCCCTTCGTGGCGGACGTGGGCGTGGACGAGGAGCGGCTGGTGTTCGTGGCCCCCTCCGGGGAGAGCCGCCCGGTTCGTGTCCGGGAACGCACCGGCACCTACGCCGACACCGGGCAGGTGGGTTTCTACCGTTTCCAGGGCGAGCGTGGAGAAGGCGAGTTCGCGGTGAACCTGTTCAGCGAGCAGGAGTCCCGCATCCGTCCGTCCTACCGCGCGGATGCGACGGCCTCCGCGCCGCCGGCGGTGGAGAGCGGCCCGGGCGCGCGCTTCGACCTCTGGCCGGCGCTGCTGGTGCTGGCGCTGGTGCTGCTGTTGGCGGAATGCGTTGTGGTTTGCCGGACCCGCCGGTCGCTCATTCCCCTGTGGCTGCGGGTGCCCGCGATGGCGGTGCTGGTGGTGGCCCTGGTGAACCCGCGGATTCTCGCCGAGGACCCGGAGCTGGACGTGGTCATGGCCGTCGACCTTTCCCACAGCGTCGGCGAGGAGGCCCGGGACCGGGCCTCGGACGTCCTGGAGCAGGCCCGGGCGCTGGTGGGTCCGAAGGTACGGCTCGGCATGTTTTCCTTCGCCCGCCGCCCGCAGTGGGAGTTCCTGCCCACCGATGAGCTTCCCGTGAGCGATCTGGCGCCGCCGCCGGAGCGTGACGCCACCGACCTCGGCGCCGCGCTTCAGGGCGCCTTGGGCGAGCTCAGCGAGGAACGTGAGAACCGTATCCTGCTCATCTCCGACGCCAACGAGAACCGCGGCTCGGTGGAACGGGTGCTGCACATGCTGCGATCCCATGGAGTGGCGGTGTGGCCGTATCCGGTGAGCCTCGCGGAGGGCCGGAACGAGGTCTATCTGTCGGAGCTCACCGTCCCCTCGGTGGTGGACAGCGGCGAGACCTTCGAGATCAAGGCCGCCGTCACCAGCGCGCGGGCATCCTCGGCGGCGGTGACGCTGCTGCGCGACGGGCGCGTCGTCCGCTCGATTCGGCGAGAGCTGACGCCCGGCGCCAACTGGCTCAGCTTCACCGACAGCGTGGAGCGTCGCGGCACTCACACCTACGAGCTGATGGTGGAGGCGGCCGCCGACGTGCTGGCGGAGAACAACCTGCTGCAGGGCATCGTCAGCGTCAAGGGACCCTCCCGCGTCCTCTACCTCCATGACGCCGACGCTTCACGGCGTTACATGGCCGAGGCCCTGCGGGTGCAGGGTTACGAGGTGGTGGAGAAGACTCCGGCGTGGGCCAACCTCACGCTGCCCGAGTTGTCGGGCTTCGACCTGCTGATCCTGGACAACGTCCCCGCCTACCAGCTCGCGCAGGTGAAGATGGAACGCGTCGAACGGTTCGTACGCGACCTCGGCGGCGGCCTCATCGTGCTGGGAGGGACCCGCAGCTACGGCGCGGGGGGTTACTACCGGACACCGCTGGAGCGGACGTTGCCGGTGGAGATGCGTCCGCCCGCTCGCATGGAGCTGCCGCACGTGACGCTGCTCTTCGTAGTGGACAAGTCCGGCAGCATGGGCAGCGGTCCCTACGGAACCACCAAGCTGGACCTGGCCAAGGCCGCCACCATGGCGTCGGCGGAGTTGCTCAACCCCGCTGACGAGGTCGGCATCCTGGCGTTCGACTCCAACTGGGAGTGGGTGGTGCCCTTCCGCGCTGCGGGCGGCGCCGGGGACATTGCCGAGGACGTCGCCAGCCTCACTTCCGACGGCGGCACCGATCTCCGCAAGGCCATGGTGGAAGGGCGCCGGGTGCTGGCGGCCAAGGAGGCCGCCATCAAGCACGTGCTGGTGCTGTCCGACGGCCTCACCGAGAAGGAAGACCTGTTGGAGCAGGTGACGCGCATGGCGCAGGAGCGCATCACTGTGTCCACGGTGTCCATCGGCGGCGATGCCGACCGACGTCTCATGACCCAGCTCGCCCGCAGCGGCAGCGGCAGGAGCTACGCCACGGTGGATCCGCGGACCATACCCCAGATCTTCACCACCGAAACGCTGTTGATCTCCCGGGACCTGCTGGTGGAAAAGACCCTGACTCCCAGCGTCGCCGGGCCCGCGGGGCCCATGCGCGGACTTGCGGGCGGGCCGCTGCCGCCGATCCTGGGCTACGTCCTGACGCACGTCAAGCCCGGGGCGGAGGTCCACCTGCTGGCCGGCGAGGACCCGTTGCTGGTGTCGTGGCGCTACGGCTTGGGCCGGGTTTACGCGTTCACCTCGGACGTCTCCGGCCGTTGGGGGCGTCATTGGGTGCAGTGGCCGGCGTTTTCCCGCTGGGCCGCGCAGACGGCGCGCCTGGCCGTCCGGAGCGTTTCCGACCACCGGCTGCGGACCGATTTCGTGAGGGAAGGGGAGGTCATGGACGCGGTGGTGGACCTCTTTTCGGCCGCGGGGCGGCCGGTGAACCACCTGAAGCTGCAGGGATTGCTGACCCGGGCCGACGAGACCCTGGAAGAGGGAGCCTTCCGGCAGGTGGCGCCGGGACGCTACCGCACGAGCTTCGCCACTCCGCGCCGGGGTATCAACCTGCTCACCGTGAAGCAGCCATCGGGACCCGCCGGCGCCCCTCCGGTGGCTCTCACCGTCCCCTTCATCGTGCCCTTCTCGCAAGAGTACCGGGAGATGGACGCCAACACCGAGCTGCTGGAGCGGCTGGCCCGGGAGACCGGCGGCACGATGCTGCGGGCGGAGACCCTGGCAGAGGACATCGAGCGCCTCTTCACCGCCGACCCCGACGCCGCGGGCTCCGCCCGGGGGATCTGGTGGACGCTGGCCGCCGCCGGCCTGGGAGTCTTCCTCCTGGACCTGGCGCTCCGCACCTTCATCCACGTGCGCCGGGCGGGGTGAGACGCGGAGGGGGAGTCCCGGCAGGACCGCCAGCAAATGTTTCTGGAGGGCTGAGTTCGATTCAGCGAACGTGCGCACCGGGGTGAAACGCCATCCCATGCCGGCCTGGGCTCGTCAGGACCGCGGATTGACGTGCCCTCCGCCCGTGCCATAATGGATCGATGGCCGCTATCGAGTCCACGCGCGGGAAGCAGGAGGAAGCACCGGTTCCGGCCGATTTCCGCTCGGGTTTCGTCGCGATACTGGGGCGGCCCAACGTGGGCAAGTCCACGCTGCTGAACCAGTTGCTGGGGGAGAAGATCGCCATCGTCTCTCCCAGGCCGCAGACCACCCGGAACCGGATCATGGGCATCAAGACGGTGCCGGGGGGGCAGATCCTGCTGTTGGACACGCCGGGGATCCACCGGGCGCGGTCGCTCCTGAACCGGCGCATGGTGGACGTGGCCAAGCGTTCACTGGGCGACGTGGAGGCGGTGGTCTGGGTGGTGGACGGCCGTGCCGGTCTGAGGGCGGACGACGAGGACATCGCCGGGATCCTTGCCGGCAGCGGGCACGAGACCGTGATCGCGCTCAACAAGATCGACGCGGTGTCCAAGGGGCGGCTGCTGCCGGTCATGGCGCGCCTGGCAGAGCTGCTGCCCGACCGGGAGATATTGCCCATCAGCGCCCGCACCGGGGAGAACGTCCCGCACCTGGTGGAGGGGGTCCTCAAGCGTCTGCCGGCCGGTCCCCGCTACTACCCGGAGGATGAGCTCACCGACCAGACGGAGCGGTTCATCGCCGCGGAAATCGTCCGCGAGAAGGTCTTTTTGCGCACCCGCCAGGAGATCCCGTACGGCACGGCGGTGTCGGTCCAGAGCTTCGAGGAGAAGAACGGCGGCTCCCTGGTGGTCATCGCCGCGACCATTCACACCGAACGGGACAGCCACAAGCCGATCCTCATCGGCAAGCGCGGCGCGGCGCTGAAGGAGATCGGCAGTGCGGCGCGGGAAGACCTGGAGCGCCTGCTGGGATGCCGCGTCTATCTGGAGCTGGCCGTCAAGGCCGCCCCGGGGTGGAGCAGGGATCCCCGAAGCCTCGCGGCCTTCGGGCTGTAAGGGAGCCGGCGAGGTCATTGGTTCCGGAGCGACCGTCCTTCGACTTCGCTCCGCTAGCGCTACGCTACGCTCGGGACGAGCGGGAACTGTGCGAAGCGACGTTACGTTGAAAGGGCGAACTGCCTTCCCTCGGTCATGCAACCTTCCGAAAACATGCCGTTGGTGGCCATCGTGGGCCGCCCCAACGTGGGCAAGTCGACGCTGTTCAACCGCCTGAGCCGGGCCCGGCGCGCCATCGTGGACAACCAGCCGGGGGTGACCCGCGACCGGAACTACAACCAAGTCGCATGGCGGCGGCACCGCTTCATGCTGGTGGACACCGGCGGCCTGGAGCCGGACGAGCGCGACGGGCTCAAGGGGCGGATCCTGCAGCAGACCCTCACGGCCGTGGACGAGGCCGACGTCATCGTCTTTCTGCTGGACGGACGCACCGGGCCCACGCCGCTGGACACGGGCGCGGCGGAGCTGTTGCGGCAGACTCCCAAGCCGGTCTTCTACGCGGTCAACAAGCTGGACACCGGACCCCGCGAGAGCGACCTCTATGACTTCTACCGGCTCGGAGTGGAGCGGCTTTTCCCGCTTTCGGCGGAGCACGGGCTGGGGGTCGCGGACCTCATGCAGGAGGTGGTGGACGCGCTTCCACGGGACCGGGAGGGGGACCGCGAGTCCCCTGAACCGCTGGCGCTGGCCGTGGTGGGTCGCCCTAACGTGGGCAAGTCGACGCTGGTCAACCGGCTGGTGGGCTACGACCGCTCGCTGGTGGACTCGCGGCCCGGCACCACCCGCGACGCGCTCCAGGCGGACTTCACCTGGCGCGGGACTCCCTGCCGCCTTACCGACACGGCGGGCATCCGGCGCAAGGCCCGGGTGGTGGACCCGGTGGAACGCTACAGCGTGAGCCGCGCGCTGCGCTCGGTGGACGCCGGCGACGTGGTCATTCACCTGCTGGATGGCTCGGAAGGAGTGACGGACCAGGACGCGCAGGTCATGTCCTATGGTTTCCAGCGCGGCAAGGCCATGGTCCTGGGCATCAACAAGTGGGACCTGCTGGATACGGATCGCCTGAGCCTTCAGGTGTACCAGGATTTTCTGCACCGCCGGCTACCGTTTGCCGACCATGTGCCGATAGTTTCTTTATCGGCCCTGGAAGGCTCGGGGATGAAGAGGCTTATGGACATGGTGGTGCGGGTGGGCGACGCCCAGCGCAGATGGATCAAGACCCCGGCGCTCAATCGGGCGCTACGGCGGCTCACCGAGCGGCACTCCCCGTCGCAGTTGCGGGGGCGCGCCGTGAAGTTCTACTACGGCACCCAGACCGACGTACAGCCGCCCACCTTCACGCTCTTCGTCAACTATCCGGAAGGCATCGGCGCGGGCTACCGCCGCTACCTCGTCAAGGCGTTGCGCGCGGAGTTGGGACTCGATCACACGCCATTGCGCCTGACCCTGCGGCCGCGGGCCGGCAGGGGGAAGCAACAGGATGCCGGGTGAGACCCGGCGAGACCTTGCCTGGCTGGCTTTCGGCCGGGTGCCGGGGCTCGGGTGCGTGGGCTTTCGGCGCATCGCGGACCACTTCGCCGATCCTGTCGACGCTTTCTTCGACGGCCGCGCGGCGTTGCGCGGTATCCTGGGACTGAACCGGCCGGCCATCGACGGCATCCTGGCCTTTTCCGCCTGGGACCTCCTGGCGGACGAGATGAGCCGGATGCGGGCGGCTGGTGCCCGGCTGGTGCGTTACACCGACTCGTCCTATCCGGAACGCCTGCGCGCCATACCGGACCCGCCGCCGGTGCTTTACGCCCGCGGATCGTTGGAAGTGGCCGCGCGCGCGGCGGTGGCCGTCGTAGGCACCCGGGCGCCGAGCGAATACGGACGCGGGATGACCCGTCTCCTGTGCCGGGGGCTGGCCGCCACGGGCGTCGCCGTGGTCAGCGGCCTGGCCCGGGGCATCGACGGCGAGGCGCATGAAACGGCGCTGTCCCAAGGCGGCGGGACCGTGGCGGTGCTCGGGTCGGGTGTGGACGTGCCCTATCCGCCGGAGCACCGTGACCTCTGCCGCCGTGTCGAGGCCGGCGGCGCCGTGCTTTCCGAGCACCCCATGGGGACCGCCCCGCTGCCGCACCATTTCCCCGCCCGCAACCGCATCATCAGCGGCCTCTCGCTGGGCGTGGCGGTGGTGGAAGCCACCGAGCGGAGCGGGTCCCTGATCACCGCGCGGTGGGCGCTGGAGCAGGGCCGAGAGGTCTTCGCGGTGCCCGGCCCGGCGGGATCGAGCCGCAGCCGTGGACCCCACCGCCTGATTCGCCAGGGAGCCAAGCTGGTGGAGAACGTGGCCGACATCATCGAGGAGATCGCGCCGCAATTGGCGGCGGAGCCGGCGCCACCGGCCGCCTCTTCGCGGGAGATCGCGATGCAGCCGGATCTAACCCCTCCCGGCGGCTCACTTTTCGAGGGAGCGGCCGGGAGGATCCTGCGGGACCTCGAGGACGGGCCGTTGCAGATGGACGACGTGATCGAACGAACCGGCCTTTCGCCGCAGCAGGTCTCGCAGATGCTGTTGGAAATGGAGCTGCAGGGCCTGCTCCGGCAGTTGCCAGGCAAGAGATATGCCTTGGAAACCGCCGGGACCGGCAACCGGTGAGCCCGTGGACAGGCCGTATTGCCGTTTTTTGTGTCTTACGTTCGTCATACCCTTGTGGTATGGATAACCTTGCGGAGGAAGCCATGGTGGAAGCGTCGTTGGGTACTTACATCACGTATGTTCTCGTCGCCATCTTTGGAACCGGCATTGCCTTGGCCGGACTGATCCTGCCCGATCTTCGATCCATGAAGCGCGATATTGCCGACCTGGGAGAACGGATGGCACGGCTCGAAGGACTGTTCGAGGGATTCACCCGGCGGGACAACAACCCCGACGTCGCATCCTGACAAGGGGGAAGCGTGAACAGACCCTGTGGTGGGGGCGGCAGAGCTTCAGTCTGTCGCCCCTTCGTGTTTTCTTGGTGAGTGATGGGTGAAACCACGGAGCGTGTGACGGTGGTCGGCGGAGGTCTCGCCGGCTGCGAGGCCGCCTGGCAGCTCGCCAGGCGGGGAGTGCCGGTGGACCTGTACGAGATGAGACCGGTTACCGGGACCGCCGCCCATGCCACCGGTGATCTCGCCGAGCTGGTGTGCAGCAACTCTTTCCGGTCCCAGTCCCTGACCACCGGGGCGGGGTTGCTGAAGGAAGAAATGCGGCGCATGGGCTCCCTGATCATCGCCCTGGGCGAAGCCCATCAGGTGCCCGCGGGCTCGGCCCTGGCGGTGGACCGCACGCGCTTCGCCCGGGCCGTCTCCGAGCAGGTGGCGGCGCTGCCGGGCCTGCGGCTGATCCGCCGGGAGCTGGAGGCCGTTCCGCCCGGCCTGACCATCCTCGCCACTGGACCGCTGACGGCACAGCCCCTTTCGGAGCGCATCGGAGAGCTTCTGGGGACGGAGCACCTCTACTACTACGACGCCATCTCGCCGGTGGTCACCGCGGAGTCGGTGGACGCCGCGGTGGCCTTCCGGGCGTCGCGCTACGACGAGAGGCCCGGCGACTATCTGAACCTGCCCTTGACCCAGGCGGACTATTACCGGCTGGTGGATGCGGTGGTGGAAGCGGAGAAGGTGCCGGTGCGCAGCTTCGAGCGGTTCTTCGAAGGCTGTCTTCCCGTCGAGGAGATGGCCCGACGCGGGCGGGAGACCCTGGCATTCGGCCCCATGAGGCCCACCGGACTGGTGGATCCCGCTTCCGGCCGGAGGCCTTACGCCGTGGTGCAACTGCGTCAGGAGAACCGCGAGGGCACGCTGTACAATCTCGTGGGCTTCCAGACCAAGATGACCTACCCGGAGCAGAAACGGGTATTCTCGCTGATACCGGGACTGACCAACGCGGTGTTCGTGCGTTACGGCAGCCTGCACCGCAACACTTTCATCAACGCGCCCCGCCACCTCCAGCCCACGCTGCAATGGCGCGGAGCGCCGCGGCTCTTTTTCGCCGGACAGATCACCGGCGTCGAGGGGTATATCGAGTCGGCCGCGTCCGGGCTTCTGGCGGGGATCAACGCGGGCCGCCTGGCGCTGGGGGAGAACCCGGTGACGCCGCCCGGCACCACCGCCCTCGGTTCATTGCTCCACTACATTTCCGATACCGGCCGGGAAGCCTTCCAGCCCATGAACGTCAACTTCGGGCTCTTCCCGAATCTGCCCGTCAAGGCCAGGGGCAGGCGCAAGAAGGAGCTCATGGCCGAGCGTTCGCTGCGGGACCTGGAGCGCTGGTGCCTAGAGACGGGCGAGGGGGATCTCCCGTCCGCCGTCCGGGAAGCGTGAGGCCCATGGACGCAGCAAGTCTCATCACCCTGGAGGATGTCACGAAGACCCACGCCCCCGGCGATCCGGCGGCGGTTGCCGGATTGAGCCTTACGTTGGGGCAGCGTGAGATTCTGGCGCTCCTGGGCCCGAGCGGCTCCGGCAAGACCACGACGCTGCGGCTGGTGGCGGGGTTCGACCGGCCCGACAGCGGCAGGATCCTGCTCAACGGAGCTCCGTTGTCCGGCGACGGCATGTGGATCGAACCCGAGCAACGGCGTATCGGCATGGTCTTCCAGGACTACGCGCTGTTCCCGCACCTGACGCTGCTGGACAACGTCACGTTCGGACTTCGGAACGGGACACGGAAGTCGCGGACCGAGGCGGCCCTGCGGGTGCTCAGCGTGGTGGGGATGGAGGAGCTGGCCCGGCGTTATCCCCACGAGATCTCCGGGGGGCAGCAGCAGCGCGTCGCGCTGGCCCGGGCGCTGGCGCCGAATCCTCTCGTGCTGCTGCTCGACGAGCCCTTCAGCAACCTTGATTTCGACATGAGGGCCGAGATGCGGGAGGAGTTGCTGCGGATCCTGCGCGCGTCGGAAACCAGCGCCATCATGGTGACCCACGATCAGGAAGAGGCCCTGGCGGTGGCCGATCGGGTGGGGGTTCTCAACCACGGCGTGCTGGAGCAGCTCTCGGAGCCCGAGGTGTTGTACCGGCAGCCCGGAACGCGTTTCGTCGCCGAGTTCGTCGGCCAGTCCGACTTCGTCGCGGGTGTCGTGCGGGACGGTATCGAGACCGAGGTGGGGAAGTTCTCCAACGACTCCGGGCTGCCGGCCGGCGCCGAGGTCGAGCTCCTGGTCCGGCCCGACGAGGTGGGTATCGAAGCACGCGCCGACGGCGAGGGGTTGGTGACGCGCCGGCAGTTTCACGGGGCCGAGAACATCTACCATCTCACGCTGCCGTCCGGAGCGCAGCTCCGCAGCAGCCAGCCGTCCACCCGCGCCCTTGCCGCCGACACCCGGGTGAGGGTCACGGTGCGACCCGCCAACATCATCGTTTTCCCGTGCGCGCCGGAGCTTCGCGACCCCGGCTCCAAAGATTGACATTCCACACGGAATCTGAAGAAATGTAGGCTTGTGGCGGCCACCATGGCGTTGGCGTGGTGGCCCTTTTGTCGTTTTGGAAAGCTCTGAAAATTGGAGTCCGGAGAGTCTCGATGTCTGTGAGGAGCGAAAAGATTTGGGTGGACGGCGAGATGGTGGACTGGGATGACGCCAGGTTCCACGTCATGAGTCACGCGCTCCACTACGGCACCGCGTACTTTGAGGGGATCCGCTGCTACTCGCTGGACGGAGAGCGGTCGGCGGTGTTCCGGCTGCCCGAGCACCTCCAGCGTTTCCGGAACTCGGGGCACATCCTCGGCTGTCCCCTGCCGTACAGCGCCGAGGAGATGACCGAGGCCGTGCTCGAGGTGATCCGGGTCAACCGGCTGAAGGAGTGCTACGTCCGTCCGCTGGCATTCCTGGGCGACGGAGAGATGGGACTCTACGCGCTCAACAATCCCGTGCGGGTGATCGTGGCGGCGTGGGCCTGGGGGGCCTACCTGGGCGACGAGGGGCTCAAGCAGGGGATCCGCGCCAAGGTGTCTTCCTACACGCGGCATCACGTGAACGTGATGATGACCAACAGCAAGATCTCCGGCAACTACGTGAACTCGGTGCTGGCCAAGCACGAGGTGAAGCTTGCCGGGTATGACGAAGCCATCATGCTGGACCCCGAGGGGTGCGTCTCGGAGGCCAGCGGCGAAAACCTCTTCATCGTGAAGGACGGGGAGTTGAGGACCGCGCCCGTGACCTCGATCCTCCCCGGCATCAACCGAGCCAGCGTCATCGAGCTGGCCCGGGAGAAAGGGTACCGGATCAACGAGGAGCGCTTTGCCCGGGACGCCCTCTACATCGCCGACGAGGCCTTCCTCACCGGCACCGCCGCCGAGGTCACGCCCATTCGGGAAGTCGACGACCGGGCCATCGGCGAGGGCAAGCCGGGACCCGTGACCCTCGACCTGCAGCAGGCCTTCTTCGACGTCATACGGGGCCGGGCCGAACGCTTCAGCGGCTGGCTGACTCTCGTATGAACGGGGCGCGCCAGTGGCCTCCGCACGGCGTCGCGTCTCTGTGGGCGGCCGCCGGTCGCTCACACTAGCACCGTTCGTTCCAACTCCGCGCCGAGTATTTCCGCTCCACCAGCGACGCGATGACGCCGTCGGGAACCTCGAAGCCGCCGCCGGCGTTCCAGCAACCCGACAGGAGCGCCTTGATACGCGCGGCCGGTTGCCGCAGGTTGGTGAGGAAGGCGCCGTGGCGGCGGCGGCGGCGGTAGCGCGGCGTCCTGGGAGGATAGGGGAGGATCTCTTCCATCAGCGGGATCGGGAAATCCAGCAGGAAGGTGCCGTGGAACAGCAGGAACCGGCGCCGCCGGCGTTGCGCGTTGCCCGAGAACTTCCGCCGACCCACCGCCAGATCGGTGACGCCCTCACGCCGCACCGGAAGGCCGGTGGCCTCCCGCAGCAGCCGCCGGTGGCGTTCCATGACGAAGGCGTTGGTGGTGTCGATGCGTTCCAGCGGAGGGTTGCCGTCGATGCGCAGGACGAGCGCGTAGCTCAGGCAGCCGGGCCCCTGGACCACCGTGCCGCCGCCGCTGCATCGCCGCAGGATGGGGATGCCCCGGGCCGCGCACGCGGCCGCGTCGACCTCGAGGGCCCGCCGGCTCCCAAGGCCGAGCACCACGAAGGGTTGGGGGGACTCCCAGAACCGGAGGATCTCGTGGTCCTGCGTCTCCTCGCAGTGGTCCAGCAGCGCCTCGTCGCAGGCCAGGTTGGCTTCGGGGCTCGGTAGCGTGAGGTCGAGGCACAGCATCGGAACCGGTGTCGGGCGGGCGTCCGGCGAGCGGCTTTCGGCATGCGAAACGCGCCGATCCGAAAGGGCTTGACACGCGCGGGCGGCGGTGAATATGTTGCCCGGCACGTGTTGCTTACGCAAACGATTTGGTAATATCCCAGGAAGGTCATGAGCGCCAAGGAATTGACACCCCCTGCCTATTCCGTGAGGGAGGGCGAGGTCCGCACCGGGTCCGAGCCGGTGTCGGGAACGGAGGGGTCCGGGCGCGACGCGGCACAGAACGACAGGTGGCTCGACTCGCTGGAGAGCCTCCTCGGAGACGTGGTCCGGAAGAAGGGCCCCGAGCAGGTGGACTTCCTTCTGGCGCAACTGGTGGCGCGCATCCGGGACCGGCAGCGCGACGATTCCGCCCTCAGCACCCCCTACGTCAACACCATCGCGCGGGAAGACGAGCCCCGCTATCCCGGCGACCGCCGCATCGAGCGGCAGGTCAAGAGCTACGTCCGCTGGAACGCCATGGCCATGGTGGTGAAGGCCAACCGGCTGCACTCGGGCATCGGCGGCCATATTTCCACGTATGCCTCGGCGGCGAACCTCTACGAGGTGGGCTTCAACCACTTCTTCCGGGGCGGTGACGGCGAAACCCCGGGCGACCTGGTCTATTTCCAGGGCCACGCGTCACCGGGCAACTATGCCCGCGCCTACCTGGAGCACCGCCTCAGCGCGCGCAAGCTGCACCTCTTCAGGCAGGAGCTGGCTAAAGGGGGTGGATTGCCTTCCTATCCCCACCCTCATCTGATGCCCGATTTCTGGCAGTTCCCCTCCGTGTCCATGGGCCTGGCGCCCATCATGTCCATCTACCAGGCGCGCTTCGCCCGCTACCTGGCAGCCCGGGGCCTGTTGTCGCGGGAACCGCGGGTGTGGTGCTTCCTGGGCGACGGCGAAACCGACGAACCGGAATCCACCGGGGCGCTTTCCCTGGCCTCGCGGGAGAACCTCGACAACCTCGTCTGGGTGGTCAACTGCAACCTGCAGCGGCTGGACG
>JAPPHF010000058.1:7047-23014 GCA_028821115.1 Deltaproteobacteria bacterium | reverse complement strand
AAAGGGGACATCTCTGCTTTGTCAAAAGGGGACATTTTGGCTTTGGTTTGACACCTTTCGGCGCGCGCTGTCGATCTTCACCCAAGGTCCGGCCGGAACCGTCGCTTCCAGGTCAGGGCGCCCCGGATGCTTGAGTAGACCGTTGCCAGACACAGCAGTTCCAGGATCCACGCGTATTGATACGAGCCCGTGAGGTCGTAGGCGAAACCGCCGAACCAGGTGCCGAGGGCCGCGCCGAGGCCGAAGGTGATTTCGAGGAGTCCCACGATCATGGCGACGTTCCGGCCCCAGAAGATGTCGGCGATCGTTGAGGCGTAGACCGGATTGCTGGCGCTGTGCCCCAGCCCGTAAAGGAGGGCGAATGCCACGGACCACCAACCGGGCGCCTCGGAACCGAGGACCATGAGGAAACCGACGCCGGCCATGCCCATGAGGGTGGCAAGGCGCAAGGCGCGTTCGCGGCCGATGCGGTCCGAGGTGAAGCCCCAGATGGCCGTGCCGGGAATACGCACAACCCCTACCAGGCCAAAAACCGAAGCGGCTGCGAGCTTGCTCAGTCCGCCGTGGATCAGATGGGCGACGGCGTGTGTGTACACCAGTGAGATTCCCCCGCCGACGGCAAGGTGGCCCACGGCGATGGACCAGAACGGCAACGAGGAGAGAGTCTCCTTCAGCGTCCAGTCCCGCTGCCCGGTTGGCCTGGACGACGGGCGTGCTGCAGCAGTCGCGCCCCTGTCCGGCGCCTCGATGGAGTCGCCGTCCGGAAGCTGGCCGATGTCCTCGGGCCGGCGCCGTTGCAGCAGCCCGTTGAGCGGCACGTGGGTCACCAGGATGGCCGCGCCCAGCAGTATCATGGCACCGCGCCAGCCGTAGCCCGTGATGAGGATCTGCACTCCGGGCACGATCACGATGCCCACGCCCAGCCCCATGGCGGCGAAGCCGATGGCGGTGGCCCGGCGCCTCCGGAACCAGTGGGCCAGCACCGCGGTGGTGCCGACGAAGTCGATGCAGCCGATGCCGAACCCCGCCAGCACGCCGTAGCACAGGTAGAACTGCCACAAGGATCGGCTGCCGCCGGCCAGCACCAGCCCGGTGCCGACGAGGCCCAGGCCCAGCGGCATGACGATGCGCGGCCCGAGACGGTCGAACGCCCAACCCGCCACCGGCGCCATGGCGCTGTAGACGAGACCGTTCACCGAAGCGATGGTGGCGGTGGTGGCGCGCGACCAGCGGAACGCCTCCAGCAGCGCGACGTTGAACACGCTGAAGCCGGCCATGAGGCCGCCCACCACCACCAGGTTGAGGAAGCACAGGGCGACGATGACATAACCGTAGAAGAAGGGGCGTCGAGGCATGGGGTCCGGATGGCCGGCTTTAGTGGCGGAACCGGCGTTGCCACATCATGCTCATCAGGATGCTCACGTAGGCCAGCGTATACGACAGCAGCGTCGTCATCCAGGCGTGGCGGTAAGAGCCCGTGACGTCGTAGGCGAAACCGCCGAACCAGGGCCCGATCGCGACCCCGATGCCGTAGAATATCTCCAGGAACCCGATGATGGTCGCGAGGTGCTTTCCCCAGAAGATATCCCCGAGGGTGGATCCGAAGGTTGGGTTTGCGGCGCTGTGACCGGCGCCGTAGAGGACGGCGAGTGCCACGAACCACCACGCTGGGGCCTCGGCACCAGAGGACATGAGCAGTCCGACCCCCGCGAGGGTCATAACCGTGGCGACGCCATACGCACGGTCGCGCCCCAGGCGGTCGGAGGCAAGACCCCAGAAGGCCGTTCCGGGAATCCGCGCCAACCCCACCAAGCCGAAGACCGAGGCGGCGGCGAGTTTGTCCAGGCCGACGTGGACCAGGTGGGCGACGGCGTGGGTGTTCACGAGTGACAGGCTGATGCCGGCCGTCAGGTGGCCCATGGCCATGGACCAGAAAGGGAACGAGCACAGCGCCGTTGCCAGGCTCCAGTCATGGTCGGTGCCGCCCCGGGTCCTCGATGCCGATTGGATCTCCGTGGCGGTGACGCCGGGACCGGGGACCTCAATCGCAGCGCCATCCGGGAGTTGCCCGATATCCTCGGGCCGGCGGCGCTGTAGCAACGCGTTCAGCGGCACCTGCGAAGCCAGCACGGCGATCCCCAGCAGCACCATCGCCGGGCGCCAGCCGAAGCGGGTGATGAGCAACTGCACGCCGGGTACGCACACGAACCCGACCCCTATGCCCATGGTGGCGAAACCGATGGCGGTGGCTCGGCGGCCGCGGAACCAGTGGGACAGCAAGGCGACGGTGCCGACAAAGTCGAGGCAGACCAGACCCAGGCCCGCCAGGAGGCCGTACCAGAGGTAGAATTGCCACAGCGCCGTGCTCCTTCCCGACAGCACGAGCGCGGCGCCGATCAGGACGCCGCCGAGGGACATGACGATGCGTGGCCCCAACCGGTCGTAGGCCCATCCCACCAGCGGCCCCAAGACGGTGTACGCAAGACCGTGCACGGAGGCGATGGCGGCCGTGGTGGCGCGAGACCATCGGAACGCCCCCAGCAGTGCGACGTTGAACACGCTGAACGACGCCATGAGGCCCCCCACCAGCACCAGGTTGAGGAAGCACAGGGCGACGATGACGTAGCCGTAGAAGAAGGGGCGTCTGGCGTCCTGTCTCACCGCGTCTCGTGGCGGGACCGCCGCTTCCAGACCATGCACGCCTGGACGCTCAGGTAGGCCACCGTGAAGGATACGAGACCCAGGGCCCATGCGTACTGGTATGAGCCGGCCACGTCGAACGCGTAGCCGCCGAACCACGATCCCAGCGCCACGCCGATGCCGAAGGTGACCTCCAGCCAACCGAGGATCTTGCCGACGTTTCTGCCGCCGAAGATGTCCGTGATGGTGGCGCCGAAGGTGGGGTTGCCGGAGCTGTGGCCGATGCCGTAGAGGACGGCGAAGGCCACGAACCACCAGGCCGGCGCGTCGGCGCTCAGGGCCATGAGCACGCCGATCCCGCCAAGGGTGAAGAGGGTGCCGAGGCGGTAGGCGCGGTCGCGCCCCAGGCGGTCCGAGACGAACCCCCAGATGGCCGTGCTCGGAATCCGCGCCACACCCACCAGGCTGAACGCGTTGGCGGCCATTTGTTTCGCCAGTCCGACGTGAACCAGGTGGGCAACCGCGTAGGTGTACATGAGCGCAAGGCCGGTGCCGAGTCCCAGGTGGCCCACGGCGATGGACCAGAACGGGAACGAGCGGAACGCTTCCGCGAGCGTCCAGTCCCGCGCCGGTACGGGGTTTGCGGCGGCGGGCTCCGCCGTGGCGGCAACATCCGTGGCCCCCGGCGAATCGCCGTCCGGCAACTGTCCGATATCCTCGGGCCGCCGTCTCTGGAACACGGCGTTCAGAGGCACAATGGTTGCCAGAACCACGATCCCCAGCAGCGCCATGGCCGCGCGCCAGCCGTACCGGGTAATCAGAATCTGCACCACGGGAACGATCAGGATGCCGAAGCCCAGTCCCATGGTGGACAGGCCGAGGGCCATTCCCCGCCGCCGGCGGAACCAGTGGGACAACAGAGCGGTGTTGCTGACGAAGCCGATGCAGCCGATGCCGAGTCCCACGAGCAGGCCGTAGGCGAGGTACAGGTGCCAGAGCGACGTGCCGGCCCCCGACAGCAGCATGCCGCAGCCGATGAGGACGGCTCCCAAGGGCATGAGGATGCGCGGACCCAGCCGGTCGTAGGCCCAACCCACCAGCGGCGAGGAGGCGCTGTAGAAAAAACCGTTCACCGAGGCGATGGAGCCCGTGGCGGCACGAGACCAGCCGAACGTTTCCACCAACGCGATGTAGAAGACGCTGTACGAGGCCAGGATGCCCCGCATCAGCACCATGTTGGAGAAACAGAGGGCGACGATGACGTAGCCGTAGAAGAAAGAGCGGCGGCGCATGGGTTCGGGCTCAGATGTGCGGCAGCGTTTCCTCGGCGAACCGTTGCATCTGCTCCAGGCGGTCGGGCCAGCGCGGCACCATGAACTGAAGCGCCAAGTGCTTCACGCCAGCCGCGCGGTAGCGCGAGATGGCCTCCACGAGCTGGGCCGGCGTTCCCGCCAGGCGGTCCGGCTCCTGCGCGACAGGATCCTGGGTCACCTCGATGGGGAGGCAGCAGTTGAGGCGGAGACTCTCCGGCGAACGGCCGGCTTGTTCGGCGTGGCGCCGGGCGTTGTCGAACCGCGCGGCAAGATCCCGGGGCTCGATGCGAACGAAATAGGGGAACCAGGCGTCACCGTAGCGTCCGGCGCGCCGCTGGGCCCGGCGCCCCTCGCCGCCGATCCAGATGGGGATGCCGCGGGGGCCTTGGGGCTTCGGCAGGAAGGCGATGTCATCGAACTCGTAGAACTCGCCGGAGAAGCTCGCGCGCTCGGCGCTCCAGAGCTCCCGCAAAACCTCGAGTTGCTCGTCGGTCCTGCGACCACGGTCCTCGAACGGCGCCTGCAGCGCCCGGAACTCCTCCTCCATCCACCCCACGCCCACCCCGAGAATGAACCGGCCTTCGGAAAGATGGTCCAGGGTCACGGCGATCTTGGCCCACACCAGGGGCTGGCGGTAGGGCAGCACCAGGACGCTGATTCCCAGCTCGACTCGGCTGGTGCACGCGGCCAGGAACGTCAGACAGGTCAGGGAATCGAGGAAAGGCCGGTCCGGCGGCACGATGAAGGCTCCGTCCTTGCCGTAGGGGTAGGGCGTGTCGATGCGCCAGGGGATGATGATTCGGTCCGCCGCCCAGATGGAGTCGAAGCCCCAATCCTCGGCGCTCCGGGCTGCCTGGCGCAGGGTCTCGGGAGTGGCGGCGCGTCCTGAAATCGGCAGGAAGACTCCGGTTTTCGTGGCGTGGCTCCGTTCGAAGGGGAATGGGGATCCGTGTGTGACGCACCACACCTAGTAGCCGACAGCACACGGGAGTGTCAAACCAGACAAGGTTGACGCGGGCGGTGCAAAGCAGCTATGGCTTGCTACGTTGCGCGCGGCCGGACAGCGCAGAGGCCGTGGCGGGAACGTCTCGCGACCAACACATACCGAGGGGAGAACACCACTTATGGCAAAAGGCGGCAGGACGGAGAAGAAGCAGGCGGAGTACGGCTCGGACGTCGTCGTCGACATGCTCAAGGCCTTCGATATCGAGTACACGGCCTTCAACCCCGGGGCGAGCTTCCGCGGCATTCACGATTCCATCGTCAACTACGGCGGCAACCACCACCCGGAGGTGATCTTCTGCTGCCACGAAGAGATCTCGGTGGCCATCTCCCACGGCTACGCCAAGGCCACGGGCAAGCCCATGGTGGCGATCCTGCACGACGTGGTGGGGCTTCAGCACGGCAGCATGGGGATTTTCAACGCCTGGTGCGACCGGGTGCCGGTGATCTGCCTGGGGGGCACCGGGCCGGTGGACACCACCATCCGCCGCCCCTGGATCGACTGGATCCACACCGCCCTGACGCAGGGAAACCAGGTGCGGGACTACACCAAGTGGGATGACCAGCCGGCCACGCTGGAGAGTATTCCGGAATCCTTCATCCGCGGCTACCGGCTGGCCGTCACCGAGCCCACGGCGCCGGTGTACATCAACTACGACGCCGGCCTCCAGGAGATGGAGGTGGCGAAGCAGATCGAGGTACCGGACGTGAGCCGGTTCGCCCCCCAGGCGCCGGTGCAGGGGAACCCGGACGCCATGCGCCGGGCCGCCGAGCTCCTGGTGGGCGCCAAGGCGCCGCTGATCATCGCCGACTTCATGGGACGCAAGCCCGCGGCGGTGGCGGCTCTGGCCGAGCTGGCCGAGCTGCTGGCGATTCCGGTCATCGACAAGGGTAACCGCCACAACATCGCCAACACCCATCCGCTGGACGTGACCAACGTCTCGGGCGACTTCCTCAAGAAGGCCGACGTGGTGCTGGCGCTGGACGTCCAGGACCTCTACGGCTCGCTGACCACGGTGGACCGCACCACCCGGGAGATGGGGTACGTCATCCAGCCCGGCACGCGGATCATCCACATCAACCTGAACGACATGCTGGTGCATAGCTGGGCCACCGACGTGCAGCCGCTGCAGGCGGTGGACGTCCCCATCAGCGCCGACACCGCCATCGCCCTGCCCGAGCTGACGCGGCTTTGCCGGGAGTTGATGGGCTCGGACAAGTCGGCCATCGAAGCCCGGGCCAAGGAAGTGAAGGCGGTGCACGACGCGGCGCGCGCCCGCTGGCAGGAGGAGGCGCGGCAGACCCTCACCCGGAACGAGATCACCACGGCCTGTCTCGGCTACGAGCTGGGCGAGGCGATCAAGCGCGAGGACTGGGTGCTGGCCAACGGCAGCGCCAACGGCTGGGCGCGGAAGCTGTGGGACTGGACCAAGCCCGGCCAGTACCTGGGGCGGAGCGGCGGCGCCGGCGTGGGCTACGGCATGAGCGCGGCCATCGGCGTGGCGCTGGGCCACATGGGGACGGACAAGTTCTGCGTGGACATCCAGTCGGACGGCGACCTCCTGATGACCTCCAGCGCGCTGTGGACCGCGGCGCACCACAAGATCCCGCTGCTGATCGTCATCCACAACAACCAGTCCTTCTACAACTCCGAAGAGCACGGCATCAAGCTGGCCGAGTTCCGCAACCGCCCCGTGGAGAACGCCGGCATCGGCACCCACGTGAGCGATCCGCTGGTGGATTACGCCAAGATGGCCGAGTGTTTCGGGGTGTGGGGCGAGGGTCCCATCACCACGCCGGCGGAGCTGGGCCCCGCGCTCGAGCGCGCCTGCAAGGTGGTCAAGGAGCAGCGGCTTCCGGCCGTGGTGGACGTGGTGTCCGAGCCGCGTTGACCGGAGAATGGACGAGAGCGCGCAGCACCCGGCCTTTGCCGAGGCGGTGGCCGGACTCGACTTCGACCTGGCCCGGGCGGCCCTCACCATCGCCCTGGCCGAGTATCCCGAGCTCGACATAAACGGGCACCTGGAGCAGTTGAACCGGCTGGCCGACCGGGTAACCGATGCCGCCGGCGCCGAAGAGGGCTCCTACCGGCGGTTGGCATGCGTCGACTACGTGCTGTTCCGGCAGGAAGGCTTCAAGGGTAACGAGGACGACTACTACGACCCGGAGAACAGCTTCCTCAACCGGGTCATGGAGCGCAGGCGCGGTATCCCCATCACCCTGTCGGTGCTCTACATGGAGGTGGCCCGTCGCGCCGGCCTGGACACCCAGGGGGTGGGCTTCCCCGGTCACTTCCTGGTGAAGACGGTGTGCGAGGACCAGGAAGTCTTCGTGGATCCCTTCCACGGCGGCAGCATCCTGTCGCCGTCGGACCTCCAGGGCCTGCTGGACAAGCTGTTCGGCGGCCGGCTGGAGGTCCGGCCCGAGTTTCTTTCCGCGGTGTCCAAGCGGCAGATCGTTCAACGGATGCTGAACAACATCAAGCTCATCTACTCCAACCGGCAGGACCTGAAACGGTGCCTCCGAACGGTGGAGCACTTGGTGATCCTCACCCCGGACGATGCGGACCAAGTCCGCGACCGTGGCCTGCTGCGGTTGCGGCTGGAGGACAGCGCCGGCGCGCTGGCCGATTTCGAACGGTATCTGGAATTGGCGCCGGACGCCGGTAACGCGGCGACGGTCCGCGAACAGATCGAACGGATCCGCAAGCACTGAGGCGCGGAGTCACAGGAACCCGTTGGCGTCAGCGAAAGGGGGTACGAGTAGCATGTCTCGATCCAAGCTGAGCGATCCGATCGACGAGCGTGACGATATCGCCACCGGGGAAGTCCGCGAGGAGCAAGCAGCGGACTCTTCCGAGGAGTCTTCGCCAAGCCTGGCGCCCGTGGACAACGACCGGGCGGACGACAGGACCGACCCGATTTCCCTCTACCTGCGCGACGTCGGCTCCACTCAACCATTGACCAGGGTCATGAAGGCGCTGGCCACGTTACCGCCCAGGGATGAGGCCATCCTGCGCTTCCGCTTCGGCGTCGGCGGGACGAGGGAACATACTCTTGAGGAAGTGGGCGAACGCTTCGCGATCACCAGAGAGCGAGTCCGCCAGATCGAGCAGCGCGCCTTGACAAGGCTCCGCACCTTGTTGCCGGAACTCAAACGTGAAGACTGAGAGCCGTTCAGAAACCGGCGCGCCCCATCGCCGATGTACGGCAGACGAAAAGAGCCGCCCCCTGGGACGGCCCTTTTCTCATGCGTCCGATTCGTGGGCCAGTCGCACGGTGCTGGCCTGAGGACCCCGCCCTACTGAAAGGCCTTGACGTAGGCCCGCTGCACCCTTTCTACCCGGCTGGTGTAAAGCAGCCCGATGCGGGCGAACGCTTCCAGGGCGGCGCCGTCCCCCTGGTCCATGGGGAAGTGGACCACCCTGCGGAATCGCTTGATTTCCTTCTGGGACTCCTCGGTCAGGTTCTCCACCGCCTGCTGCAGCTCCTCGCGGTCCTTCAGGACCTTGTTGAGGATGGGGAGCACCAGCACGTCGGCCTTGTCCTGGATGCGCGACAGGGCCGCGCTCGCCACCGGCACCACGTCGATACCGAGGTCGGACAGGAAGTTGCTCAACCGCTGTCCCACCTTGTCCTTCAGGAACGCTTCCGGCACCGCCACGGCGTGACGCAGACGCCGCCGCATCCACACCCAGCGCATGGCGCCGGGGTAGACCTCGCGTTTCAGCTTTCTCAGGTATTCCTTGCTCAGCTCGCCCCAGGTCTGCTCCACCGCGGCGCTCTCCACGAAAGGTGCGCCGGCCACGGTCTCGGGGTCGCCATGGGCCTTGTCCACGTAGTCGTGGAAGTGTTTCTCCGAGATCATGTAGCTGATGGCGTAGTCCAGCTTCTCGAAGTTGGGGCGCGGCCACATGACCTGCCGCAGGGTCTTGAGGAAGAAGCGTCGCCGGGCGCGGTCGGTGGTGAAGACGTAGTGCCGTACCGCGTTGGCCACGATGCCGAGGATTTCGCGGTCCACTTTTCCGCGGCCGCGGCGAGTATATTCGGGCCGGAACGCCTGGACTCCGGTGGCCAGCCGCGCGCCGTAGTTCTCGTACTTGTAGAGGCTCCGAATCAGCCAGTTGTAGCCCTGCTGCACCTCTTCGATGGTCATCAGCTTGGGGACGAAGTTCAGGTCCGCGGAGCCGTGCCCACTCATCTGCGCGGAGTCGTAGGGGATCAGCCGGCCTTCCTTCTCCATGCGCTCGTAGAGAGGCGTCTTCTCGATGGCGGTCAGCACGCCGCTGGTGGTGAAGGCGATGCCGGCCTCCTGCAGGAACTCGAACTGTTCCCGGAAAATGTCCTTGTCGTCGTTGTCGAAGCCGACGATCATGCCCGCCAGGATCGCCATGTTGTGGGACTGGATCTTGCGGATGCTGTCCATCAGCGGGCTGGTGGTGTTCTGCCGCTTCTGTGTCTCCGTGAGGCTCGCCACCCGCGGCGACTCGATGCCCAGGAACATGCTGGTGAAGTTGGCGTCGTGCAGCAACTGGAGCAGCCTGGGCTTCTCCGCCACGTTGATGGTCATCTCGCCGGAGAAGTTGATGGGATACTTATTGGCGCGGCCGAACTCCGCCACCGCGGTCAGCAGTTCCTCGGCGTAGCGCATGTTGCCGATGAGGTTGGCGTCGGAGAAGCTGATGTGGATTCCGCCGACGGACCGCACGGCTTCGATCTCTTCGATTACGTGGTCGACGCTCTTGGTGCGCGGCACCCGCCCGTCGGTGATGATGATGTCACAGAACTCGCACTTGAAGGGACAGCCCCGGGTGGTCTGCAGGAAGTAGTAGAGGTAGTCGTCGCGGGACGCCAGATCCACCCGCGGCACCGGCGAGAGCGTGATGTCGACGTTGCCCTCCTGCTTGTACACGGACTTGTAGTCGCCGGCGCGGAGGTCGTCGCAGAACTGCGGCCAGGTGATCTCCACCTCGCCGTCGAAGACCACGTCGAACAGCCCGTCGGTGAAACGTTCGGGACAAAGGGAAGGGTAGGGGCCTCCCACCACCACCATCTTCCCCTGCTTGCGGAACGCCTGCGCGATGTGGCGGGCGCGGCCGTACTGGATGTTCCAGCACGAGATCGCCACCACGTCGGCGTCGGTGTCGAACTTGAGCGGCCTGACGTTCTCGTCCTGAAGCTCGACGTCGAAGTCAGGCGGCGTCAACGCGGCCACGGTCAGCAGGCCCAGGGGAGTCTGCGCGCACCGCTGCGGCAGGATGTCGGTAATGCCGGTGAGCCGCCACAGCGAGTTCGGGAAACGCGGGTTGATGAACAGGATCTTCATGGCGTGCAACTCCTCATCGGGTCGGTTCCCCGACGCGCCCCGTGGTTTTCCTTTTTGTTCCTGGATAGAGTTTGATAACCTACCCGAATAGGCCACCAAATACCGACAATAGACCGTATTCACGCTAAGTTATCAACCGCCCAAAGGCGAGTCAAGAAAAGTTTTACCGATTCTCCCTGAACGGCGTCACTTGTCCATGATTCAGCTCCACAAGGTCTCCAGGGTCTACCCGCCGGACTATACCGGGGTCAAGGAGATCACGTTCCAGGTGGAGGATGGCGAGTTCCTGTTCTTGTGCGGCCCGAGCGGTGCCGGCAAGACCACCTTGTTGCGGCTGCTGTTCCGGGCGGAGCAGCCCACCGAAGGCCAGATCGTCGTAAGCGGGCGCAATATCACCCGCCTGAAGGGCCAGGCCCTGGCGGCGTTCCGGCGGAGCCTGGGCCTCGTCTTCCAGGACTTCAAGCTGATCCCCCGCATAAGCGCGCTGGAAAACGTCGCCCTGGCCGCGGACGTGACCGGTGTGTCCTGGCGCGAGGGCCGGCGCAAGGCCTTTCGGCTGCTGGCCGAGCTCGGCCTGAAGGACAAGTACGCCGTCCTGCCGCCGGCCCTTTCCGGCGGGGAGCAGCAACGGGTGGCCATCGCCCGGGCCCTGGTCAACGATCCGGAACTGGTGCTGGCGGACGAGCCCACGGGCAATCTCGATCCGGAACTTGCCGAGGAGACCATGCGGCTGTTCGCGCGGATCCACCGGCAGGGCACCACCGTGCTCGTCGCCACGCACGATCACCGCTTCCTGCGGAGCTTCGACGGGCGCGTCCTGATGATGCGCCAGGGACGTCTGGCCGGTATTCACGATACGGTGCGGGCGGCTTCCGCGCCGTGAGATCGGCCTACGTCCTGTTCGTGGCCGGACGGGTCGCCGGGAGCCTTCGGGAGCTCATCTGGACCCACCTGCTGACGGCCGGAATAATGGCCATGACCCTTTCCGTATTCGGCGGATTTCTGATCATCCAGGCGAACGTCGGGCGGCTGGTGAAGGGTTGGAGCGAAGAGGTCCAGGTGTTCGCCTACCTGAAGGACGGCGTTGACGCGGCGGCGGCGGAAGCCATGCGCGCGCGGGTGGCCTCCTACCCGGAGGTGCGCGCGGTGAGCTACGTCTCCAAGGAAGGCGCATGGGATGCGTTCAAGCAAAGCCTGGGATCGCAGTCCGGGATACTCGAGGGTCTCAAGACCGATACGCTGCCGGCCTCCCTGGATGTCGAGTTGCGGTCGGCCTACCGGTCACGCGACGCGGTGATGAGCCTGGCGCGACGCCTCACGGCCCTCGATGGAGTCCAGGACGTGGAGTATCCCGAGACCTGGCTCGAGAAGGTGCGGCTCCTGATGGCCGGGATCGAATGGCTGAAATGGGCGCTCGGGGGTTTCCTCTTTCTGGTGGCGTTCCTGATCGTCGGTAGCACCATCAAGCTCGCCATCGTCGCCCGGCAGGACGAGATCGAGATCATGCAGCTCGTGGGGGCGGCGGACGGCCTGATCAAGGCCCCCTTCGTCATCGAGGGCATGATTCAAGGGCTGGCGGGGGCCGCTCTCGCCCTGGGTTTGCTGCGGGCGTCGTTCTCGCTGTTGACCGCGGAACTGGTGGCTCCGTTCGGTTCCCTCGTAGCCGTGGAGGAGTTTGTCTTTCTCGACGCTCCGCGGTGCGTGCTGCTGGTCGCGATGGGATGGCTCCTGGGCACGGCCGGCAGCATGCTGTCCGTGAAGAGGTTCCTGGCGTAATATCGTGCACACCCTGCAAGCCATGGGCCGCGTTTCGGTGACAGCCGGTCTCTGCCTGGTTCTGGCGGGCACGGCCCCGTCCGGAGCCGAGGCGGCCGACGACCTCGCGGATCTCCAGCAGCGCATCCGCCGCGGGAAGGCCGACCTCGAAAGGATCCGGCAGGGCGAGTCATCCGTGCTGGAGGTGTTGGACGAGATCGAGGGCTCCCTGGACCGCAAGCGCCGGAAGCTGGAGACCTTGAACTCGCGGCTGCGGGAACGCCAACGCGACCTCGATGAGGCCACGCTGGCGGCGCACGCGGCGTCGGAGGCTTTCGACGACGGCCGTAGCGCCTTGGTCGGGCGGGTGCGGGCGCTCTACAAGTGGCAACGGGCCGGCACGCCCTTCGTGCTTCTCAACGGCGAGTTCTCGGCGGCCGAGCTGATGCGCCGGAAGCGGCATCTGGACACCTTGCTGGCCCGGGACCGCAACCTCATTCGGACGCTATCGCGGAACGTGCGCCGGAGCCGCAGCCTTCGACTGGCCGTCGAAGCCCGGCGGCGGGAACTCGCGGAGGAGCGCGACGCCGTTGCCGCGTTGCGGGACGATCTGACCGAGGAGCGCGCCCGCAGGCGGGACACCCTCGACAGCCTGCGGCGCGAGCGGACCCTCCGGGAAAGGGCGCTGGGGGAGCTGGAGGAGGCCGCCCGCCGTCTTCAGGGCATCATCGACTTTTCCGGGAAGAGCCGCCGGCCGGCTCCGGAAGGGGCGCCGGGCCTCGCGGCGGCCAGCCTGGAGCTTCCGGTGGCGGGACGGATCATCAGCGGATTCGGCGTCCACAAGCATCCAGATCTGAACGTGGACGTCCACCGGCCCGGGATCGACATCGTCGCGCCCGTGGGCGCCGAGATCCGGGCGGTGGAAGGGGGCAGCGTCCTGTACGCGGATCGATTGTCGGGTTACGGTAACATGCTCATCATCGACCACGGCCGGCGTTACTACACGGTGTACGGGCATCTGTCGAAGCTTGACAAGGCGGTGGGCGACCGGGTGGAGCGCGGCGAACGGATCGCCTGGGTCGGCGGCGACGGACCGTCCGGACGGTCGCGTCTCTACTTCGAGGTCAGGAAAAACGGCAAGCCGGTCGATCCCATCCCCTGGTTCCGCCGCGCGGCGGCACGCTAGCCGCCTGTTTGCGGTGGTGGTTGCGGGCCACTAGAATCAACCCGAGGAGACCATGCGATGAAACTGTGGAATCGGAAGAGCCGCGTGTTCGGTTGTTTTCTCGCCTTGGGCTGGTTGCTGTTCCTTGCCGGTCTGCTGGTGCCCCGTGTCGCCGCGGTGGGGCCCGGCGGGTACCGGAGCCTCGAGACCTTCGCGAACGTCCTCGCCATTGTCCAGAGGAACTACGTCAAGGAAGTGGAGACGGAAAAGCTCGTCACCGGGGCCATCGAGGGGATGCTGAGCTCGCTGGATCCCCACAGCTCCTATCTGACCGAGGACGAGTACCGGGATCTCCAGACCGAAACCGAAGGGCGTTTCGGCGGACTGGGGCTGGAGATTACCGTGCGCAACGGGCTCCTGACGGTGATCTCGCCCATTGAGGACACCCCCGCCGCGCGGGCCGGAGTACAGCCGGGCGATCAGATCGTCGGAATCGACGACCAGTCGACCGAAGACATGGGGCTTGGCGAAGCCGTCAGGCGGCTCCGGGGAGCCCAAGGTTCCAGCGTCACCATCTCGGTCCGGCGCAAGGGTCACGACAAGCTCCTGAAGTTCACCATCGTACGGGACGTGATCGAGATAAACAGCGTGCGGGCGTATGTCCTGGAGGATGGTTTCCTCTACGCGCGCATCGCCCAGTTCCAGGATCGCACGAGCGAGAACCTGAGGGCCGCGCTGGCGAAGAAGCAGGTCGAGGACGAATCCATCAAGGGACTCGTTCTCGACCTGCGAAACAATCCGGGCGGCCTTCTGAGTCAGGCAGTGGCGGTCTCGGACCTGTTTCTCGAATCCGGTTTGATCGTGTACACGGACGGGCGTCTCAGTCAGCAAAAGCAGAAGTTCTCCGCGAGCCCGAAAGACTCGCGCACGGGTTTCCCGATGGTGGTGCTGGTGAACAGCGGCAGCGCCAGCGCGTCGGAGATCGTTGCCGGGGCCCTGCAGGATCACAAGAGGGCGTTGATCCTGGGAACCAAGACCTTCGGCAAGGGATCGGTGCAGACCATCTTGCCGTTGGACGGCCGTTCGGCGCTGCGCCTGACCACCGCGGAGTACTTCACGCCCAACGGCCGCTCGATACACGAATCCGGCATCCGGCCCGACATCGTCATGGACCGGACCGCACCGCCTCCGCCGGCTGCCAGGGCGGAGGAGGCGCCGGCAACGGGTTCCGAGGCCAGCGTCCCGGATAACCCCCCGGAACCGGGCGCCGATCTTCGGGACAGCATCGTGCGGCGGGTGAAGAACGACCCTCAGGTGGCACGGGCGCTGGAGCTGCTCAAGGGTTGGGAGATGTTCCGCGGGCTCGCCGGATCGGGCAAGGCCACCTGACGCGGTCAGGCGCTATGTCCCGTCCCTTCTCCCCGCTCCCCGATTCGCAGCCGCCGGCGGTCCTCACGGTCAGCGAGCTCAACGAGATCATCAGAAACCGTCTGGAAACCGGCATCGACGCCCTGTGGGTGACGGGCGAACTCTCCAACGTGCGGTTGCCCCCATCGGGACACGTCTACTTCACCCTCAAGGATCGGCAATCGCAGATCTCCGCCGTGCTGTTCCGTCGCCATGCCGAAAGCCTGCGCTTTCGCCTGGAGGACGGCATGGATGTCGTGTGCTCCGGGCGCGTGAGCCTGTACACGGTGCGGGGCGCCCTCCAGTTCTACGCGGTCGAAGTCGAGGCCCGCGGCAAGGGCGCGTTGGCCGTCGCCTTCGAGCAGTTGAAGCAGCGGCTGTCGGGGGAAGGATTGTTCGATGCCGAGCGCAAGAAACCGCTGCCGTTTCTGCCCCGGACCGTGGGCATCGTCACCTCGCTCCACGGCGCGGCCGTGCGCGACATGCTGAGCATCATCGGCGAGCGGTTTCCAGACCGCCGGGTGGTGATCCGGCCGGTGCGGGTACAGGGCGACGGCGCCGCCGAGGAAATCGCGGCGGGGATCCGCGAGCTCGACGCAACCGGCGCTGTGGACGTCATGATCGTCGGCCGGGGCGGCGGCTCGCTGGAGGATCTCTGGGCCTTCAACGAAGAGGTAGTCGCCCGGGCCATTGCCTCGGCGCGGGTCCCCGTGGTGTCCGCCGTCGGGCACGAGATCGACGTGACCATCGCCGACTTCGTGGCCGACCAGCGCGCCGCCACTCCCACGGCCGCGGCCGAGATGGTGGTCCCCATTGGGCGGGAACTGCGGTACCAGGTGGCGGCGCTCGCGCGCCGGCTGCGGCGCGGCACGGAGAGCCGGCTGGAGCGCCGGCGGGAGAACCTGCGGCATTGGGTCCGCCGCCTCGCCGATCCCGGCCAGCGTCTTCGCCAGGGACAGATGCGTCTCGACGATCTCTCGCTGCGCCTGTGGCGCCGGCAGGAGGATAGGGTGTTGCGCCTCAGGGAGCGCCTGGGCCATCTCGCCGGACGTCTGGGCGGGGTGGATCCGCTGGCGGTCTTGAGGCGCGGTTACAGCATCGTGTACCGGGTCTCCGACGGCAGTATCGTGAAGGATGCTTCGTCGCTTCAAAAAGGCCATCGCGTGCGGGTGGACTTCGCCGCCGGACGGGCGATCTGCCAGGTGGAGGAGGTGGAGGAGTAGACCACCGGAGCGCGAGCCCGGAAAGAACTGGTGTCGTGGCCCCGAAAATAAAGGGGCAAAATTGGGGGGGATTTTAGGGGGACCCCCACGCCGCGGGGGGGGGGGTGTGGGAAGGGGGGAAAGGGGGGGGCCGCAGG
>JAPPHF010000058.1:0-7037 GCA_028821115.1 Deltaproteobacteria bacterium | reverse complement strand
GGGGTCTGTTTTTTTTTTTTTGTGTCGTTCTTTTTTTTTTTTTTTTTTTTTTTTTTTTTTTTTTTTCTTCCCCCCCCACGGCAGAGGGGGTCAGGATGTCTCAGGAGGACAAGGGGCAGGACGACAGGAGCTTCGAGGAATGTCTCGAAGCCCTCGAGAAGGTGGTGGAACGCATTGAAGGCGGAGAGCTGAATCTCGAGGAGTCGCTGGCGACCTTCGAGGAGGGGGTGCGGCTGGTGCAGTCCTGCAACACCAAGCTCGGCGACGTCGAGCGGCGCATCGAGGTGCTGACGAAGGACTCGGAGGGGCGGGCGCAACTGCGGGAGCTGGTGGAGGAGGAAACTTCTGATTGACGCGAGGGTCGGTCCCGCGCCGGGAGCGAGAGGCCGGTGACGCGAAGCACGTCGGGAAAGGAACGTCTGGACCGGGTTCTCCTGGAGTCGTCGCTGGCCACGAGTCGCGAGGAGGCTCAACGGTATATCCTGGCCGGCGCCGTTCTGGTCGACGGCCGGCCCGTAACCAAGGTCGGGGCCCTCATCCGGCGCGATTCGCGGGTGCAGGTCAAGACCGCCTCCCGTTACGTCAGCCGCGGCGGAGAAAAGCTCGAAGCGGCGCTCGAACACTTCGGGGTCGAACCGGGGGGACGGACGGCGCTCGACGTGGGCGCCTCCACGGGAGGGTTCACCGACTGCCTTCTGGCCCGCGGCGCGGCTCGGGTCCACGCGGTGGACGTGGGCTACGGACAGCTTGACTGGAAGCTCCGACAGGACCCGCGGGTGGTGGTGTGGGAGCGCACCAACATCCGTTACCTCGACCCCGGCGCCCTTCAGGAGAGGCCGGAGCTGGCGGTGGTGGACGTTTCCTTCATATCGCTCCGGCTGGTGCTGCCGCGGGTATGCAGCCTCCTGTCCCGGCCTTGCGAGATCGTGGCCCTCATCAAGCCGCAGTTCGAGGTCGGCAAGGGCAAGGTGGGCAAGGGCGGAGTGGTGCGCTCGGAGGATGAGCACCGCCGTGTCATCGGCGAGATCGAAGAAGCGGTGGACGCGCTGGGCCTTGAGCACCGCCCGGTTTTCCAGTCGCCGTTGCTCGGACCGAAGGGGAACAAGGAGTTCTTCATCCACTGTATATCCGGGCTTTCCGGGGGTGATCCAAAAGCGGTTGCCGGGGTTGACTTGGATGACTGATTGGCTATAGTTCGACTGACTCAAGGAGAGAGCACATCGTATGACAGGGGTTCGAATCAAGGACAACGAGTCCATCGAGAGCGCCATCCGGCGTTTCAAGAAGCAGTGCGAGAAAGCCGGAATCCTGGCGGAACTGCGCAAGCGGGAACACTACGAGAAGCCGAGCGTCAAGCGGAAGAGGAAGGCCATCGCAGCCAAGAAGCGTGCCATGAAGCGTGCCCGAAGTCACCAATGGTACTAGCGCCCCGTGCGTGACGCGGGGCATGGGTTGCCCCAACAGGCCGTTGTGAACATCGTCGACGCAGTGTTGGCAGCAGTCCTTTGCGTGTTTGCCGCAAGAGGGTACGTCAAGGGGCTGTTCCGTGAGGTATTCGCCTTGCTGGGCCTTGCCCTTGGCTTGATTGTGTCGTTCCAATACTACGCACCGCTCTCCCTCTGGTTTGATTCCTGGCCCTACTCGCCGCTCATCCTTCAAGGCATCGTCTTCGTCGCCCTGTTCTTCCCGGTTTTCATCGCGTTGAACTGGATGGGGTTCACCCTCCACAGGTCGGCAAACCGCCTCTTCCTCGGCGGGTTCGATCGGCTCGGAGGTCTGTTGGCAGGCGGCTCCAAGGGCGCCCTGGTTCTCGGCGTCGGGCTTTTTCTCTCCGTCTCCCAGGCATGGTTTCCGCAGAATATTCAACAGCAGTTCGGCAAGGCGACCCTGGCCCCTCCGCTCGTCGGCTTCGGGGCGTGGGTGGCGGCGAGGGCCGCCGTCATCACGTCGCCTGATGCAACGGGACCGGGCGCGACGCCGGGCGGTCCGCAACGCGGCGCATGATCTCCAATCAGACCACTCAAGAGGTTCGCTCGCGAGCCTCCATCGTGGAGGTTGTCTCCGACTACGTCACACTCAAGAAGGCCGGCCAGAACTACTCGGGACTGTGTCCCTTCCATTCCGAGAAGAGCCCGTCCTTTTCCGTCAACGAGGAGAAGGGGGTCTTCTACTGCTTCGGTTGCCAAGCCGGCGGCGACGTCTTCAAGTTCCTCATGCTCTACGACGGGCTCACCTTCCCCGAGTCCATCGAGCGGCTGGCTGAGCGCTACGGCATCCCTGTCGAGGTTTCCGAATCCGGCGACGGCAGCAAGCGCCGCGACCTGTTCCGGTTGAACGAGCAGGCGGCGGAGTTGTTCCACAGGCTTTTGTTGGATCCTTCCCGTGGCGCCGGTGCGCGCGCCTACCTGGCTGGGCGCGGGGTGGAGGAATCCCTGTGGCGGCGGTTCCGTCTCGGCGTCGCGCCTCGGGGCGATGCCCTGACCGGCCGTTTCCGGCGCGACGGCGTGCCGATGGAAGATGCGATGGCGGCGGGTCTGGTGGCGGAAAAGGGGCCCGGCAACTACCGTGACCGCTTCTTCGACCGCATCGTCTTCCCGATCTCCGAGCCGGGCGGCAAGATCATCGGCTTCGGCGGCCGGGTCATGGGCGAAGGCACCCCCAAGTACCTCAACTCGCCGGAGACGCCGCTCTTTCACAAGGGCGCCCAGGTCTACGGCCTGAGCCAGGCGCGCGACGGAATCCGCTCCAATGACCGCGTGGTGGTGGTCGAGGGCTATCTTGACGTGCTGGCGCTGGCGCAGTTCGGCGTGACCCACGTGGTGGCGACGCTGGGAACGGCCCTGACGGCCGATCATCTGCGGCTTCTGGGACGGTACACCCGCAACGTGACGGCGCTGTTCGACGGCGACGCCGCCGGGCGCAACGCCGCCGCCCGCAGCTTCGAGGTGTTCCAGCAGACCGGGCTTTGGGGGCACGCGGCGTTTCTTCCCGAAGGCTCGGATCCGGACACGTTCGTCAGGAACGAGGGAAAGGGGGCCCTGGAGGGCGTGCTGGACCGCGCGGCGCCCATCGTGGACTTCTATCTGAACTGGCTGCGGGAGCGCCACGGCAGCGACCTGGGCGGCAAGAGCCGTCTGGCCAGCGAGGTGAGCGGGATGCTCGCGAAGGTGACCAACCCCCTGGACCGCGAGTTGCTGGCGCGACGGTCGGCGGATCTGCTGGGCATTCGGGAGGAGTCGTTGCGCCGTCATGCCGCGGTAGCGGGCGCCGGGCCGTCCCGGGACGCGCGCGCGGACGCCGCCGGCCGGCAACGCACGGATCGCGGGTCCCTGGGTGAAGACCGCGCGGAAACCGTGCTGTTGGCCTTGATGCTGCGCTTCCCGTCGGTGGTGCAGGCCCTGCGGCAGGAGCCGTTGGACCAGCTTGTGACCGAAAAGTGGCGCGAAGTGATCCGGCGGATCCTCGCGGCTCCCGAGACCGGAAGCGGGGCGGCGGTAGGCATGCTCACCGAGGGCCTGCCGGCCGAGCTCGCCGCGGAGATCAGCGGGTTGGTGCTGCGGGGGCAGGAGATCGACGAGAGAGAGCGGGATCGAATGACCTCGGATTGTCTCTTTCACTTGCAGCGGCGGTACCTGAAACGGCTCGATCAGGAGCTGTGCAGGGCGATCCGCGTGGCGGAAGAGACCCGTGATGACGAGGCCAAGAAAGAGAGGATGCGGCAATGGCAGGAGGTCATGCAAAAGAAACTCCGCTTGGAACGCGCGAGGCCGAGTTTGTAGGCACCAGGCCAGTCAGCACCGCCCGAGACGTATCCCGCACCCGCCTCATGAAGCGGGAGCAGGATGTCAAGCGGCTGATCGATCTCGGAAAGGAAAAGGGCTATGTGACCTACGATCAGGTCAGCGACATGCTGTCGCCCGAGGCGGTTTCGCCGGAGCAGCTTGATGACGTCATGTCCATTTTCGGCGAGATGGACATCGAGGTCGTCGACGCCAACCAGCGGGTGGCGTTGAGTGCGCAGGCGGAGGACGGCCCCCCCGACGAACCGGAGGACGGCGAGGTCGAGTTCGACGCGGAGGCGGACGTTGCCGGCAAGACCGGCGACCCGGTGCGCATGTACCTGCGCGAGATGGGCAACGTGTCGCTCCTGAGCCGGGACGGGGAGGTGGAGATCGCCAAGAAGATCGAGGAAGGCGAGGAGGTGGTGACCGACTGCGTGCTGTCGTGCTCGGTGGCGGTGCAGCACGTGCTCGAGCTCGGGGAGAGGATCGAGCTCGGCGAGGTCCGGGCCCACGAAGTGATCAATGGCGTGGACGCCGAGGGCGACTATGTCGAGGAAGAGGTGCACGAGCAGCGCCTCCTCGAACAGATCGGCAAGCTGCGGCGCGCGGTGCGCGAGCGCGAGGGAATCACGCAGAAGATTCGCAAGCGCGTCACCGCGGACGTACGGTCGGGGCTGGAACGGCAGTTGAAACGCTGTCGCACGAAGATCCTCAAGTGCCTGAAGGAACTGGGGCTCAACCGGCTGCAGATCGACGCCGTGGCGGACAGGCTCAAGCGCGATCTGCGCCGCATCGAGTCCGCGAAGTCCAGGGTCGAGCGTTACGAGAGACAGACGGGCAAGACCGCTCAGGAAATCCTCGAGATGGCGCCCGGCAACGGCGGCAAGGAAACCTGGCAAAGGACGGTCGGCACCTTCCGGATGAGCCTCAAGGCCTTCCAGGACATGCAGGAAAGCATCAGGAAGGCCAGGGAGGAGGTGCAGGGGACCGAGCAGCGCCTGGAGATGTCGGGTGACGAAATTCGACAGCGGGTGCGGTCCATTCACCAGGGAGAGGTACAGGCCGAGCGGGCCAAGAAACAGTTGATCGAGGCCAACCTGCGCCTGGTGGTGAGCATCGCCAAGAAGTACACCAACCGGGGCCTGCAGTTCCTCGACCTGATCCAGGAAGGCAACATCGGGCTGATGAAGGCGGTGGAGAAGTTCGAGTACCAGAGAGGCTACAAGTTTTCCACCTATGCCACCTGGTGGATCCGCCAGGCCATCACCCGGGCCATCGCCGATCAGGCGCGCACCATTCGCATCCCGGTGCACATGATCGAGACCATCAACAAGCTGATCCGGACCTCGCGCTATCTCGTCCAGGAGATCGGGCGCGAGCCCACGCCCGAGGAGATCGCCGCGAAGATGGAGATTCCTCTGGACAAGGTCCGCAAGGTCTTGAAGATCGCCAAGGAGCCCATATCCCTCGAGACGCCCGTGGGAGAGGACGAAGACAGCCACCTGTGCGACTTCATCGAGGACAAGCGCCTGGCGACGCCCTCCGACGCGGTTTCCAATCTCAACCTCGAGGAACAGACCAAGAAGGTGCTGGCGACCCTGACGCCGCGCGAGGAGCAGGTCCTGCGGCTGCGGTTCGGTATCGGCGAGAAGTCCGATCACACGCTGGAGGAGGTAGGACAGAAGTTCTCCGTCACCCGCGAACGCATCCGCCAGATCGAGGCCAAGGCCTTGCGCAAGCTGCGCCATCCTAGTAGAAGCAAGAGACTCAAGAGTTTCATGGAAGGTTAGGTGTCGCGAAATCATGGGACGCGACACTAGGAAACCGCCTTGCCCTCCCCCATTTGGCGGGCTCCATCTCACCGGCCGCACAAAAACTCCGGGCCCATAGCTCAGTTGGTTAGAGCCACCGGCTCATAACCGGTAGGTCCCTGGTTCGAATCCAGGTGGGCCCACCAATTCCCTCTCTTGTCAGCCGAACGCGCGGGATTGCCCCGTTTGACAGACCGCGCAGCCGGTGCGACCATGCGTGCCGATTACCGCAAGCAAAGGACGAGACGATGAGCGAGAACTTCGAGGCCGGTATCGACAACTGCGTCGTGACCTGCGCCCGGGTCGAGCCGGGTCAGACAGTGTATGTCGTCACCCAGGAGGGCGTCGCCGACTCGACGGTGGTAGAAGCCCTGACCGCTTCCGCGCGGGACCGGGGCGCGGATGTCCGGGTGGTGTCGGGACCCGCCGTCCCGAAGGAACGGCCGGACGAGATTCCGCCCGCGGTGCTGGACGCGTATGGGCGGGCGGACGTGCTGTTCGCGCATTACCCGTCGCTCAAGCGGGAGGCCCTGCATCCCCATTTTCCCGGAGAATCCCGGGTGCGGGTGCCGAACCGCGCGCGGACCGTTTCCCTGATGTCGTCGGAGTGGGCGGGTTTTCCCTACTCCGTGCAAAGGGCTCTCGCCACCACCCTCGATACCCTGTCGGCGCCCGGAAAGGCGTGGCGCGTCACCAGTCCCAACGGTACGGACGTCAGGGGAACATTCGGCTCGCGTGAAAGCACCGTGGCCCAGGCCTATTTCGTCGAGGACGAAGGCGGCCGGGCCCGGCGCAACTTCCCCGGCGGCGTCCACAGCCCGGTGGTGGCGGTGGCTACGGAGGGAGTGATCGTGGCCGACCACGTCGCGGGTTTCGGCGGCATGCCGGGCCGCATGCGGCTGGAGTTGAAGGAGGGACGCATGGTCTCGATCGACGGCGGCGATCCGGAAGGGCCGATGCACGAAGCGCTGGGCGGTACGGACGGCTTCATCGACTCATGGCACGCCGGCGTCAACCCCAAGACCATCGTGCCGGTGGCCCGGGCCGACAATCCCGTGCAGTGGTACAGCTATTCCCATTGCAGCCCCATGATCGTGCACTTCCACGTGGGACGGTCGCACGCCCCGGTGGACGTGGCCTGTTTCGACCAGACCATCGAGATAGACGGCCGGACGGTCTACGAGGAGGGCAGTCTCACCATCTCGGACGAGCCCGAGGTGGACAGTGCCGTCAAAGTCTCCGGAATGGCCGACTCGATGATGGTGAATACGCCGATGACGCGAAACTGAAAGCCGTGCGCGCAATCGTCATTCCTTCCCCAGTGTGGTGTCTGGTTAATTCGCAGCATAATATGCGGAGGATTTTTTGTTGTCGGCAAGGCGCGATGACGAGCAGTGGCGGGCACCACGCGAGGAAGAGCAACGCGGCCGACGGCGAAAAAGAC
>JAPPHF010000063.1 GCA_028821115.1 Deltaproteobacteria bacterium | reverse complement strand
CCGACAGAAGGCCCGCGCCCTGCTGACGCAACGCATGACCGAGCGTCTGTCGGCGGCGATGCGCGACCGCCTCGATGCGGCTGGTCGCCGTCGGCGACGACGATCCGCACTCGCCTCTGTCGTAGCGGGGGCGGGCCGGCGAAGACCCAGGTTGTCGCTCCCATCGGTTGCCGGCCCCGCGTCTTCTTCCGTCGGCACTTCTGCATGTAGCCCTGAGCCGCCACGACCGCGCTCCTTCGCCGTCTCCTGGTCGATCTGCTCACCCTTCCCATCGAGCAGGACGACCGGCTCGAGCGCCACCTTCTCGCCGCCCTCGACATCGAGCTCTCGAGGGGCGGCGAACTCGGGTCGGATCTCGCCGTCGATGTGTTTGCCGAGCCCACCACCGGCACCCTCAACTGTCGCCGGGTCACCACCCCCAGCGCCGCAGGCACCACCCGCGCACGAAGAGCAGAAAGCTACGTATCAGCCAGATAACGGTAAGGCCAAAGGCCAACCCGAATAACTTGGGCAAGTCCCAACGCAACAGGTTATGCAGGCCCTGGCTGTCAGGACAGGTAGGCAGCGTGGGGTGCTCCCCAATCACGCAGCGCACACGACGCTCGCCGTCCACCTGGGGGCCGGACGAACTGCGATGTCCCACGTCCGAGTCGGGCGCCACAGTCGGCGGCGCCGATTTCGGAACACCCAGGACGGTGCCGGGCTTGAGCCCCGCGCCCGACTGGACGGAAGATCCGCACACAAGGACCGCGGTGGCGACCAGACGGATCAACGGCTGCCGCATGGGTTCCTCCCTAAATCCGAGACGCGTTCACAGAACTGAGGGTACCCGAGTCCACGAGGCCCGGCCGCGGGGGCTACGAAGCGAGCATCCGGAGGATGGCGACGGCCGCGCCGATGACGGCGGCGAGAATCACGCCTGTCTGCGCCAGCATGGCGGCGGCGAACCTCCACGTCAGGCGAGCCTCGAGATCGGCGAGGTCGGCTCGCACGGCGGCGAGGTCCGCCTTGGTGGCCATCTCGGCGGGTGCGTCGGCAGCCTGGCGGATTCCGTCGGCGATGGCGTCGGCGTGGGCACGGTCGATGCCGGCGTCGGTCAACTGTCGGGCGACGGTCAGGGAATCGAACATCAGGCGTCCTCCAAGAGGGGGGCGGCGGCCGCCTTACCGCTTCGGCCGCCTGGCCGGCGGTCCTTGGGGACGCACGGGGGGCGGCAGTTCCGAACGGGGCTCGCCGACGGCGCGGCGCGCCCGGTTATCGGCGCTGGCGCTCAGCCGTTGCTCAGAGCCATCGCCACCAATTGTACTCCGTTGCCCCGTAACCGGGTTGTTTGCGGGAGGGGGGGTAGAGTCGACGACTGGCGCGGTGGCGGTAGGCGGAGGGGGTAGCCGTTTCCGGCGGCTTTCGCTGTGGCCGGTGCCTCACTCCTCGCCGTGACTCCGTTTCCAGTCGCCGCTCATCGAACCGGACGTGCGGATTTCCCGCATCCGGCTCTCGGACGGGATCATGCCTTCGCCCACGGAAAGCTCGTCGTGCGCACCGCAAGGCGGGTGAGCCCGTACTCCGTCCGGAGCCGCTCGTCCGGGAATCGCACGTATCCCCCGGACCGCACCTGGTGCTTGCGACAGAGCCACTGGCGCAGCCGCCGGGTGGCGTGTCGGTCAATCGTCGCGTAGGCCGGCCTGACCTGCCCCAGGATGAAGTAGTTCGCCCATCCGGTCAGCAACCGGTTCAGGCGCGCCACGACATCGCCCGGCGGCAGGAGTCCGTCACGCCGCGTCGTCGCCTCACTCACCCGTCGGCAGATGCTTTGGACGCTCGTCGGGCTCGGGCGCGTGCCGATGTAGGCGCGGCCCGTGTCCCGGCGGTAGTTGCGTCCAATCCGGTAGCCGAGGAACGTCATCGGCTCCTCCGGCACCCGGCAGCAGCGGGTCTTCTCGGCGTTCATCGGCAGCTTCAGACGCCGCATCAGGCCCTCGACCGCCGTCAGCATCTCTGCCGCCGGCGCTCGGCCGAGCACCGCGAAGTCGTCCGCGTAGTTGACGATTTCCGCCTTGAAGCGCCGGGCATATCCCAGCGCCTTCCAGCCCAGGATGAAGCGACGCATGTAGATGTTGCTGAACAGCGGCGAAAT
>JAPPHF010000071.1 GCA_028821115.1 Deltaproteobacteria bacterium | reverse complement strand
GTCAGCGCGGTGTTGAACACGGACGAGAACAGGTTGGCGCGCAGCCAGCCGACGACGCCCGCGGACCCCGGCGGCGGCGGCAGGTCCGGGTGCTGGCCGGGCGGATAGGTCGTTGCTGTGGTGGCGGGAAGTGACATCAATCAGCGCTCCACCAGCCGGACCCGGCGGTTGTACCAGTTCATGAACATGGAAATGCCCAGGGAAATGGCGAGGTACACCAGCATGACCAGCATCATGCACTCGATCTCCCGCCCCGTCTGATTCAGCGTGATCCCCCCCAAGGTCCCCACCAGGTCCACGTAGCCGATGGCGATGGCCAGGGACGAGTTCTTGGTGAGGTCAAGATACTGGGAGGTGAGCGGCGGGACGATCACCCGAAGCGACTGGGGCAGGATCACCAGTCGCAGGACGCGCCTGCGCGGAAGTCCCAGCGCTTGCGACGCTTCGATCTGGCCCTTGTCCACGGCGAGGATGCCGGCGCGGACGTTCTCGGCAATGAAGCCGGAAGTGTAGAACGCCAGCGCCCAGGTCAGCGCCACCAGCTCGGGAGTGAGGTAGAGTCCGCCCTCGAAGTTGAACCCCCGGAGCTCGGGTACGTCGAAGGACAGGGAAGCGCCCACCGCCGCGAAGGTAAGCCCCGGCAATCCCACGATCAGGGCGGCGGAGATCCAGGCGCCGGGAAGCTGCCGGCCGGTGGCCTCGCGAACGCGGCGCACGTAGCGGTGGACGAACACCGCCCCCACGATGGCCGCCGCCAGCGCCAGCGCGACCCACTCGAACCCCGATTCGAACAGGGGCTTGGGAACGTAGAAGCCCCGGTTGGTGAGGAACGTGGCGCCGCCGATGGTCATGGCCTGCCGTGGATGCGGCAGCGTGTTGATGAATATCCCGTGCCACAGCAGGATGAGCAGCAACACGGGGGTGTTGCGGGTGAACTCGACGTAGCAGTACGCCAGGCGCGACACCAGCCAGTTGTCCGACAGACGGAATATCCCGACGAGGAAACCGAGCACGGTGGCCAGGATGATCCCGAGGAAGGCCACCAGTCCCGTGTTGATCAGCCCCACCACCGCCGCGCGCAGGTGCGTGTCCCGGTTGGTGTACTCGATGAGCGTCTGGTTGATGTCGTAGTTGGCCGGCAGCCAGAGGAATTCGAAACCGAAGGTCTTGTCGAGGATGGCGAAGTTGGCGACGACGTTGGCGATCATCCAGGCCACGGTGGCGAAGACGCCCGCCAGTACCAGGATCTGGATGGCGACGCCGCGTACGGCCTCGTCGTACCACAGGCTCCCCAGGCTGAACCCGGGACCCGGAGGCGGACCGGGTCTGTCGGTAGGTTGCACCACGCCCGGTAGTCTATACGACATGAGCCGTATGGATTGCCAGTGTCACGCGCGATGGCGCGACACTGGCTCCACACGGTTCATGCTGGTGTGAAACTCGTCCGGTCTACCGGAACGGCGGCGCGTAGATCAGTCCGCCGTCGGTCCACTGGGCGTTGAGTCCCCGGTCGAGGCCGATGGGGGTCTTCTTGCCGAGGTGCGTCTCGAACACCTCGCCGTAGTTGCCCACCTGCGCGATGATGTTCACCGCCCAGTCCTTGGAAAGCCCCAGCCGCTCGCGGCCCTGCAGCTCCTCGACGCCGAGCAACCGGTTGACTTCCTTGTTCTTGTTTTCCTTCGACGCCATCTCCTTGACGTTCTTGGAGGTCACGCCCATCTCCTCGGCCGCGATCATGGCGTTGAGGCTCCAGCGCACGATGTCCGCCCACTGGTCGTCGCCGTGGCGCACCAGCGGACCCAGCGGCTCCTTGGAGATGATCTCCGGCAGCACCACGTGGTCGTCCGGGTTGTCGGTGGCGGCCCGTGTCGCCGCCAGGCCGGAGCGGTCGGTGGTGTACACGTCGCAGCGGCCGGCCAGGTAGTTGGTGCGCGCTTCGGTGTTGGTCTCGATGGGCACCGGCTCATACTTCATGTTGTTGGCGCGGAAGAAGTCCGCGAGGTTCAGCTCGGTGGTGGTGCCGGTCTGGATGCACACCGACGCGCCGGCGAGCTCGCTGGCGGACTTGACGCCGAGCTTCTTCGGGGCCATGAAGCCCTGGCCGTCGTAGTAGTTGATGCCCACGAAGGTGAGCTGCA
>JAPPHF010000158.1 GCA_028821115.1 Deltaproteobacteria bacterium | reverse complement strand
GCAGGACGTCTATGACTTCTTCTACGACGTCAACCAACACCTCGCAGGCAAGGGTCTCGGCCGTCTCGAAGACACGGTTCGGGGCGCAATTTTGTCCGGCGTTGTTTCCGACATGCTGACGGCGTACCTCGCATCCCACTCACGAACACTCGTCAACAACGGCTACCACAACGGTCATCCCGACTTGGTCGTGGCTGGAACGTATCCCGAAGACGCTGTCAAGGCTGGTGAGGCCGGTGTAGAGGTGAAGGCCACCACAAAGCGCGGCGGCGCCGTCGACACTCACGGTGCCCGAGACCAGTGGTTCTGCGTCTTCGTCTATGGCGTCGACCGGGAGACCCAGCCGGCGGCGGCGCGCCGACCGTTGCGCTTCACCGAGGTGTACTTGGCCCACGTCGGCACTGCGGACTTTCGCCGCAACGAGCGGGGGGAGCTTGGCACGCGGACAGCCACGCTGCACCGTGAGGGAATTGCCAAACTGCGCAGGAACTGGATCTACTTGGACACCGAACCCGAAGTGGATGCTGGACTCGACGCCGGCAACCGATAGTCGCGTAGTCGCTTGATGGCGTCAACCGCCATGTCGGCGTAGTCAAGATCGTGTTCCACGCCGATGCTGCGGTATCCGACGAATTCAGCCGCGGCCAGTGTTGAACCCGAGCCTGCGAACGGGTCGAGCACCGTCCCTTCGCCGAGAGGCAGTATGGCGCGTACCATCTCACGGAGGAAAGCCTGCGGCTTCAGACTCGGATGCGGAGCAAGTCGTTTTTCTGCCGGCTTTGTGGGTGCCGACTGGATCACGTCAGCAAACGGACGCTCCGGCGAGCGCCTCCGCAAGCCGCCAGCGCCCCACTTGCGAAGGTTGTCCTGAACCCGGCCCTCGAGCGGCTTTCGAAAGAGCAGCCAGGGTTCCCAGCCCGAGCGAGGCATAACCGTGACATCGGGAAACTCGTCATGAGCGTTCTTGGGCCGGTCGCCGCCCCGCATGGTCATCACCAGTCGGACGATTTCACCGCGCCGCTCGAAGCCGGCTTCGCAAACGGCCCCTGCCACCAGATGCGACACCAGCGGATTTGATGCGACAACTACGTGCGCGCCGGGCACGAGCACAGGCATGAGCCTGGCGGCCCACCGCCGGAAGAAACAGTTCAATTGATCGAGATCAGCGGTAGTCAGCGTGGTGAAGCGCGGCAGCGGCGAACGCTGGTGGCCGTCAAAGCTCGGCGGCCGCCTCCACACGCCGCCCCGGCCGCTTCGAAGCTTGGCCTGCTGTGCTGGTGAGTACTCGACGAGTCCGTACGGCGGATCGGTGACGACACCGTGGATCGACTGAGGCGCCCGCTCGGCAAGCCACTCCAAGCAGTCTCCGTGGTAGAGGGCGGCGTTGCCGATGACGGCGAATGGCTCAGCGAAGTTCGTAGACACCGTGCTGCACTTTGACGAACTGACCGTCGGCGTTGGCGTTGAGTCGCAGGTAGCTTCGGATTGACGAGGATGCAACGGAACCTCCAAGTCGAGCTTCAACTCCTGCATGGATGTCGCTCACTTGCATAGGCCCCGCGGCGAGCGTAAGCACTTCCTCGATTGCATCTCGAACTTCGCCGGGCCGACGTCGAGAGGCGTTCGCTGGCGCGGTTTCGCTCACCATCGTGACAATAGACGTCTCGACGTCGTGACGTCGCGATGCTCACGTAGCCGCCAATGACGGCCGAGCCTGAGGAAGCAATGGGTCGGTGCCCGTTCGAAGCCTCGACGTACGGCTGGCCAACGCCCGGTTCGAAGCGATTTGAGTTGAATGAGCACCGCATATCGTGAACGTACGCAGCCGGTGTGACATCGGCTGACCCAACGGCTCTGAATTGGTTGGGAGTATTGCGCGAGTTTCAAGAACCCTGTATTCAAGGGTTCACAAAACTCCGCCGAGACTTTGCCGACGAAACTCGATGCTGGGCCGGCCCGCTGACGGTGAACACTCCCGTAGTTGCGGCGGTTCGGCGGTGCTCGGCGTAGGGTCGGCGCGGTGGATCAGGACGAAACTCCCCAGTCGTCAGGCGACCTTCGCGCAGCCGCTGGCCGCGAGCACATGTCCCCGCCAGGCCAGGTCGATGTTCATTTGATCGATGGCACCTACGAGCTGTTCCGTCACTTCTTTGCAG
>JAPPHF010000038.1 GCA_028821115.1 Deltaproteobacteria bacterium | reverse complement strand
TGATGCGGGTGCCGGCCCCGCGATGATGAGGCAGCGAGGTGGCGAGCAGCCACGGAGTTCGGTGCATCTTTCGATACTTTGCGCGACGCATTCCGCGGCGCTTGCGAGGTCGGCCCCGTCGACCGCGCCAAGCGCGCACCAGATACAGCCGGCACCAGTACCGATGTTCGCGCGACAGACATCGCCATCCGATGTGGCGCACCCGCGGCGTGGCCTGTCGGTACAGCGAATGAATGTAGCACCAGCGTCGCGTTTCCGGTCGCAAGTACTGGATGCGATTACGAATCCGCCCCACCCAGTCCCATCCAAGCGCTTCGACATCGCGAAACCACGGTCCGCGGAATCCCGCATCGGTGACCACGATGGGGCGACAGTCCTCGGGCAGAACCGACTTCAGTCGCCGCAGAAAATGCCGGTGAGTCTTGGCAGTATTGTGCCGACGCATCGGATGAACTTCTTCGTAGACCGAAATCGCTCGTCCCTTGACCGGCACCGCCGCCTTGAGGATGAGTTGCTTGTGCTCCAGGGCACTGTCGGCCCAGTCGACGAGAATCACCGGACGCGCGACACCTCCCAGCACCGTCCTCGCCAAGGCGCGATAAACACCGTCTCGTTCCCGATGCAGGTGCCGATTGCCCAGCAGTCGGTCCACCGCCTTGATGTGGTGTTTGACGAAAGCCCGACCCGCACGGTGACGCCCCAGATGGGTCAGGGCGAGCCGACCGCCGCTGAGCAGCGCACCGACGACTCGCACCAGTGCCCCCGCTCTGGCCTGATGGCCGATGACGCCATTGCGCTGCAACCATTTTTCCAACAAGCTCATCGTGTGCATGCTGTCCTCTCTGATTCCAATGACGGTATCGCAACCACCATTAGATCAGACGACAGCATGCACGTCGATCCCCTAACCTACTGTATTCCCGCCACTTCCTAGAGAAATTCGTGGGGATACTTCAGCCTGAGCCCCAAGCACTGTTTTTCGCGTACATCGGCGACCAAGTGTGTATCAGCCAGTCCTGCTGGCCCGGCCCCCAGGCACTGTACTCGGTGTACATCGGCGACCAGGTGTGCATCAGCCAGTCCTGCTGGCCCGGCCCGGCACTCGCCTGTCCGCTCACAGCTGCGAGCAGCGCTGCGGCGAAGAAAGACTTGAGGATTTGCATGTGGAATCTCCTTGATAACTTCAAATGACATGTTCGATTCAGTGATGTGTTCGTTTGTCTCAGTAAAGCGTTCGTCGAGTGTCCATCTTGTCGAGTGTTCGTTCAGGCTGCGCTATGCGGCGCGGCTCCCGCCAATGTTGGTGCCCACTTCATCACTGTCGGTATGAAAACCCGTTCGTGGAACAGAATGCTTACCAAACCAGGTCTAATCGCGAATGCGTCATGTGGACCGCTCTGCCGAACGTGCACCAGTCCAAGAGGTGCATAGCCCCTCATGATCCGGTTGTCGCGGACCTTCACGACTGGGGTGTTCACCGACTGTCTGTGCAGATCGGCGAACTTCCGTAACGTGATGGAGGCGGTGTCGGCAGCCGCTTGGCTACCAATCCTGTCGCGGACGTCCGCTCTCGTTGCCATCAACTCTCCGACCACGATCTGGGTCGTCGCATCCGTCACGTACCGTACGACTGCGTTCCATGCGGCCAGCGGTGCGCCGTTGCGCGTACCGAAAAACGCCTGCTGCTCCAGCTCTCGGAAGAAGCCGCGGTCGCGCAACCATGAATAGAGGAAAAAGAGCCCGTGTTGATGAACACGCCCCTGCAGCGTGCTATTGCGGTGCAGGAGCAAAGTCGGATCCGTCGTAGCACGCAGCACATTGGGTCGCCAGGGCACCGCCATCAGCTCGCCGTGCGCCGAGAAGCTCTGCTTGTTCTGTGTAAGCGAGCAGAGGGCGTGGTCAACAGCCTGCTCGACCATCCGTTGGGCGTGTGGACTTCCGAAGAAGGACTGTGCCGCTTCAATGCGGCTCAGGGATTTACTTTTCATGCTCAATACCTCGCTGTGAGCAAAATGAACCACCCCAAGTACACGATACAATCCGCCAGGTTTCCAGTCGGTGAACGAAAAGTGAACGATTGTTCACAATGTCGAAACCGAACCCGAGCGGTCTGACGTGTATTGTCAAGGTTTTCTCCGTACCTCAGAGTGCCGCTGAGGCACCCTC
>JAPPHF010000137.1 GCA_028821115.1 Deltaproteobacteria bacterium | reverse complement strand
AAAAGGGGACATCTCTGCTTTGTCAAAAGGGGACATTTTGGCTTTGGTTTGACATGGCAGTCGGCTCGTGCATTTGCGGGCCTTCGCAACAATCTGCGTCACGCTTTCCTTGACACCCCGTTTAGGTGAATCAATAATAATGTAACACGCAGGGCCGCCGCGAAGGAGAGCGCATGAGCGAGGAAACCGGCGACGAGAAGGGGTTCAAGGTACACGACAAACGCCGCTTCACCGAAGAGGGTGAGGCCCGTGAGGAAACGGCCGCGGAGCAGTCGCCGGAGCCTGGGGAAGAACCCCCCTCGGAGCTCCGACCCGCGCCGAGCGCGGAGCCGACTCCAGGGCCCGGGGAGCGCCGGCAGGAGCTGCCGCCCATCAACTTCTCCACGTTCATCATCAGTCTGAGCACCCAGGCCCTCATGCATCTCGGAGAGATGAGCAATCCGATTACGGGCCAAGTGGAAAAGGACGTGGAGGTGGCCAAGCAGACCATCGACATCATCGGCATGCTTGGCGAGAAGAGCAAGGGGAATCTGGACGAGACCGAGGAGCAGCTCGTACGGGAAGTCCTGTACAACCTGAGGATGAAGTACGTGGAGGCCGTTCGCACCACATGACACGAGTGTCGCGAAGACCTGTACGCATCCGTGCCTGGTTGCCGGCCTGCGTGGTCGCGCTGATCGTGGGGATCTCCCACGCGGCCACGACTCCACGAATGAGCCTCCCGGATTTCGTCGGGCTCTCGAAACAGGTCCGGCCGCTGGTGGTGCACATTTCCTCGACGGCTTCGACGCAGTCGCCTTCGACACAGAGTCCCTTCCGGGAAGACGATCCTTTCAGCGATTTCTGGCGGCGGTTCTTCGGCGAGCGCCTCCCGCGCAACCCGTCACCGGGTCCGCGCCGGAGCGTGGGGTCCGGTTTCGTGGTGGATCCCAGTGGATACATCCTCACCAACGACCACGTCGTCGAGGAGGGACAGGAGCTCACGGTCAAGCTGGCGGACGGCTCCGAGCATCGGGCCCGGGTCGCCGGGCGAGACCCCAAGACCGACATCGCGTTGATCAAGATCGACGTCGACCGGGAGTTGCCGGTGGTGTTGCTGGGCGACTCGGACGCCCTGGAGGTGGGCGAGTGGGTTCTGGCCATCGGCAATCCCTTCGGCCTCGAGCACACGGTGACCTCGGGCATCGTCAGCGCCAAGGGGCGCCGCATCGGCGCCGGCCCCTACGACAACTTCATCCAGACCGATGCCTCCATCAACCCGGGCAATTCGGGCGGGCCGCTGATCAATCTGCAGGGTGAGGTGGTGGGCGTCAATACCGCCATATTCAGCCGCGGCGGCGGCAATATCGGCATCGGCTTCGCGATCCCCATCAACCTGGTCAAGGGACTGCTCTCCCAGCTCAAGGACGAGGGCAAAGTGACCCGCGGCTGGCTGGGCGTAGTCATACAGGACGTCAACGCTGAGATGGCCGAGGCCCTGGGCATGGATGAAGCCGGCGGCGCGTTGGTGGCGAACGTGGGCAAGGGCAGCCCGGCGGAACAGGCCGGCGTCGCGGTGGGGGACGTCATCGTCGCGTTCGACGGCTCCCCCGTGGGGAAGTCCAGCGAGCTTTCGCTGATCGTGGCCCGGACCGCGGTGGGGCAGGTGGTCGATGTCGCGGTCGTACGAAACGGCCGGCGCCTCACCCTGAAGGCGGAGGTCGGCAGGCTCGGCGAGGATGAGGCGGTGGTGGTGGTCGGGGAGGGTAGCGAGCTGGGCCTCACCGTCCGGGACCTCGCGGGCGAGTCCACACGACGCCGCGGCAACCGGGAACGGGAAGGCGTGGTGGTCACGGCCGTGGAATCGGACAGCCCGGCGGAACAGGCGGGCATCCGGGTCGGCGACGTGATACTTGAAATCGATCGCAAGCGCATCGGCGACATCAAGGACTTCACACGGATCGTCGGCAAGCTGAAGAAGGGGAGTGGCATCCTCTTTCTGGTACGGCGCGAGGACACGACTATCTTCCTCGCGCTGCGTCTTCCTCGTTGAAGAGCCCCGGCCATGAAACGCGGCTTCAAGAAAGCGCTTATACGGCTCGTCAAGGTGTCGGCGGCGTTGCTGTTGCTGCTGGTGCTGGGGGGGATGGGTCTGGGCGGGTGGTACGTGTGTCACCTGAGAGACGTGGTGG
>JAPPHF010000097.1 GCA_028821115.1 Deltaproteobacteria bacterium | reverse complement strand
TCCGCTTCCGCCGGGGCTGGATGCTGGGCGACGGCACCGGCTGCGGCAAGGGACGCCAGGTGGCGGCCGTCATCCTCGACGGCTGGCTCCGCGGACGGAAACGCGCGCTGTGGCTGAGCCAGTCGGACAAGCTCCTCGAAGACGCCCGCCGCGACTGGACCGCGCTGGGCGGCCGCGAGGACGACGTGGTCCCGCTCGGCAACTTCCGCCAGGGGGACGAGATCCCCTTCTCCACCGGCATCCTGTTCACCACCTATGCCACGCTGCGCTCGCCGTCCCGCCAGGGCCGACCTTCGCGGCTCGACCAGATCGTCCAGTGGCTTGCCGGTGGCTCTGACGAGGACGACCGCCATGCCTTCGATGGCGCCATCGTCTTCGACGAGGCCCACGCCATGGCCAACGCGGCCGGCGGCAAGGGCGCGCGCGGCGACGTGAAGCCGTCCGCCCAGGGCCGCGCCGGCCTGCGCTTGCAGAACGCGTTGCCGGACGCGCGGATCACCTACGTGTCCGCCACCGGCGCCACGACCGTGCCCGGACTGGCCTATGCCGGCCGTCTCGGGCTGTGGGCAGCCGGCGAGACGCCGTTCGAGACCCGGACGGACTTCGTGTCGGCCATGGAAGCAGGAGGGGTCGCCGCCATGGAAGTGGTGGCAAGGGACCTGAAGGCCCTGGGGCTCTACCAGGCCCGCGCACTGGCCTATCACGGCGTCGAGGTGGACATCCTCGTCCACGAGCTCTCCGAGGAGCAGCGGCGCATCTACGACTCCTATGCCGGCGCCTTCAAGGTCATCCACGCCAACATCGAAGCGGCGCTGGAGGCCACGGGCATCATGCAGGGACAGTCGACCCTGAACAAGAATGCGAAGTCGGCCGCGCTGAGCGCCTTCGAGAGCACCAAGCAGCGCTTCTTCGGACATCTGTTGACGGCGATGAAGTGCCCCTCCCTAATCCGTGCCATCCAGGCAGATCTCGACTCCGGCCGCTCGGCCGTCATCCAGCTCGTGTCCACCGGCGAGGCGCTGATGGAACGGCGCATCGCGGAGATACCGGCGTCTGAATGGGACGATCTCGGCATCGACCTCACACCACGCGAGCACGTCCTGGACTTCCTGGCCCACGCCTTCCCCGTGCAGCTTCAGGAACCCTACACCGACGCTGACGGGAACCTGATGAGCCGCCCCGCGGTCGACGCCGAGGGCCACCCGATCCTGTGCCAGGAGGCCCTCGCACAGCGCGACGCGCTCCTGGAGCAACTCGCGTCCCTGCCGCCGGTGCCCTCGGCCCTGGACCAGGTGGTCCAGCACTTCGGCCACGAGGCCGTGGCGGAAGTCACCGGCCGCTCCCGGCGGGTGCTCAGGATCTCCGACGCGGGCGGCGAACGCCTGGCGCTCCGCGGCCGGCCGGCATCCGCCAACCTGGTCGAGACGGCCGCGTTCATGGACGGGAGCAAGCGCATCCTCGTCTTCTCCATGGCCGGGGGCACCGGGCGGAGCTACCACTCGGACCTCTCGTCCGCCAACACCGAGCGCCGGGTCCACTACCTGCTGGAGCCGGGCTGGCGCGCCGACCAGGCCATCCAGGGGCTCGGGCGCACCCACCGGACGCACCAAGCGTCGGCTCCTCTGTTTCGGCCTGTGACTACGGACGTGAAGGGCGAGCGGAGGTTCATTGCCACCATCGCTCGAAGGCTCGACAGCCTGGGCGCCATCACGCGCGGGCAGCGCGATTCCCAGACCGCCATGGGAGGGAGCGACGCAACCCTGTTTCGGGAGAGCGACAACCTCGAGAGCCTCTACGCCAAGGCGGCCCTGAGGCGGTTCTACCTGGCGCTCTGGCGCGGCGACATCACCGGCTGGCCGCTGCAACGCTTCGAGGAGGCCACCGGCCTGAAGCTCACCTGGGAAGGCTCGCTCAAGGAGGACCTTCCGCCCATGCCGCGCTTCCTGAACAGGCTCCTGGCCCTGCCCATCGACGAGCAGAACCAGCTCTTTGCGGAGCTGGAGGACCGCATCGCCGCCGGCATCGAACAGGCGATGGAGGCCGGCACCTACGAGGTCGGCGTGGAGACCGTGCAGGCCGACTCCCTGGCCGCTGCCGGACGGGAGACGCTGTACCGGCATCCCGGCAGCGGAGTGGAGTTACCCCGCTTTAGTGGACAGTACAAGACTGTCGCCAACGGTGTTGA
>JAPPHF010000140.1 GCA_028821115.1 Deltaproteobacteria bacterium | reverse complement strand
CACTCTCTCCCGCCGCCTCTCCACTCAAATAATCACCTTATTATTTTTTTTCTTAAAAAAACCTGCACACCCCACTACCGGTCGTCATCCCAGCCGCCCCAATAGCGCCTCGTGGCGTACGGGTTGGGGTGCGGCAGGACGAAGAACTCGGTGCTCTTGGGGAGCATGCGGCGCGTAAGCACCAACCGGGAATCGGGTTGGCGCTGGACCGGATAGCGGCCGTCGAGGAAGGACGCGAAGTACTCGGCCTGGTGCGGGTCGTCGTAGTGCATCGGCAGCACGATGGGCGGCTTGACCTGCTCGATGACCTTGACGAGGTCGCTGAAGCCCAGGTTGTTGCGCGCGTCGATGGGGATCATCATGACGTCCACCCGGCGCAGCAGCTTCTGCTGCTTCTCGGTGAGCAGGTGGCCGATGTTACCCAGGTGGGCCAGACAGAGGCTGCCCATCTCGAAGACGAAGATCGAGTTGGCAATGCGGGTGAAGTCGTAGTTCCGGGCGCTGGGCAGGTTCACCACCACGATGTCCTTGACCTTCCTGCGCACCGGTTGCCAGCGCTGGTCCAGCGTGATGCCCCTCAGCACCAGGGGATTGCCGCGCACCGCCTCGACATTGTTGTGAGTGTAGTGGCCGTTGCTCACGGTCACCGCGTCGGCGGTGATGCCGGGCGTGACGTCGAAGTTGGGATCGGCCACCACGCGAGTGCCGGTGCCGGACCGGATGGCGAAGCTCGAGTGGCCGAACCAGCGGAGACTGTACTGGCCGAGGCCGAGGTCCGGTTTGGCGGCGACGCTGGCCAGCGGCCCGACGGCACGTACCAGGTCGGGCCCCGAATGGATAGACCGGACCAGATTGGGATTGCAGATGGCACTGGCGGCCTGTGCGCCCAACAGGACCGCCAACCCGAGCACAAAACCCGTCACGCTGCTCCTTGACATGGCTATACCCCCCATGGCCCGAGGTCGGCAGCCGCGGGCATCATGAGCACAACTCGCAGGAACCGTAGAGAGAAAGCTGGTGGGAGGTCACCGTGAAACCGGTGTCGGGCGAGAGGACGGGCTCAGCTTCTTCCCTGCGGTCGAGGGTGACATCATAGACCTTTCCACATTTTTCGCAAATGAAATGTGGATGCTTTCCCAGGATCGGGTCGAAGTGTTGCGTGCGCTCGATGTTGAGGATCTGCACCTTGCCGTCGGCGGCCAGCTTCTGGAGATTGCGGTAGACCGTGCCGAGGCTGATGTTGGGAATCTCCCTGCGCACCCGCTCGTAGATCTGATCCGCGGTAGGATGGGACATCTCGTCCTTGACGACGTCCCAGATCACTTGAAGCTGCCGTGTCCGTCTCGTGGACATGACGACCCCCGGCGGCGTCCGCGCGACACTAGCCCAGGTCCTTGAGCAGCTCCGCCTTGGTGGCGGCGGTCAACGGGACCTCGGCGTGGTAGTTTTCATGGTCCACCACGATGGCGGCATCCCGGTCACGCAATGCTTCGGTTTCGTCCGCGCTGAAACCGAAGGTAATGTACTGCACCGCGCTTATCTTGTCTTCCTTGCTGCGGCCTTCCTCGAACCTGGCGCGAACGGTGTGGTCGTCGCCGACCTTGAAGAAGACCCGCTCGTCGATGCCGAGAAACTTCAGCAGTTCCTCGCGCAAGTTGGTCTGGTCCTCGATCTCCAGGAAAAGCGTCGCCCTGAGCTCCCCCGGGTCCGGGATGAGCTCGTTGTAGACGTCGATCTCTTCCCGGATCTTGTCCAGGTCACGGATGCTCTCCGCCCGCAGCATCTCCTGTATCTGAAAGATCACCGTGGCCCTGTTCTCGAACACCAGGGAAACCTTGTCCCCCACCGACACCCGCCGGTGCTTCTTGAGATCGATGATCTCGCGCCGGAAGGCGGCGCGCTTCTCCTCGTAGGCGCCGGCGCCGACTATGTCGTTCAGAGTGACCTTTTCCATCTTGCGGCAAAGACCCGAAGCTGCCGCCCGTCCCCGCGAGGAATACTCCCCGCGGGTTCGAGGCGGCAGGATAACGGGCTACCGGATCAACCCGCGTCCGCCGGATCCTTTCCGGCGACTGCCTGCAGGCCCTTGTTGAAACGGCCGGCGTGGGACTTTTCGGCCTTGGCCAGGGTCTCGAACCACTCGGCCAACTCCTCCAGCCCCTCGTCCCGCGCGGTCTTGGCGAAGCCGGGGTACATCTCGGTGTACTCGTAGGTCTCGCCCTCCA
>JAPPHF010000023.1 GCA_028821115.1 Deltaproteobacteria bacterium | reverse complement strand
AAGGGGACATCTTAGCTTTGTTGAAAAGGGGACATTATCGCTTTGCGCTAACAATTGAATTGAAGTAGGCATACCCGTGTGTTAACGTTTTCCGGGGATTGAGTAGGTTGGAGAAACCACCTTTGAACCAAGCGACCAAAAACCTCGCCCTGTGGCTCGTCCTGGGGCTGATGTTCCTGCTGTTGTTCAACGTCTTCACCCGGCAGCAGGGGCGGGAGCCCGAGATCATCTTCAGCGACTTCTGGTCCGCGGTGGAGCGCGGCGACGTGCAGGAGGTGACGATCCAGGGCCAGCACGTCCACGGCAAGTACCAGAGCGGCGAGCGCTTCCGGACGTTTTCGCCCAGCGACCCGGACATGGTGAAAACCTTGCGGGAGAAGAACATCCGCATCGCCGCCAAGCCCGAGGACGATTCGCCCTGGTACTTCGTGCTGCTGGTGAACTGGTTCCCCATGCTGCTGCTCATTGGCGTCTGGATCTTTTTCATGCGCCAGATGCAGGCGGGGGGTGGCAAGGCCATGTCCTTCGGCAAGAGCCGGGCGCGCCTGCTGAACGAGAACCAGGCACGGGTCACCTTCAGCGACGTCGCCGGGGTGGACGAGGCCAAGGACGAGCTGCAGGAAGTCATCGCGTTCCTCAAGGACCCCAAGAAGTTCACCCGTCTCGGCGGACGCATCCCCAAGGGCTGCCTCTTGGTGGGCCCGCCGGGCACCGGCAAGACCCTGCTGGCCCGGGCCATCGCGGGTGAGGCCGGAGTGCCCTTCTTCAGTATCAGCGGATCGGATTTCGTGGAGATGTTCGTGGGCGTGGGCGCCTCGCGGGTTCGCGACCTGTTCGTGCAGGCCAAGAAGCAGGCGCCGTGCATCGTCTTCGTGGACGAGATCGACGCGGTCGGGCGCCAGCGCGGCGCCGGCCTGGGCGGCGGACACGACGAGCGCGAGCAGACCCTCAACCAGTTGCTGGTGGAAATGGACGGCTTCGAGGCCAACGACGGCGTGATCCTCATCGCCGCCACCAACCGGCCGGACGTGCTGGACCCGGCGCTGCTGCGGCCGGGGCGGTTCGACCGCCGCGTGGTGGTGCCGCGGCCCGACGTCAAGGGGCGCGAGGGCATCCTGGCGGTGCACAGCCGGCAGGTGCCCCTGGACGGCGACGTCGATATCCGGGTGCTGGCCCGGGGGACTCCGGGGTTTGCCGGCGCGGATCTCGAGAACCTGGTGAACGAGGCGGCCCTGCTCGCGGCGCGGAACGACAAGGACAAGGTCAACATGAATGACTTTGAGCTCGCCAAGGACAAGGTCATGATGGGGACCGAGCGCAAGAGCATGATCATCAGCGACGAGGAGAAGCGCAACACCGCCTACCACGAGTCCGGCCACGCGCTGGTGGCGAAGATGCTGCCGGGGGCGGACCCGGTCCACAAGGTGACCATCATCCCGCGGGGCATGGCGCTGGGGCTGACCCAGCAGCTCCCCATGGACGAGCGCCACAGCCAGGACAAGCAGTATCTCCTGAACAACGTCACCATTCTGTTCGGCGGCCGCGTTGCCGAGGAACTGGTCCTCGACCACATGACCACGGGGGCCGGCAACGACATCGAGCGCGCCACCGAGATCGCCCACCGGATGGTCTGCGAGTGGGGCATGAGCGAGAAGCTCGGGCCCATGACCTTCGGCAAGAAGGAAGAGCAGATCTTTCTCGGGCGCGACTTCACCCAGCAGCAGGACTACTCGGAGAGCACCGCGGTGGAGATCGACAGGGAGGTCCGGCACATCATCCATGAGTGCTACACCAAGGCCAAGGAGATCCTGACCATGCATATCGAGCTCCTGCACCGGGTCTCCAAGGAACTGCTGGACAAGGAAGTGCTGGACGGCGCGGAGATCGACGTCATCGTCAAGGAATACATGGGAGACAGCGGTCCCGACCTGCCCACGACACCCGTTCCCGCGTAGGGACGGTTGCAAAACCGCCCGCGCCCGCACCGCGCTGTTGGCCGACACGGCCCGCCCTGTCCAGCGTCCCGAGTCCACCGATGCGAACGAAGCGAAACCGGCCCGAGCCGTCATCTCCCGACGACTTGGGACCGGTGCCGGTGCTGGCGACGCGCCACGGGACGGTAGACATGCGCTTTCGCACCGCGGTGATGGGTATCCTCAACGTCACCCCGGATTCCTTTTCCGACGGCGGCCGCTATGCCGACGTCGAGTCCGCGGTTGCCAGGGGAGTGGAGATGGCGCGGCAGGGCGCGAGCATCGTGGACGTGGGCGGGGAATCGACGCGCCCGGGGGCGGCGCCGGTCCCGGCGGTGGAGGAGTTGGAACGGGTCGCCCCGGTCATCCGCGAGTTGCGGCGGCGGATCGACGTGCCCATAAGCATCGACACCTACAAGGAAGAGGTGGCCCGCGGCGCGCTGGCGGCGGGAGCGGACATGGTCAACGACGTGAGCGCCCTGCGGTTTGACCCCGCCATGGCCGGATTGGTGGCGCGGGAGGGCGTTCCGGTGGTGCTGATGCACATGAAGGGCAGGCCCCGGACCATGCAGATCGCGCCGCGCTATCGCGACGTGGTCCGGGAGGTAACCGCCTTTCTTCGGGAACGCGTCGCCTTTGCCGTGGGCAGCGGCATTGCCGCGGAACGCGTCGTGGTGGATCCCGGCATCGGCTTCGGCAAGGACCTGGACCACAACCTGGCATTGCTCCGGAGCCTGTGCACGTTGGCGTCCTTGGGTCGGCCGGTTCTCGTGGGTCTCTCGCGGAAGGCGTTCCTCGGCCGCTTGCAGGAGACCACGGGAACGGAGAGCCGTTTGGCGGGAAGCCTCGCCGGAGCGTCCGCGGCGGTGCTGGCCGGAGCCCACATGGTGAGGGTGCACGACGTGCTGGAGACTTGCAGGGCGGTGCGGGTGGCGGACGCGATCCGCGGCGACCGCGAAACCCGTGCACCTGAATCGCAGAGAACGGGGTTGTAGGGGCGGGATTCAAACGCGCCCGCATCCGCATCGCACCGCCGGCCGATCCGGTTCGCGGGCTTGGCGGGCGCGGCCGGTTGATTCCATGGAAGGGAGCCGATGACGTCGGATAAACCACAAGAGAATCCGGGCCGGCGCGCGCTGTTCGGCACCGACGGCATTCGCGGCATTGCCAACCAGGAGCCGATGACGTCGGAGACGTCGTTGCGGTTGGGCCGCGCCATCGCCCACGTGGTCGGCGACGACGGCTTGGGGAAGCCCGCGCGCGGCGCCTTGGGACGAAGGCGCACGCACCGGCGCCGGATCCTCGTGGGCAAGGACACCCGCCTGTCCGGGTACATGTTCGAGACCGCGCTGGCGTCCGGGATCTGTTCCATGGGCGCGGATGTCCTGCTGGTGGGGCCGTTGCCGACCCCGGGCGTGGCGTTCCTCACTCGGAGCATGCGCGCGGACGCGGGGGTGGTGATCTCGGCGTCGCACAACCCCTACCAGGACAACGGCATCAAGTTCTTTTCCAGCGACGGCTTCAAGCTCCCCGATGAATGGGAGCGGCGCATGGAAGCCATGGTTCGGGACGGAGAGCACGACGGGTATCGTCCGGTGGCCACCGAGATCGGCAAGGCCTACCGCATCGACGACGCCCTGGGGAGGACCATCGATTTTCTCAAGAGCACGTTCCCGAGCCACCTGACCCTGGAGGGGCTCAAGATCGTGGTGGACTGCGCCAACGGCGCGGGGTACCGCGTGGCGCCGGAGGTCCTGACGGAGCTGGGCGCCGAGGTCGTCCCGGTGGCGGTGGAGCCCGACGGCACGAACATCAACCTCGACTGCGGCTCGGTGTACCCGGAAAAGGCCCGGGCGGCCCTGCGCGAGCACGGCGCGGACCTGGCGGTGTGCCTGGACGGCGATGCCGACCGGGCGCTGTTCATCGACGAGAAGGGCGAGTTGGTGGACGGCGACGAGGTCCTGGCCATGTGCGCCGTCGAGCTGAAACGCGCCGGACGGCTCCCAACCGGCACGGTGGTGGCCACGGTGATGAGCAACATGGGGCTCGACGTCGCCCTGCGCGGGCACGGCATCGAGGTGCTGCGCACCGCCATCGGCGACCGTTACGTGGTGGAGGCCATGCGCCGGGACGGCCACAACCTCGGCGGCGAGCAATCCGGCCACCTGGTGTTCCTGGACCACAACACCACCGGCGACGGCTGTCTCACCGCCCTGCAGGTGCTGGCGCTCATGACCGAGCGGGAACGGCCGCTGGGCGAGCTTCGCCGGATCATGGGCAAGCTGCCGCAGGTCGTCGTCAACGTCCCGGTGCGGGAAAAGCGTCCGCTCTCCGAGGTGGCCCAGGTGCAGGCGCGCATCGCCGAGAGCGAGCATCTGCTGGACCGCCGCGGCCGGGTGCTGGTGCGCTATTCCGGCACCGAGCCGCTGGCCCGCGTGATGCTCGAGGGCGAGTCGGAAGACGAGATCCGCCGGCTGGCCCAGGGGATCGCCGACGCCATCGAGTCCAACCTGGGGGTGCCGGCATGACCCGTCTCGGCGTCAACGTGGATCACGTGGCCACCGTGCGCCAGGCGCGGATGATCGACATCCCGGACCCGGTGGAGGCGGCGCTGCTGGCCGAGCACGCCGGCGCCGACCTGATCACGGTGCACCTGCGCGAAGACCGCCGGCACATCCAGGAGCGCGACGTCGCCCGGCTGCGGCAACGGTTGACCGCGGGGCTCAACCTGGAAATGGCCGGAACCCCGGAAATGACCGGCCACGCCCTGTCTCTCAAGCCCGACGACGCCTGCCTGGTGCCCGAGCGGCGCGAGGAACTCACCACCGAGGGCGGGCTCGACGTGGTCACGCACGGGAAGCAGCTCAGGGAGGTCGTGTCCCGCCTGCGCGACGCCGGGATCCGGGTGAGCCTGTTCGTGGACCCGGACCTGAAGCAGCTCGAAGCCAGCCGGGAGGCGGGCGCCGACGCCGTGGAGATCCACACCGGCGCCTACTGCGACGCCGGCGGGCCGCGGCAGGCCGAAGAGCTCAGGGCCGTGCGCAAGGCCGCGGCGGCGGCGGCCGGACTGGGGCTGGAGGTCCACGGCGGCCACGGCCTCAATGCCGGCAACGTCGCGCCCATCGCCGCCATCGAGGAGATCGTCGAGCTCAACATCGGCCACAGCATCGTCGCCCGCTCCATCATGGTGGGGATGGCCCAGGCGGTGCGGGAAATGAAGGCTCTCATCGCCGCGGCGGCATCCGGCGGCTCTTGACCCATGCGCGTCGTAACCGCAGCCGAGATGCGCCGCCTGGACCATCTCACCATCCACACCCACGGCGTTCCCAGCCTGCGGCTGATGGAGCGCGCGGGGCAGAGCGTGGTGGACGTCATCCTCAAACGCTGGACGCAGTTGGCGAAACACGGGGTCCTGGTGGTGGCGGGCAAGGGCAACAACGGCGGCGACGGCCTGGTCATCGCGCGGCTGCTGCACGAGCGGCTGGTGCCCTGCGAGGTGGCGTGCGTCGCCCGGGAAGTGGAACTCTCACCGGACGCGGCCACCAACCTCCAGCGCTATCGTTCCGCGGGAGGCCGGTTCACCGAGATCCCCGCCGGGGACCTCGAAGGCCTGCGCCGCCGCATCGAGGACAAGGGGCTGCTGGTGGACGCGCTCCTGGGAACCGGGCTGCGCAGCCCGGTGGAGGGCTTTCTGGCGGATGCGGTGGAGCTCATGAACGCCTCGGGCGTGCCCATCGTGGCCGTGGACATGCCGTCGGGGCTGGATGCCGACCGGGGGACGCCCTTGGGAACCACCATTCAGGCCGAGGTCACGGTAACCTTCGGTTTGCCCAAGGCCGGCCAGGTGGTCTACCCCGGCGTCGACTACTGCGGCGAGCTGGTCGTGGCCGACATCGGCATCCACCCTCAGGCGGAGGCCGAGGTGGAGCCGTCGGCGGAGCTTCTGGATCCGGCCGAGGTGGTGTGGCTGTTGCCGAGACGGGCTGACGACTCTCACAAGGGCAGCTTCGGCCACCTGCTGGTGATGGCGGGTTCCCGGGGCAAGACCGGGGCCGCGGTGCTCGGCTGCCGCGCGGCCATGCGCCTAGGCACGGGCCTGGTGACCCTGGCGGCGCCCCGCGGACTCAACGAGATCATGGCCGGGGCCCTGGTGGAGTCCATGACGGAGCCCCTGGGCCAGCCGGGGGAGGACCAGTGGCCGGCGCTGGACGCCACCCACTGGGAGGGTCTGGCGGAGCGCAAGAGCGCGGTGCTGTACGGTCCCGGCGTGGGCGTCCACGGGTCGGCGCAGAAGACGCTGGAGACGCTGCTGGAGCACTGCCGCCTGCCGTGGCTCATCGACGCCGACGGCCTCAACAACCTGGCGGAGGATGTGACCCGTTTGCGGGACGCGCGGGTGCCGCCGGTGTTGACGCCGCACCCCGGCGAGATGAGCCGCCTCACCGGCCTGGACACGGCGGAGGTCAACGGCGACCGTATCGGCATCGCACGGGCTTTCGCCGAGGACCATCGTTGCCATGTCGTTCTCAAGGGCGCGCGGACGGTGACGGCGACGCCGGAAGGGCAGGTCGCCATCAACCCCACCGGCAATTCCGGCATGGCCAGCGGCGGCATGGGCGACGTCCTTGCCGGCATCGTCGCGGGATTCCTGGCCCAGGGCCTGCTCCCGGAGGACGCGATGCGCCTGGGCGTGTACCTCCACGGCCGCACCGGCGATCGGGTGGCCGAGGATCGCGGCGGCGTGGGGCTTATCGCCTCGGACCTGGTGGACGAGTTGCCGCGGACCATCAAGGAATTGACGCAGATCAGGGAGATGATGGGGACTTGAAGACCAGCGAACATCACGTCACCACAAGCTCGCCGGAGGGAACCCGGGCGCTCGGGCGGGTGCTGGCCGGAGTGCTCCGCGGTGGCGAGATCCTGGGGTTGTCCGGGGATCTGGGCAGCGGCAAGACCTGCTTCGTGCACGGCCTGGCCGAAGGGCTCGAAGTGGGTGGGAAAAGTTGGGTCAGGAGCCCGACCTTCACCCTCATCAACGAGTACGAGGGCAGGCTGCCGTTGGTCCACGTGGACCTGTTCCGCGTGGCCCAGGGCGCCGAGATGGAAGATCTGCACCTGGAGGAATACTTCGCGTCCGGCAGCGTCTGCGTCATCGAGTGGTTCGAGCGCCTCGACGCGGTGGGGGTCGACGAGTTCCTGGGCATCGCCTTCCACTACGTGGACGAGGAGCGCCGGGAGCTGCGCTTCGTTCCCAACGGGCGGCGCTATGAGCAGTTGGTGGCAACGCTGCACGGAGCCGGCGGCGCTGATGACACGTTGACCGGCTGAGCCCGCGTCCTTCGACTTCGCTATGCTGGCGCTCCGCTACGCTCAGGACGAACGGTGGTGGAAAAAACTCCGTTCGTCCTGAGCGTAGCGAAGCGAAGTCGAAGGACGCGGGCTCGCAGAGTGGTTGATGGCACTGATCGTACAGAAATACGGCGGCACCTCCGTCGGCATGGTGGAACGCATCCGCAACGTCGCGAGCCGCGTGGCCGCCGCGCGCGCGCAGGGGGACGACGTGGTGGTGGTCGTCTCCGCCATGTCCGGTGAGACCAACCGGCTCCTGAACCTGGCGAATCAGGTGTCGTCGCACGTGGACGACCGGGAGATCGACGTGCTGCTGGCGTCGGGGGAGCAGGTTTCCTGCGCACTGCTGGCGTTGGCGCTGAAGGACCTGGGCCTGCCGGCGCGCTCCTTTCTCGGCCACCAGGTGCGTATCGCCACCGACAGCGCCCACGGACGGGCGCGGATCAAGAACATCGACTCCACCCGGGTGCTGGAGTCGATCAAACGCAACGAGGTGGTGGTGGTGGCGGGCTTCCAGGGGGTCGACGAGGGCGACAACATCACTACCCTGGGGCGCGGCGGTTCGGACACCAGCGCCGTGGCCATGGCCGCGGCCCTGGATGCCTCGGTGTGCGAGATCTATACGGACGTGGACGGCATCTACACGGCCGATCCCTTCGTGTGTCCCAGAGCGCGCAAGCTCGGCCGGATCACTTACGACGAAATGCTGGAGATGGCCAGCCTGGGCGCCCGGGTGCTGCAGATCCGCTCGGTGGAGACGGCGAAGAGGTTCGGCGTCAGGGTGCACCTGCGCTCGAGTTTCAACGCCGCCGAGGGCACCTGGCTGGTCGAGGAGGAGGAACAAATGGACTCGGTTCTGGTTTCGGCAGTGACCTGCGACAACGACGAAGCCAAGATCACCATCCGCAGCGTGCCGGACCGCCCGGGGCTCGCGGCCCAGATCTTTGGTCCCATCGCCGAGGCCAACATCGTGGTGGACATGATCATCCAGAACGCCAGCGCCGACGGCACCACCGACGTCACTTTCACGGTGCCCAAGAAGGATCATCCAAAGGCCATGGAATTGATTGAAAAAAACGCGGCCTTGATCCAAGCTAAGGGAGTGACCTCCGACACGCGCATCGCCAAGGTGTCGGTGGTGGGCGTCGGAGTGAGAACCAACGCCGGCGTGGCGGCGAAGATGTTCCAGGCCTTGGCGGAGCAGTCGATCAACATCGAGATGATTTCGACCTCCGAGATCAAGGTGTCGGTGGTGGTGGCCGAGAAGGACAGCCGCAGGGCGGTGGATTCGTTGCACGCTTCGTTGATCGAAAGCAGGTGAGTGCATGAGTGACTTGTTGTTGTACGATACGACCTTGCGGGACGGGTGCCAGAGCGAGGATGTCTCCTTCAGCCTGAAGGACAAGCTGCGGGTCGCCGAGAGCCTGGCGGAGTTGGGCATTCACTACATCGAAGGCGGCTATCCCGGCTCCAACCCCCGCGACGCCGAGTTCTTCAAGGCGGTCGGGAAAGTGAACCTCCGGAAGACTCGGGTCGCGTCGTTCGGAACCACGCGGAGGCCGTCGGTGAAGCCGGCCCAGGACGCCAGCCTGAAGCTGCTGCTGGCGGCCGAGACCCCGGTGGTGACACTCGTCGGCAAGACCTGGGACCTCCACGTGCGCGACGACCTGCGCATCAGCAAGAAGGCCAACCTGGAGGTCATCGCCGACTCCATCGAGTTCATGAAGTCGCGCGTCGACGAGGTGATTTTCGACGCCGAGCATTTCTTCGACGGCTACCGCAGCAACCCCGAGTACGCGCTGGAGTGCCTGGAGGCGGCGGCGGCCGGCGGCGCCGACTGGATCGTCCTGTGCGACACCAACGGCGGCGGCATGCCCGCCGACATCGGCGCGGCGGTGGCGCGCGCCAAGGAGACCGTGAAGGCGCCGCTGGGCATCCATTGCCACAACGACTGCGAGCTGGCGGTGGCCAACACCATGGTGGCGGTGGAGAACGGCGTCCGCCAGGTCCAGGGCACCATCAACGGCTTCGGCGAACGTTGCGGCAACATGAACCTGTGCTCGGTGCTGCCCAACCTGCAGTTGAAGCAAGGCTACAAGTGCGTGCGGCCGTCGCAGTTGCGCAGGCTGCGGGAGATCTCGCACCTCGTCTACGAGCTGGCCAACGTCGTGCCCAGCAAGCGGCAGGCCTACGTCGGCGACAGCGCGTTCGCGCACAAGGGCGGGCTCCACGTCTCGGGCATCATAAAAAACCGCGAGACCTACGAGCACATCGAGCCGGAGCTCGTGGGCAGCCGCCAGCGCGTGCTGGTCTCCGACCTGTCCGGCCGCAGCAACATCGTCTACAAGGCCCGGGAGTACGACATCGACCTGAGCGGCCAGGACCAGGCCGTGCATCAGATCCTCAACCGGATCAAGGAGCTGGAGAGTCAGGGCTACGAGTTCGAGGCCGCCGAGGCATCCTTCGAGCTGTTGATCCAGGAGGCGCTGGGCAGGAAGAAGCGCAATTTCCGCCTCGACGGTTTTCGGGTCATCGACGAGAAGCGCGTGGACAACGAGCCGCCGCTCTCCGAGGCCACCGTCAAGGTGGAGGTGAACGGCGTGATGGAACACGCGGCGGCCCTGGGCAACGGGCCCGTGCACGCCCTCGACCGGGCGCTGCGCAAGGCGCTTACGGGGTTCTACCCGTCGCTGGAGGAAGTCGAGCTGCTGGACTACAAGGTCCGCGTGCTGTCGTCCGGGGAAGGCACCGCCGCCACCGTCCGGGTGCTCATCGAGTCGGGAGACGGCCAGACCCAGTGGGGCACGGTGGGGGTGTCCGAGAACGTCATCGAGGCGAGCTGGCAGGCGCTCGTGGACAGCATCGACTACAAGCTCTACAAGGACAAGAAGAGAACGGGCCGCGCGGGTAGGGCCCACGCCGGCAAGGCGCCAGCCGCGCCGGCCCCCGCGCACTGACGGAAGCGTCTGACACGACGCTTTGGGGCGGCCGCCCATGTGGAGCATTCTGAAAGAGGACATCCGGGTGGCGTTCGAGCGGGATCCCGCGGCGCGGAACCTGGTCGAGGTCCTGCTCTGCTACCCGGGGGTGCACGCGTTGCTGCTCCATCGTCTTGCGCACCGGCTGTGGCGCCGTGGCTGGAGGAACCCCGCGCGCCTGGTGAGCCACCTGAGCCGCTTTTTCACCGGCGTCGAAATCCATCCCGGCGCTGCCGTGGGGCGCCGGTTCTTCATCGATCATGGCATGGGAGTAGTCATCGGCGAGACCTCGGAGATCGGCGATGACGTGACCCTGTTTCAGGGCGTGACCCTGGGCGGCATCAGCATGCGCCGGGAGAAGCGTCACCCCACCGTGGAGGACCGCGTCGTCATCGGCGCCGGCGCCACCGTGCTGGGTCCGGTGGTGGTGGGACGGAACAGCAAGATCGGCTCCGGCTCGGTGGTGGTGAAGGACGTGCCGGAGAACGCCACGGTGGTGGGGGTGCCGGGAAAGGTGGTGGAAGGGCACGGCGTGCACCGGGGTCTGGTGGAGAGCCAGATCACCCTGGATCATGACCGGCTCCCCGACCCAATGGCCAAGTCGCTGAGCAACCTCGCGGAATACATCCAGAAACTCGAAAAGCGGGTGAACGAGCTCGACGCCAAGCAGGGCGGCCTGGAGGCCCGGCAGCGCGAAGAGGAGCAAGAGGTTCGCCGGTACAAGAACTAGTGTCGTGTCTCGCCTGAAACGTCGTGAATATGCGAGGGCATTTTTGCCGTCGGCAAGGCGCGATGACGAGCAGTGGCCCCTACCACGGGAGGAAGAGCAACGCAGCCGACGGCGAAAAGGACCCGCAGATTCATGACGTTTCAGGCGAGACACGACACTAGGGATCTGGTGCGGTGAACCCATCAGCGGACAGAAGAGTGGCCGTGGCCATGAGCGGCGGCGTGGACAGCTCGGTGGCGGCCGGACTCCTGGTGGAGCAGGGGTACGAGGTCGTGGGTGTGTCCTTGCGTCTCTGGGAGGGCCGGAACCTGGGGCCGCGCAACTGCTCGGACCACCGGGGAGCGGAGGAGGTGGCGGGCCTGTTGGGCATTCCGCACGCCGTGCTGGACCATCGGGACGACTTCCGCAAGGCGGTGGTGGCGCCTTTCGCGCAGAGCTACCTGGACGGCGCCACGCCCAATCCCTGCGTCGCCTGCAATCGCCATTTCAAGATCGAGAAGCTGTTGGAGTGGGCCGAGGCCCGGGGGATTCCCCGGGTGGCCACGGGTCACTACGCCCGCACCGGGCGCTGCTCCGGCGGGGCCTCGCTGCTGCGCGGGTCGGACCGCAACAAGGACCAGTCGTACTTCCTCTTCGCGCTCTCGCCGCGCCAGCTCGATCACGTCGTGTTCCCCCTGGGCGATCTCCACAAGGAAGCCGTGCGCGCCAGGGCACGGGAGATGGGCCTTCCGGTGGCCGAACGGCCGGAGAGCCAGGACATCTGTCTCGGCGACCACCGCATGGTGGTGGAGTCCTTCGCCGGGCCGGAGCAGCTCGGCGGCGGAGAGATCGTGGACGGCCGCGGCAACGTCCTGGGGCATCACGACGGCGTACACCGGTTCACGGTGGGGCAGCGCAAGGGCTTGGGCATCGCGGCGCCAAGGCCGTTGTACGTGCTCCGCATCGACGCGGAACGAAGACGCGTCGTGGTGGGTGGGCGTGAGGAACTGCGCACGTCGTCCTTTACCGCGAGCCGCCTGAACTGGCTCGCGGCCCCGCCGGGTGGGGAGACCTCCGCCGAGGTCCAGGTGCGCTACCGCTCGACGCCCGTGCCGTGCACCCTCAGGCCCGTGAACGGCCACGGTGTCGAGGTCTCCCCCGACGAGCCGCTGGCGTCGGTGACCCCGGGCCAGGCCGCGGTGTTCTACCGTGACGACCAGGTCCTGGGCGGCGGCTGGATCGACAAGGCGCCGGCGGTCCGGCCGTCCTCATAGCCGGCGAATACCATGCGCGTCGCCATCAAGACACTCGGCTGCAAGATCAACCAGTACGACTCCGCGGTGATCCAGGAACGCCTGGCCCGGGAGTCCTGCTCACTGGTGCCCTTCGAGGATCCGGCCGACGTCTACGTCCTTAACACCTGCACGGTGACGGACCGGGCGGACTGGGAGGCGCGCCAGCTCGTGCGCAAGGCCCGGCGGCGCAGCCCGTCGGCGCGGGTGGTGGTCACCGGCTGCTACGCGCAGGTGAGCCCCGAGGAGGTGTCACGGGTTCCCGGCGTCGACTTCGTGGTCGGCCTCAACCGCATGGACGAGCTGGTGAGCTATGTGACGGACCGCGAGTCCGGGGCCGGGCCGGCGGTCTCGGTGGGCAACCCCCGAGACGAGCGCGGCGTGGGCGTCCTAGGGGCGCGGCGCTTCCTCGGCCGTACCCGCGCCTTCCTCAAGGTCCAGGAAGGGTGCAACTTCGCCTGCAGCTACTGCATCATCCCCACCGCCCGCGGCCGCGGCCGCAGCGTGCCGCCCGAGCAGGTCCTCGAGCAGGTGCGCGGCCTCGCGGAGGCGGGATTCCCGGAGATCGTCCTCACCGGCATCCACCTGGGAGGCTACGGTTACGATCTGGCGCCCCGGGTCTCTCTGAGCGCACTGGTGAGGCGCATTGCCGAGAGCGGGTTGATCCGCCGCCTGCGCCTGAGCTCCCTGGATCCGCGGGAAGTCACCGACGAACTGCTGGCGGTGATGGCGGACTCGGAGGTGATCTGCCCGCACCTGCACGTGTGCGTCCAGGCCGGCGAGGACGGCATCCTGAAGAAGATGCGCCGCAACTACGACACCGCCTACTTCGCCCGGTTGATGGCGCGGGCGAGGGGCAAGCTGCCGCGGGCGGCGCTGGGAACGGACGTCATCGTCGGTTTCCCGGGGGAGACGGAGGCCGCCTTCGGGACGTCGCTGGACTTCCTCGAGGAGCAGCCGCTGACGTATTTCCACGTGTTCCCCTACTCCGCCCGCCGGGGAACTCCGGCGGCGGACATGTCCGGTCAGATCCCGCCGGTCGAGAGGAAGGAACGCTCGCGCCGGGCACGCGAGCTCGGCATGCGGAAGAAGCACGAGTTCTACCGGAGCGAGGTCGGGCGCAGGGTGTCGGTGCTCGTGGAAGAGCCGGTGGCCGGCGAGCCGGGGGCGCTCAAGGGCTACAGCCGCAACTATCTGCCGGTGGCCCTCGCCGGCGGCGCCGACCTGGTTCACCGCGAAGTCCGCGTCAGGCTCCAAGGATGGTCCCGCGGACGCCTGTGGGGGGAAGTCGAATGCTGACCGGGGATTCCACCGAGATGGAAAGCCTCCAAAACGCTCTCGGCTACCACTTCAGGGATCCGGCGCTGCTTGACCGCTGCCTCACCCACGTATCCTGCGGCGGCGGCATGGACGCCCACAACGAATCGCTGGAGTTTCTGGGCGACGCGGTGCTGGGCCTGGCCATCAGCGACCTGCTCATGCGCAGGTTCCCGGAAAAGAGCGAGGGCGACCTCTCGCGCATGCGCGCGTCGCTGGTCAACCGGCGGGTGCTGGCGGAGAAAGCGCGCTTCCTGCGGATCGGCGAGGTGCTGCGGGTGGGAAAGGGTGAGGAACGCACCGGCGGGCGGCACAAGGAGTCGATCCTGGCGGCGTCGTTCGAGGCGTTGCTGGGCGGGATCTACTGGGAGGCCGGGTACGAAGCGGTAAGGCCGGTGGTGGAGAGCCATTTCATCAGCGACCTGGAACACGGAGGTCTGGGCCTGGACGACTACAAGACCCGTCTCCAGGAGGTCAGCCAGCGCCTCTACCGCGTTCCGCCCACCTACCGGCTGGTACGGGAATCCGGTCCGAGCCATGACCGGTACTTCGAGACGGAGATCCGGGTAGGAGGCCATCTGGTAGGCCAGGGAGAGGGCCGGAGCAAGAAGCAGTCCGAGCAGGAAGCCGCGCGGCGCGCCCTGGAGATGCTCCAGGGGCAGAGGCAGCAATAGCGTCCCGGCGCCTGCGCCGCCGGATGCCTCGGGTGTAGGGGCGGGTTTCAAACCCGCCCGCGCCGGCATCGTGCCGTCGGTCGATACAGGCGGCCGTCAGTTCACCCATGGTAAAGCTCACCTACAGGGACGCCGGTGTGGACGCGGAAGGAGCCAACCGGCTGGTCCGCTCCATCGCGTCCATGGCCCGCAAGACCGCCCGGCCCGGCCTCATGGGAGGCGTCGGCGGCTTCGGCGGGCTCTTCGATCTCTCCCGCATCCGCGGCCGGCGCCCCGTGCTGGTGTCGTCCACGGACGGCGTCGGCACCAAGCTCAGGATCGCCTTCATGGCGGACCGCCACGACACCGTGGGCATCGACCTCGTCGCGATGAGCGTCAACGACATCGTCACCCAGGCGGCGGAGCCGCTGTTCTTCCTGGACTATTTCGCCACCGGCAAGCTGGAACCCGCCACCTTGAAGGCGGTGGTGGCTGGGGTCGCGGAAGGCTGCCGCCTCGCGGGATGCGCGCTCCTGGGCGGCGAGACCGCGGAAATGCCTTCCTTCTACGGGGACGGCGAGTACGATCTGGCGGGTTTCTGTGTCGGCATCGTCGAGAAGGACCGCATACCCGACCCGCGGGCCGTGCGCGCCGGCGACGTGATCATCGGCCTGCCCTCCAGCGGGCTCCATAGCAACGGCTATTCGCTGGCGCGGAAGGTCCTGCTGGAAACCGCCGGGCTCAGGTTGAAATCCCGGGTGGCGGAGCTGGGACATTCCCTGGAGGACGAGCTGCTGAAGCCCACCCGGATCTACGCCCGCCTGATTCAGGGTCTAACTGCTCGGCACCGGATCAAGGGCATCGCCCACATTACCGGCGGCGGCATCGTTGAAAACCTGCCGCGGGTGCTGCCCACAGGGTTACGCGCGTGGATCCACCGGGGAAGCTGGCCGGTGCCGCCGATATTCGACCTCATCGCGCGGCTGGGCGGGGTGGCCCAGCCGGAGATGGACCGTACTTTCAACAACGGCATCGGCATGGCATTGGTCGTCGGCGCGGAGGCGGCGGGCGGCGTCGAGCGCGCCCTGCGCCGCCGCCGCGAGCCCTATGCAGTCATCGGCGAGGTCCGCAAGGGTCGCCGCGGCGTCTCGTTCACCTCATGAATCGCAAGCTCCCCATCGGCGTGCTGCTCTCGGGCGGGGGCACGAACCTTCAAGCCATCATCGACGCCATCGAGCAGGGCCGGCTGGACGCGGAGATCCGCACCGTCGTCAGCAACCGCGAGAACGCCTACGGCCTCACCCGCGCCCGCAACCACGACATCCCCGCCACCGTCATCGACCACCGCGGCCACCCCTCAAGGGAGGCCTACGACCGGGTGGTGGTGGAACATCTCAAAGGGCAGGGCGTGGAACTCGTTGTCCTGGCCGGCTTCATGCGCCTGCTGTCGCCGTTCTTCATCCGGAGCTTCCCCGACCGCATCATGAACATCCACCCGGCCTTGTCGCCCTCCTTCGCCGGACTCCACGGCCAGAAGCAGGCGTTCGAATACGGCGTCCGCTTCTCCGGCTGCACCGTCCACTTCGTGACCGAAGGACTGGACGAAGGACCCATCATCATCCAGGCCGTGGTCCCCGTCCTGCCTGAAGACACCGAGGAAACCCTCGCCCAACGCATACTGGTCCAGGAGCACCGCATCTACCCTCGTGCCATCCAGCTCTACAGCGAGGGGAGGCTCGTGATCGAGGGCAGGAAGGTGAGGGTGACGGGGGAGGAAAGCGATGCGAGCGCCGGGAGCGCGCTGGTGAACCCGCATATTCCATGAAAGCCCGGCGATTTCGGCTTCGATACCGCGGAACTCCACAACCTCACCGACGCGTTCCGCAGAGAAAGGAACGATTTCCGACGGTCGCATGCCGGGGCAGGTGAGTTACCGGTAGCCCAGCACCGTATAGTCGCCGTCGACGATCAATCGAATGGAGGCATACAGTCCGAGCAACCCACAGACCACCCAGCCCGAATTGGCTCCCCAGATGTAGATGGACACTTCGGCCCTGCTGATCAGCTTGTGCCGCCCCGCGACAAAAAAGCTAGCCAGGTACACGGAGGTAGCGTACGCCCATTGCCAGAACAGCATCACGCCTAGAATGCCCGCGACGACCGCGGGCAAGAAACCGACCGTAAAGGCCGCATACAGAACCAGCGTCGGAACCGCCGTGAAGAAGCCGTTGGCAATATCGATATTAAAGCCGTACGAGCGCCGATCGGTGTAGGACCCATCGTACAGGGAGTAGATCGCCCACAAATCAGCCCCCACCGAGGGGGACAGACACCGTGTAAGGGGTATTTCCGTCGCCAGGAACTCAACGGCCGGCGTCAGACCGGTCTCCTCCCGCCGCCGGCGCCAGTACTCGGCGCGTTGCCGAATGAGGTCCTGCTGCCGGAAGAGGCAGACTTCCCAGTAGCAAATCAGTAGATTGACCGAGAAAAAGAGGCTTAGCGCACAATAGATGGCGTTCAGGTGTCCATTCACCCAATACCGCACACTGATGCCGGCAGCGGTGAGCACCGCTACCACGACGATCGCCAGCAGACCAACCCGCATCGTCAAACCCCTTCTCGTGCAGCCCATGCCGGACGGCCTGATCGGGGTCCCGCGCGGCTACTCTTTGTCGTTGGTCCCCACCACCACGGTGTACAGCGAGAAGCGCGAGTACCGGTAGTGCTTGCTGCCGGTGAACGCCGTCTCTTCCAGGAACGGCTTGAGCTTGAGGTTGGTGCTCCAGCCCAGCCGGCGGGTGATGGGATCGAGGGACCTGGTGATCGTGCCCCAGACGCGGGACTCGCTGGTGAAGTGGTTGACGACGACGATGGTTCCGCCGGGACGGCAGACGCGCCGCATCTCGGCCATCATGCGAACGGGGTCGGGCACCACCGACACCACGTGGAACGCCATCACGTAGTCGAAGGCGTTGTCGGCAAAGGTGAGGTTCAGGGCGTCCATCTCCCGGACCTCCAGGTGGCGCCAGTCGTTCTTGGCGATCTTCTCCTGGGCGTGGGAGAGCATCTTGGGCGCCATGTCGACACCGACGACGTGGCAGTCGCGCGGATAGGCGGGAAACGAGGTACCGGTGCCGACGCCCACCTCCAGGATCTGTGCCCCGGACGGCAGGTTCAGGTCCTGGATGACCGTCCGTTCGCGAGAGTAGAAGAACTTCGCGAATGTCTTGTCGTAGAGCGGCGCCAGGTCGGAGTAGAGCTTGCTCTCGTGGGCTCCCAACTCTGCCATGTTCTTGCGTGCGCCTGTTCGCGACATACAGACCCCGTCAGGTGTCGTCTTTGGATGATCTCGGCAACGATGTCTGTTGCAAGGAAAACCGACAGAACTATGTCAAATCAAGTATCAATTGGGGGTTTTCTTGTCAAGTTCCGGGCCCCGGGGCCGGGAACCGAGCGGTTGGTAATCCGCCGGCTTCTTGGCTAAATTAAAAGCAGGCAGCCCTCGTGTATCCACCCCCGAGAGGCTCCCAACTACCCGTTTTTACTAGGGGTTCCGCTTCTACTTGTCATGGCCGGCTTCGCGCGGTTGATCGAATATCTCTGGAAGTACTGGCGGCGCTACCTGCTGGGCGGGCTGTGTCTGGTGGCTACTACGAGCCTGTTGATGGTGGTTCCGTGGTGGGTCCGCGGCGCCATCGACGTCCTTGAACGCGGCGATCCCCACTCCGAGTTGGACGGTTACGCGCTGTGGATCGCGCTGGCCGCGGTAGGGGGCGGTGTCCTGCGAGGGGTCTCCCGGTCCATCATCTTCAACGCCGGCCGCAACGTCGAGTACGACATCCGCAACGACCTCTTCGCCCATCTCGAGAAGCTTCCCCTCGGCTACTACCAGTCCCAGAGGACCGGCGACCTCATGTCCCGGGCCGTGAACGACATCAACGCCGTGCGCATGCTGTTGGGTCCCGGCTTTCTGAACCTGGTCAACACACCTCTCTACCTGGTCTATGCGGCGGTGTTCATGCTCGCCATGAACGTGCGGTTGACCCTGGCGGTGGGCGCCTGCCTGTTGCTGCTGGCGTTGGTGTTCGGGGGTTTCCGCGACAGGATCCGGCGCGCGTCGCTCCGGGTCCAGCGGCAGATGTCACGCATGAGCGCCCACGTCCAGGAGAACCTCAGCGGGATGCACGTGGTCAAGGCGTACGTCCAGGCGGAGCCCCAGACCGCGCGGTTCAGCGAGCTCAACCACGAGTACCAGGCGCGGAGCATGGACCTGGCGCGCGTGCGGGGCCTGATCAACCCCTTGATGTTGGCGTTGCACGGGTTCACGGTGCTGGTGGTGCTGTGGTACGGCGGCTGGCTGGTCCTCAGCGGGCAGACCGGGGTGGCCGACCTGGTGGCGTTCATCTTCTACCTGAACGTGTTGGCGTGGCCCATGGCTGCCTTCGGCTGGATGATCTCGCTGATGGAGCGCGGGCGCGCCGCCATGGAGCGGCTGGAAGAGATCTTCGCGGTGGAGCCGTCCATCGCCGATCCGGAGAGCCCGGTGGCGCTGGCGGACAAGGAACGAGGCCTCGAGTTCGAGCACGTGTCGTTCGCCTACAACGGCGCCGGCAACGGCGAGGCCGTGCTCCGGGACATCAGCTTTGAGGTGCCGCCCGGCCGCAAGGTGGCCATCGTCGGCCGCACGGGCTCGGGCAAGAGTACGCTGACGCACCTGATCCCGCGGCTCCACGACGTTACCTCGGGGGCCATCCGGTTGGGCGGCGTCGATATCCGTTCGTTGTCCCTGGAAGAGTTGCGGGGCGCCATCGGCTACGCGCCGCAGGACCCGTTCCTGTTCTCCACCTCCATCCAGGAGAACCTGAAGTTTGGCGACGCCGAGGCCACCGAGCAGGAGGTCCGCCGGGTGCTGGACGTGGCCGATCTCCAGAGCGAGGTGGAAGTCTTCCCGGAGGGCATCGATACCCGGGTGGGGGAGCGCGGCATCGCCCTGTCGGGCGGCCAGAAGCAGCGCGCGACCCTGGCCCGGGCTATCCTGGCGGACCCCGAGCTGCTGATCCTGGACGACTGCCTCTCCAGCGTGGACTCGCAGACCGAGCATCGCATTCTTCACGGCTTCGAGAATGTCCTGAAGGACAAGACCTGCATCCTCATCTCCCACCGGATGGCGGTGATCAAGGAGGCCGACGAGATCCTGGTGTTGGAGGACGGCCGCATCGTCGAGCGGGGAAACCACGAGTCGCTCATGCGTGCCGACGGCGTTTACGCCCAGATGTACCGCCGGCAACAGATGTCGGACGAGCTCGAAGAGATGTAGCCCGTCCAGGCCGTTTGAGAAGTTCAGTCCGATGAATGCGACGGATCCCCAGGAAGACATTTCCGGCAAGGCCTACGACCTGGCGCTGGCCTTGCGGCTCTGGCAGTTCATCCGGCCGCACCGGAAGGTGTTCTTCCTGTCGCTGCTCCTCCTGCCGGTGCACCAGCTCTTCAACCTGGTGCAGCCGCTGCTCATCAAGGCCGCCTTCGATGCCGTCGGAGCCGGTGACGGCTTCACGCTGCTCACCACCGGCGTGCTCTTCGGAGTGGCCTTGCTCGCGGAAGCCGGGGCGTTCTTCTTCCAGTACTACCTGGCCATGCTGGTGGCGCAACGGTGTCTGGCCGATCTGCGCATCGCGCTTTTCTCCCACGTGCAGCGGCTGCCCATGAGCTACTTCGACCGCAACCCCGTGGGCCGGGTCATGACCCGCATGACCACGGACGTGGAGGTGCTCCAGGAGATGTTCGCCGCGGGCGCCATGAACCTGGTGGCCGACCTCGTGCTCATCGTCGCCATCGTGAGTATCATGATCTCGCTCCACCTGGAGATGGCCCTGGTGTCGCTGGCGCTGATGCCGTTCCTGCTGCTGGCCATCAACGTCTTCCGCATCAAGGCGCGCCAGACCTACCGCCTGACCCGGACCCGTATCGCGCGCGTCAACGCCTACCTCGGCGAGGCCATCCCGGGCATGGCGGTCATCCAGCTCTTCAACCGGCAGGCCAAGAGCTTCAAGGAGTTCGACGACCTGAACCGGGACCACCGCGATGCCATCCAGCGCTCCAACGTCTACGAGGCGTCGCTGTTCTCCATGGTGGAGGCCGCGGGTTCCCTCAGCATCGCGCTGCTGCTCTGGTACGGCGGCGGCGAGGTGCTGCAGGGCGTCGTGAGCATCGGCACCTTCGTGGCCTTCAGCGAGTACATCCGCCGGCTGTTCGTGCCACTGCGCGATTTCAGCAACAAGTACGCCGTCATCCAGGCGGCCATGACCGCGGCCGAGCGGGTCTTCGAGCTGCTGGACACGCCGGTGGAGGTGCCGGGACGGGCGCCGGCGCCCGCCGCCATGATGTCCGCAGCCACCGCGCCGGCCGGCGCCATGCCCGTAGGCAGTGCGTCCGCCGCCGCGAGTCCGCCGCCGGCCGCGTCTTCGATCATCGAGCCGTCTCGTGGCGCCGTGGAGTTCGACGACGTCTGGTTCAGCTACCGGCCCGGCGACCCCGTGCTCAAGGGCGTCTCGTTCAGGATCGAGCCGGGCGAGCGGGTGGCGGTGATCGGCGCCACCGGTTCCGGCAAGACCACCACGATCAAGCTCATGAGCCGGTTCTACGACGTGGACAGCGGCGTCGTGCGCGTGGGCGGTCGCGACGTGCGCGACTGGGACCTCGACTCCCTGCGGCGGCACATGGGGGTGGTTCTCCAGGATGTCTTCCTGTTTTCCGGCGACATCCTCTCGAACCTCAAGCTCGGAAACCCGGACGTTCCCGAAGACCGGATCCGGGCGGCCCTGCGCAACGCCAACGCCGAGGGTTTCGTCCGGCGCCTTCCGGGCGGTTTGCAGGCTCCGGTGCGGGAGCGGGGCAACAACCTGTCGGCGGGACAGCGGCAGCTCCTGGCGCTGGTGCGCATGTTCGTCGTCGACCCGGAGATCCTGGTGCTGGACGAGGCCACCTCCAGCGTCGACACCGAGACCGAGTTCCTGGTGCAGGGCGCCTTCGAGAAGATCATGGCCAATCGCACCTGCCTGGTCATCGCCCACCGCCTGTCCACCATCCGGAACGCCGACCGCATCGTCGTGTTCCACCGGGGAGTGATACGCGAGATGGGCTCCCACACAGAGTTGATGGAGAAGGGCGGCGTCTACTACCGCCTTCACCAGTTGCAGTTCCAGGAGGCGGGCGGCGACACGATCCCGCCGGACGCCCTGGATGCCGCCACGGACCCGTAGGGTCCAGTCCGGAACGAACGTGCCGGTTACCCTCAAGACACTTCTTTCGGGCTGCCTGCTGCTCCTGACCCTGTGGGGCTGCTCGGCGGAGTACTACATCCGCGCCGCTTACGAGGAGAGCCGCATCCTCTGGCGCCGCACCCCCATTATCGCGATGCTGGCCGAGGACGGGCTCGGGCCGGACGTCCGCCGCAAGCTCCAGATGGTGCTGGAGGTCCGGGATTTCGCCGCAGACCGGCTCCGGCTCAACGTCGGCGGCAGCTATTCCGCCCATTCCTACGTGGACCGCCGCGTGCTCCTGCACGTGCTCACCGCCGTGCCCAAGACCGCCCTGGAGCCCCATACCTGGTGGTTCCCGTTCGTGGGCCGGATGCCTTACAAGGGTTACTTCGATCCGGACGACGCCCGCGAGGAAGCCCGCTCCCTTGCGGCGCAAGGATACGACACCAACATCCGGCCTGCCGGCGCCTTCAGCACCCTGGGCTGGTTCGACGATCCGCTGCTCGGGCACCTGCTGAAGCTCGACCGGGTCAGCCTGGCGGAGGTCGTGCTGCACGAGCTGCTTCACAACACTCTGTTCGTCAAGGGCTCGGTGGCGTTCAACGAAAGCCTGGCGAACTTCGTGGGCAAGCGCGGCGCCGTCGACTTCTTTGTCCGGCGCCACGGGGGCGGGAGCCCCGAGGCCGTGGCGGCCCGCCGCGCGTGGCGGGAGGAGCTGGAGTTCTCTGGGCTGATGATGGAGATGGTGGGGTGCCTGCGCGAGCTGTACGGCGGACGGCTCCCCGAGGCGGACAAGCTGCGTCGCCGCGAGGAAGTGTTCGCTCGAAGCCAACGGCAGTGGGCGCGAGCGCTGGAGGGCAGGCCGGAACACCGGCATGCCTCCTTCAGCCGGCGGCCCCTGGACAACGCCGTGATCCTGCAGAGCCTGCTCTACGTCACCGACCTGGCCCGGTTCGAGGCTCTCTACCGGCGCGAAGGCAAGCGGTTGACCCGGACGATCGAGGCGGTCCGCGCCGGCGCGCGGGACGGCGGAGATCCGTTCGATAGGCTGCCCGCGGCGACCCCCGGCGGGACGGCCACAAGGACCGCGACCTATGGGATCTGTGAGACGTCGTGAACGCACCATGACGGACACGACCGCACGGCTCCGGGAGGCCACGTGAACAAGCTGCTGGCCATCATCCGGCTCCGCTGCCCCCGCTGCGGCGCCGGCCCCATCTTCGCGAGCCTCCTCCGGATGAACAGCCAGTGCCCGGTGTGCGCCCTTGAGTTCGAGCGCGAGCAGGGCTACTTTGTCGGCGCCATGTACTTCAGCTACGCGCTTGCCATCGCTGCGGTCCTTCCCGTCGTCGTCGCCATGCTGCTGCTCGGCTACGGCGCCGCGCCCATCTATCTCGTGTCCTGCCTAGTGCTGGTGGTGTTGGCCCCGTTCCTGTTCCGCTATTCCCGAGTCATCTGGATCCACCTCGACCAGGTGATCGATCCCAGGTAGGGGGAAGGGAATCGCATGGAAACCGTCGAGCGCGTGAACGACGATTTGAGATTCGCCGCCGACAAGATGCTCGGACGGCTCGCCAAGTGGCTTCGGATCATCGGCCAGGACGTCATCTACGGCCAGCATCTGTCCGGTCAGGGCCTGGTGCGCACGGCAACGCGGGATCGGCGGGTGATGCTGACCCGGGACCGCAAGGTATGGCGGCGGAACCGGGAGCGAAGCATCTTCATCCGCGACGATCACTTTCGGGCGCAGTTGAGACAGGTGGTGGAGGAGTGCGGACTAGACCCCTTCGAGGGGCTGCTGACCCGGTGCGTCGAGTGCAACGAGCCGCTGCAACCCATCGCGAAGGAGCAAGTGCGGGACACCGTGCCCCCTTATGTCTTTGAAAACCAGGAACTTTTTTCGGTTTGCCCCGGCTGCCGCCGGATCTTCTGGCCCGCTACCCATCAGCAGCTCATGGTGGAGGAGTTGAAGCGCTTGGGATTCACCGCTCCTGGAAATTGAAGCGGCCCCGTGCTAGGTTTCGTTTGCTAGGTCTTACCAGTCGTTCCCGGGTAGCTCAGTCGGTAGAGCAGGTGGCTGTTAACCACTTTGTCGGGGGTTCGAGTCCCTCCCCGGGAGCCAATCTCCTGCCGCCAGACCAGTGGCCTGTAACGTCCAAATCGAGACCAATCTGCTAGTCCTTTTCGTCGTCGGACGCGTTGCTCTTCCTCGCGTGGTGCCCGCCCTGGGGCGACCTACGGTCGCCCCCA
>JAPPHF010000109.1 GCA_028821115.1 Deltaproteobacteria bacterium | reverse complement strand
GGCGCGACGCGGCACCGCGCCGCAGCGCCGCCTGATCGAGACAGCGTCCAGGACCCATTCCGGCGCGGGTTGCCCGCGCGCCGCTACCGGCGCGCGGCCTTTCGTGCCGGCCGCGAAAGCCGTCCGCGCGTGATCGAGCGGCCGTCGCCCAACCATGGCAGGCGGCCGGCCGGCATGCCCGTCGACCTCGTCGTCCTCCACTACACCGGCATGCCCGCCACGGAGGCGGCGCTCGCGCGCCTGTGCGATCCGGCCTCGGGGGTGAGCGCGCACTACCTGATCGACGAGGCGGGCGCGGTCTACCGCCTTGTGGCCGAGAGCCGGCGCGCGTGGCATGCCGGCATTGCCTCCTGGGCCGGCGAAGCGGACGTCAACGGCCGATCGATCGGGATCGAGCTCGCCAATCCCGGGCACGAGTTCGGCTATGTCCCGTTTCCCGAAGCCCAGCTCGACGCGCTCGAACGATTGCTCGGCGACATCCGCGAACGCCGGCGCATCGATCCCGTCCGCGTGGTGGGGCATTCGGACGTGGCGCCGCTGCGCAAGCGGGACCCGGGCGAGCTCTTCCCGTGGCGGCGACTCGCCGCGAAGGGGCTCGCATACTGGCCCGGAGGGGGGGAGGACTCCGCGGAGCCCGATACGGAACGGGCGCGCGTGGCGCTCACCCGCATCGGCTACGGGTTCTGCGAAGACGTGGAAGGCCTCGCCGCCGTGCTCGCGGCGTTCCAGAGACGCTTCCGCCCGTCCTGTTGCGACGGGAGGCTCGACCCCGAGACCATGGCGCGGATCGGCGCGGTCGCGCACGATCTGGATTGACGCCGCGCCGTTCCCGACCCACGTTAGATGCCGTCAGGCGGCCGGATGGCCGCCTCCCGCTCGGCGGGGGGAGGAAAGTCCGGGCTCCACGGGAACACGGTGCCGGGTAACGCCCGGCGGGGGCGACCCCAGGGAAAGTGCCACAGAAAGCAGACCGCCGGCCCGCTTCGCCGGCCGGCAAGGGTGAAAGGGTGCGGTAAGAGCGCACCGCGTCCCCGGCAACGGGGACGGCAGGGCAAACCCCACCGGGAGCAAGACCGAGTAGGGGCGGCACGGGGCTCCGGCCCCGGGCGGGTTTCCGCGCCGCCGCCCGGGTAGGTCGCGCGAGGCGCCCGGCGACGGGCGTCCCAGATGAATGGCCATCCCCCGCCCCGGCGGGGACAGAACCCGGCTTACAGGCCGCCTGGCACCGCCCTTCGATACGCCGCTGGCGCAGCTACTCAGGGTGAGGGAATCTCAGAAAGAACCCTGTAGGCGCCGCAGGCGCCGTATCGAGGGGCGGCACGCCTCAGGGCAGCAGCGCCTTGTCGAGGAAGAACAGCCCCGTCAGGTAGGCGCGGACCGAGATCAGCCCGTTCGCGTTGTCCACCACCTCCGACGAGATATTGTCGCGCGCGAGCATCGAGCGGAGGACGGACGACACGATTGCCGAGTCCGCCTTCAAGGCGGCCAGGATCGCCGCGGCCTCGTCCCCGGCGCCGGGCACCGTGTCCAGCTCCCCGACGATCGCGGCGGCGGCCTCGTCGAACTGGGTCAGGAAGGTCCGGATATGCGCCCCGTCGGGACCGGCGCCTTCGTCGCTGCGACCCTGCGCGGCATAGGCGAGCATGAACTCGTAAGCTTCCTCGATGCGCTCGATATGCCCCCGGATCGTCTCGCTCATGCGCCTCGTCTCCAGGTCTCGCGGCCCAGCACCATCGCGGCCAGAAGCCTTCGGTGTTCGGGCAGGAACGCGAAATAGATATGCAGGATAAAGAAGAAGATCAGCACCAGCGACGCCGCCCCGTGACAGACATAGACCACGCCCCAATCCTGATCGGACAGGATCGACGGGTCGCGCCGCCATAAGGGCGTGTCGATCTTGGCGAGCATGAGGCAGCCGGAGACCACGAGCACGAGGATCGTCGCCGCGACCGACCAGTGGTAGAGCTTCTGGTAGAGGTCGTACTTGACGGTGCCGTCTTCCGGCGCCCGCCCGAGCGCGACCTGCAGATCGTGGCCCGTCGGCATCATCGACCGGATGCCGTGGATCAGGAACGCACGGTAGAGGTGGAACAGGATCGCCGCCGTCAGCAGGACGCCCGATATCCAGTGGATCGGGACCCAGTCGAAACGAACCCCCAGCACCGGCAGGAACGCGGTCCCGAGAAGGACGATCGCCAGAACGGCCATCGTCCAGTGGAACGAACGGTCCGGCCACCTGTGCCGAATGTCGTCAGCCCCGCTTCCC
>JAPPHF010000059.1 GCA_028821115.1 Deltaproteobacteria bacterium | reverse complement strand
GTCGCCAGCGTAAGGGAACGAACTCCGCCAATTCGTCGAGGGTGTACGGCTCCCGGCGCAGCCAATGCGTCTCGAAGCCAGGAAGCTGAGCGTCCTCCATGGGATTGTGGGTCAGGACGCCCGTATAGCCCGCATCCGCCCCCAGGGCGGCCGCGTAGTATTCCGAGATCCGACCGTACTTCTTCAATGGCGCCGCCAGCGCCATCTCGGCGCGGTGGACCGGATTCGTGAGCGTCCAGACCCCATGCACTCCCCCCGTGCGGCGATTCTCGACGGCCCAATTCAGAGCCCCCACTTTCGTCCGGCGCACGGCTCGCTCCGCACGCTCATAGCTGCCCCAGCCGTCCAGATCGAGGATGAGACACGTGTAGGAATTGGCGGCGCGCAGTTCCAGGCTCGGAAACAGCCAGGCCGCCCAGGGGGCGACCCGGAAAGACGCGCCGAAGACGCCGTCCCGCTTGCCGGGCGAAACCAGTGGACGCGAGTGCGCGTCCCGCAGGCCATGGTCCCGCACCTTCCGAGGCGCGTCGTCGATCGGCAGCCAGCGCTGCCTTACGCTTGCTTTTCGTCGGGGTCTTCGAGTAGAGTTTCGCATGTTACGGCAGCCGCGATGCCGTCACCGTCCACCTTGCAGCGCCAACTGCGAAGGCTTCCAGAAACCCCGCTCGCCGGCGGGGTTTTCTGTTTCCTGTGACCTTTCGGGTCGAGAATCATCTTCCTGATTCCAGTCTCCCATACCGGTCAGACAGTCACGCCTGCGCGAGCGCGTCGTAGACGATGATCAGGCCCGTGATCAGGCCCAGCGTGAAGCCCAGCGCCAGGCCGGCGAGACCGCCAGCCTGGTCCATTTGCATGAGGAGGTGTTCGACGAATTGCTGGGCTTCCACCATGGGTATTGTCGTTATGGTAACATAACCCAATTCCGTTTCCATCACGCATCAGAGGAGGAGCATCATGGAAGAGACGAGGAACGAGTTCGGAGAGAGAGTGATCCGGGTCGAGAACGCCGCCGAGTTCTGGCAGGTCTACGAGAAGGTAGAGGGAGAGTTTCTCATCGACGCGCCCGACGGCGTCGCAGAATCCCTTGGCTTCACCGACGTCGCACCGGCCGACGCATAGAGGAGCGGTTCCCGCTCAATGGCAAGATTCTGGCGCAAGAAGTCCAAACCCGTCGCCGAGCGCGTCCAGGAGCACCACAAGGAGTTCGCCGCTCGGATCATCAAGCAGATCAAGGAGGGCGTTGCGCCGTGGCAGAAACCCTGGAAACCCGGCGAGCGGTTCCTGCCCGCCAACTTCAAAACCGGGAATGCCTACCGGGGCACAAACACCCTCAATCTCGCCTCCGTCGCCATCGAGCGGGGCTACTCGGACCACCGCTGGGGCACCTACAAGCAGATCAAGGCCGCGGGCGGTTACGTGCGGTCCGGAGAAAAGGGCGCGAGGATCATCTACTTCGAGACACACCGCCGCCAGCCGGCCAAAGACGAAGACGGCAAGCCCGTCAAGGACAAGGACGGCAAGCAGGTCTATGAGCGGGTGCCCCGCGAGAAACCATTCCCCAAGCCCTACGTCGTCTTCAACGTCGAGCAGGCCGAGCGCCTCAACCTGCCGGAGCTTCCGGACGCAAAACCGGGCTGGAAGGCCCACGGCGACGCCGAGCGGGTAATCCGGGCCAGCGGCGTCGATTTCCGGCACGAACGCGGGGACCGGGCCTTCTACCGGCCCGGCAAGGACCAGATCGTCATGCCGCCGCCGGAACAGTTCGGCGACGAGGGACGCTACTACCGCACCGCCCTGCATGAGGTGGCTCACGCCACCGGCCACGAGAAACGCATGGACCGCCAGTCGCTTCACGACGCCGTGAACGCGGGTGTGGGATCTCAGAGCTACGCCCGCGAGGAGCTCCGGGCCGAGATCAGCTCCATGATGACCAACACCGAGCTCGGCATCGGTCACAATTCCCGGCACGGCGCCGCCTATGTCGAAAGCTGGGTTCAGGTCCTCGAGGAACAGCCCAAAGAGATCGGGGCCGCCGCGCGGGACGCCCAGACCATGAGCACCTACATGCTCGAGCGGGGCCGCGAGATGGGTGAACGGAACAAGGCCCAGGCGAAGGCCTCCGGATCCGCTTCGAGAGAACCGGAGCTCCAGCACCGGAAGACCGGAGCGGAGCGCTTCGAGTACCGTGGCGACGACCGCACCGCCACCATCACCCGCCCCGCCGCCCAGGATGGCACCACCGAACACGACCGGCGGCACACCGAACAGCGCCACTACCTGGTCACCATGGAAGACCGCGGGGGTGTGGGGAAGCTGACCGCTTGGGCGAAGGACTTGGACGACGCCCACGAGAAAGCTCGCCGGTTCACGGCCACGGGCGTCGCCCCCACCTGGAGCGAACACCATGGTCACACCGGAAGCCCCCGGCATTCGCCCGCCGCGCCGGCGGCGGGCCCCATTCCCGAAAGAACCGCCTCTCCGGACCGGGACGATGGCCCGGAACGGTAGTGTCCCGATGATCCGCCTCATGGGCCGCATCATCATCCACGCTTTTTTCTGTGTTGCCTTCACAATCCTCCGGTGGTGTGGCGCTGCCGTCCAGGGGGTCACCGGTCGTCTCATTCGTTTCGCCGAGAGGTTCGATTGATGTCCCGTTGGGACGCTGCCCGAGAGCCCGAGCGGCAGACCGATCCCCGGCAGACCGGGCACCGGCGGGAGTTCCAGCGCCGCCGGCAGCGCCGGCAGAGCTTCGCCGAGCGCAAGGAACTCGCGCTCACGGACGTCGCCGTTTTCCGCACGGTTTCCGTGCGAGACCTGGCGGTCGCCCGGTTCGGCGGACACCCCTTCACCACCCGCAAGGCCATCAACTCCATGGTCCGGTCCGGATGGATGCGCGAGCACACGGTCAAGGGTCCGAAAGGGGGGAAATTCCAAGTCCTCACCGTGACCCCCAAGGGAGCCCGGCGCGGCAACGAACTGGCCGCCAAGTACGGGCTTGCGGAGCAGGCCACCTGGTCCGGACTGGTCAAAAAGGCCGAGGTTCGCCACGACGTCGCCGTCTACCGGGCCGCCCAGGCCGAAAGGGCCAAGCTGGAGGACCGGGGCTGCATCGTCGAACGCATCCGCATCGATGCGGAGATGAAGCGCGAAGTCGCCCGGGCGACGGCCAGCCGGGCCGCCGCGCTGGAGCGCCGGCGCGTTGCGCGGCAGTTGGGGCTCCCGGTCCGGGAGGGGAAAGTCCTGGTCCCCGACGCGCAGCTCCAATACCACGATCCGGACGGACGCGCCGGGCGGGTCAACATCGAGGTCGTCTCCGAGCACTACTCCGGAGCGTCGATCGCCGCCAAGGCGGCTGCTGGGTTTTCCATCCATTCCGCCGGAAGTGGTGGATCCGCCCAAGGCGGCGGTTCAACCACTGGCACGAGAGTCAGCGGCGGGACGGCCGGCGGAGGCAGGACCGCCGCGAAGATCGCGGCCGCGCTGGGAAGCGCCGCCGGATCCGGATCCCGCAGCGGCGGCGGGAGAGGCGGAGGCAGGGCCAGAGGCTCCATCGAGCTATGAAGCCCTGGCAGGTCTCCGCCGGCATCACGGTCTCCGCCTTGGGCGTCACCGTCATCCTCCTGGGCGAGGAGCTGCATTACCTGCCCGCCCACATTCTGCTGCAGCACTGGGAACCCATTGCCCTGCGCGGAGGGCTGGCCGTCGCCACTCTGGCGGCGGGCATCTACGCTGCCGCCCGGATACTCGGCCTCGCAGGACTAGGCCGCCAGACCGGCCTGACCGAACGCGCCATCCGGCGCGGTCACGGCGACGCGGAGCTCGCGCAGGCACTCCAGCGCGAGGCCGAGGGGAATTTCCGGTGAAGGCGGTTAAGATGCTCGAAGTATCTCCGGACGTCGCCGATGGCTTGGAGCGAATGCGCGAGGCGGGGGTCGATCCTAATAAGTGGGTTATGGACACTCTTCGGGAGGCGCTGGCGGTCGAGCTTGAGGACTTCGCCAGGATAGAGGATTACGTGTTGCCCGGATGGATTCCTTGGGCATTGGAAGATGGCAGCTGGGGAGCCGCACACCATGATCCCGCCTCGCTCCCGGCGATCCTCAAAGGCCGGCGGATTGTAGTAACGACGAAAAAGCCGCGTCGCAAATGGACTATGAGAATCGTGGAAGTGTTGGAACGGACCCCCGATGTCGTGGTCGTGCGGGATACGGGGTTGCCCCGGACCGCAAAGAGGGATCGAGCACCCGGCTGAGAGAGCGTCACCCCCCTATGCCTACCCCTTGCCCATCCCGAGATCGGCCAACACAGGCGCTCTGAGGGCGTCTTTTTTCTCCAGATCCGACCGGAATCCCCCGCGGCCTTGATCTGCTTGTAGGTGCCCCAGCGGCTGGCTACGGTCGTGCGTCGGACGGCGCTCAGGCGACGTTGCGGCGGGTGATGGCTTCGCGCAAGCCTTCTAGGAGACCCTCCAGGTGCGCCATGCGCTCCCGGAGCTCAGCGTCCATCCGGTTCATGCGGGATTCTAGCCGGTCCATTCTAGATTCGAGGCGGCGGTTCAAGTAGAGCATGAAACCAACGATGACGGCGGGGGAAATCCAGGGTGCGAGCTCTGGGGGCATCGGTTTCTCCTAACGACAAGGATAGCACCTTGGCGGCAGGCGGTCTTGACATCGCTTGACCGGGACTCATAATACGTCGGTAACGTACTTTACCAGAATATTACTGGCCGCTGCCACCCAAAGTTCAACTTACGCGGAGACGTGGTAAACGCGCCTTTTCAGGTCGCCGGAGAGAACGTCGAGCACTCCGGGGACGAGCGGTTGCAATTCCTTTAACCGGGTTCGGGAGGCGCGCATGATGACGACCGGGATCGGCAAACGGTTTACGTTCTGCTCATGCTCGATACCTTGATCCACCGTCACGAGAGCATCGAACTCATGCTTGGCTGCAAGGCGCAGCAGATCCCCGTTTCCGCAGCCGGACCAATCCATTTGCTGCACTGTGCGAACCGTGAACGATTCTGGAAAGAAGGCCGCCAGCCGCCTCGGCATGGATTCGTCAAGCAGCAGCTTCATTCGTGTCGGCGAGCAGCAAGGCCGTCGCGCGTTCCAGCACTGCTATTGCCTGGCTCCGCGACACGGTGGGGTAGTCGTCCAGGAACTCGTCGAGATGGTCGCCGCCCTCCAGATGCTCCATCAAGATCCGGATGGGAACCCTGGTGCCCGCAAACACCGGAGTTCCCCCAAGGATTTGCGGGTTCCTGTCAATGGGCTTGTCGGTCATTGGTTTCTCCATCGTTACGCATGCGGTTCAGCGGTTTCTTCTCATCTCATTATACGCGACCACACTACGCCATCTGGGCCAAGCGCGGGGCCTCGAAGAGAACCGGTTTGTAGGCCCAGCGCCGCAAATCGACATCGTAGTCGCTCACGTGGATCGCATCCTCGACGTAGCGGTGGCCCTGCCGCCGGGTGATATGAATCACCAGGTCGATGGCGTCCACGACGCCTCGGCACGTCACCTCCCACGGGAGATTCCCGCCTGCCTGCATGGCGCAGTTCGCCAGCCGCGACAAGGCGGTCTCGGCGTTGTTGGCGTGGATGGTGGTGAGGCTCCCGCCGTGGCCCGTGTTCAGGGCCTGCAACAAGTCGGCGGCCTCGCCGCCGCGAACCTCCCCGACGACGATGTGGTCGGGCCGGTGGCGAAGCGAGTGTTTGACCAGGTCACGGATCGTCACCCCTTGCTCGCCGGTCAAGGCCCTGGCCTCGAAGCGGACGCAGTTCGCGCTGTCGATGCGAAGCTCCAGGGTGTCCTCGATGGAGACGATCCGCTCGTCGTCCGGAAGCAACTCGATCAAGGCGTTGAGCAAGGTGGTCTTGCCGGATCCGGTGCCTCCGGAGACCAGAATGTTGTGCCGGCTGTGCAACACGTCCCGCGCCTCGTCGAGGACCTCCTTGGGCAAAGATCCCATCTCGACCAGGTCCTCGGCGGAGAAGGCCCGCTTCCCGAACCGCCGGATCGTGATGGCGGCCGACGGAATGGCCGGCGGGACGCAGATGGCGACGCGGCTCCCGTCCTCCAGCCTCGCGTCGATGAGCGGCTCCTTGTCCGGGTCCAGCCCCAGCGGCCGCGCGATCTGGATGGCCGCCCGGCCCAGCGCCCGGGCGTCGAGCTCCGGCGCTGGGTAGGGAACGAGGCGGCCCCGTTTCTCGATCCAGACGTTTCCGGGACCGTTGATCATGATCTCGCTCACGTCCTGGTCCTGCAGGAGTTCCTCCAGGCCGGGAAGGAAGGTCGCCAGCTGGGCGAGTCCGCTGGCCGGCATCAGATTTCGCCCTTGCGCTTGGCGTCCCAGTAGCCAAGGTCCCGGGGCAGGTAGTAGGGCTTGAGGTAGACGCGGGTGGCCTCCAGGGCCCGCTTCCCGTCGTAGGGAAGGCAGATCGCCTGGCAGTTCTCCAGCTTGGCGAAGTCCCTGGGCTGAAAAAGGGCCTGCCATTGAAGCGCGAAGCGCTTGCCCCAGCCCATGTCCTTCTTTCCGGAACCGACCGTGGCGGTCAGGGGCGAGACCCCGGCTCCCTTGGAGGTCTCGTTCAGGCTCCAGCTGCTCTTCACGCGCTCCACCTCTCCGGAGAGACTCGAAGCAAGCTGGGTGGAGGCGTCATCCGAGAGACTCAGGAAGATGCGGGTTCGCAGCGTCTGCAAAAGGGCTCGCCAGGACTCGGAGCTCCCGAGGACGGCCCGAAGGCTCGACACCGACTGGGTGGCGACGATGGGGATGCACTTGCTCTGGCGCGTCAGGGCGAACGATTTTTCGTCTCCGGAAGGGTCGTCCTCTCCGACGGACGCGAACTGCTGGTACTCGTCGCAGAGGAAAACCGCCGGGCGGAAATACCGATTAGGGTGCTTCTTCATCTCGGCGGGCCGAAGGGTGAGTGCCTGGAGCCAAGCGTTCTTGAGCATGACGCCGATGGCGCGCCCCAGCGCCGGATTCTTCCCGGCGGGCATGTTGAGCGCCAGGACCTTGCCCCTCGCGATCAGGGTCTTGAGGGAAGGCAGGTCCGGAGCGGCGCTCAGGCGGTCCAGGCGCTGGTGAAGCTTGGCATCGGGACCTTCCTTCGCGCGGGGCTTCGGCGGGCAGAAGGACTGGGCGATTTCGGGCACGTCGAACATGGAGAGGAACACGCTGATGCCCTCGACGATGGTGCTCCGGAGCTTGTTGGAGAGCTGCAGCCAGTCGTGCTGGTACCATCGGCGGATCGCGGCGGCGTGTCTTTGTCGGGAGGTCGGTCGGGAAACGGCGCCGGTGACCACGGCCTGGACTTTCAGATCCTCCAGCGCGGCCGCCAGGTGTTCGTTCCAAGGGGCGGCGAATCCAGCGTCGCCGTCCCGCTGCCAGTCGGCGTAGGAATCCAGTTTGTCCCAGTGGGCAAAAGCATCCTGCTGGGTGATGGAGACGATCCGGGGGGGAGATCCGGCGTCCACGTCGGCCTTCTTTTCGGCGGCCTCGATGACCTGGTCGAGGGCGTCGCGGTCGATGGCGCAGCGGTAGATGTCCTGGAGCGTGACCCAGCCGTCCTGGTTCTCGCCGCACAACCGGTGGGCTTCGATGATCCAGCGGACCAGGTTAGTGTAGGCCTGCTGCCAGAACGGCTCCTTACCCTTGCCGAAGAGTTGATTCACGAGGCTGGAAATCGTGTAGGCCTGGGAGTAGGCATCGAGCCAAGTGGCGCTCAGGGGGTTCCACCGCCGTCCGGTGCGGATCCCGATCTCGACGTAATCGTCGGATCGTCCAGCCTGTTGGAGAATCTCCTGGACCTGGTAGCAGAAGTCGCCCTTGACCTCCAGGACCAGGGCGGCGGACCGGCGCTCCGGGACGTCGGCCTGCCAGCTGAGGAGCTGCTCGGCGAAGGGGTACATGCAGGCGGACGTCTTGCCGGTTCCGACGGCTCCGAAGATGGCGACCCCGGTGTACAGGCCTTTCTCCGGGATGGTGAGCCAAGAGGGGAGGCCGACCTGGCGGGGATCGACCGGATGGTGGACCTCGCCGACGACCAGGCTGGGAGCCTCGTCGGTGGGCTGCTGGGGCCAAGCCGGGAGCAGGCCCCAGTTGCGGCCGCGGCGGCCGGACTCTCCCCAGACCCGCCAGACGGTGAGGCCGACGTAGCCGGCGAGCCAGGTTCCGGCCGCCGGAGTCGCGATGTGCCAAAGGGCCAGCGCGGTGTAGATCCGGGGCGAGTGCGCCGCGATCAGGTCGAGGGCCTCATAGGCTCCGAACGGCGGAAAGGGAGAGTAGAAATAGCTCCTTGCCGCCACGATCAGCCCCGCGCTGAAAATGGCGGCCTTGGGCCACCGGATCAGCAGGGCGACAGCCCGGATGACACCCTCGGCGGTCCAAGTGAGCGCGTGCCCGGTCCAGGCGAAGGGTAGGGCGACGGACCAAGCGACGGCCCGGACCGTCTGGGCCCAGCGCGCCGGGCGCAGCGTCTCTTCCGGTGCGCTCATCTTAGCCTTCCCGCAGGGATAAATGAGAAGTGAGCGACCCCCCCGACTGGCAAGGGCGTGGTACACGGCGTGGTACACGAAAGGGCCAGGCGTGAAGTGCGATGCACTGAAGAAGGGGGGTCGCTCACTTCTCCTTCCTTACTCCCCGTCCGTCCCCGAGGCCTCGTGGAGGACGGGGGGAAGTCGAAGGGGCTCAACAAGATGGCGGAAACGCAACTCGGTACACTAGGAACACCAAAAACGGTACACACCCCCCCATGTGCGTGTACCGAACTGAGAGGGCTCGTCATCTAAGAGACCCCGGAGGTGGAACACGGGCTGGCCCGGAGCGGTTTTCCGGCTCCTCCTCCGCTGGAAGGCGGGACGACAGCCACGCCGTTCCCTGGTCGATCCGGACGCGGTTTTTCGCGGGGAGCCCGGCGGGCCGTTTGAGCAACATCACCCGGTAGTTCATGGCCTGCTTCCAGCCCCCGAACTGGGCGAGGTATTCCTGGTCGTCGTCCCGGACCGCCTGTTCGATGCGGGAGAGCTGGTCCTTTTCGTCCGGGGTGAGGGGCTGAAATTCAGCGCCTTCGCCCGGCTCGGCCCACCGGATCAAGACCTTCTTGGCCCGCTGCTGGCGGTCGTGGTCGCGGGCGACGGCGACGATGTGGACCTCGCGGCCGGCCTGGCGCAACGCGGTCCAGAGGCGGGCGTGGGAGCGGCCCCAATAGAGCAGCTCCGAGTCGCTGTCGCGGCCCGGATCGCAGTAGACGAAGGTGGCGGCGCGATCGTCCAGCGCGATGGGGAGCTTCACGGGGAAGTACCGGACTTGCCCCTTGCCGCGGCCATGGTAGTGGCGCCGGGGAAATGTCTGGTTGGGGATCTCCAGCCTCTCGAACGCCTCGACCTTCTCCGGCTCGGTCGGGAGCCAGGCCTGGTTCGGGTGATCCAGGACGTAATCGAGGGAGAGCAAGCGCCGCAGGAGAACGCCCCCACTGGCGGCCCGCCGGTGGCGGACGTCGGGGATCCCCAGCGCGCGGTAGATGCTCTTGTGGGTAATCCGGCACGGCCGGGTGGTGGTGGGGAGTCCATCAATGGGCTCCAGAACGGCGAGCTTGTGGTCGAGGAGAGATCGCACAAAGCGCTTGGCCTGGCTGCGCCAAGCGGGCGCGCCGCGAGATCCGAAGTAGGCGCAGAACTGAGCGCGGGTGAACAGGCCGCTGTGCAGGCAGACCAGCGCGGCCCAAGTGGCGTGTGGCGCGCTCCAGCCGAATTTCGAGAGCGCCTTCTCGCGGCCTTTCAGATGCTCGATCATCGCGCTCCCACCTCCATGGCGCGATCACCCTGCAGATAGGTGATGACCAGGCCCATCGGGTTGTAGGGCACCAGCTCGGGCGGGATCGCCGCCATGAAGACGAACTGCAGGGTGACGGTCCAACGTTCCCGTGCGATCTCCTTGTGAAAGCGGTCGGTGCGGACCAGATCGAAATCGGCGGTGGCCCCGTGGGGCGGATTCGGCTGGGCCTGGATGCGCAACACGAGGCGGTCCACGCGCAACTGTTCCCGTGCGCCGCCGGCCGCCACGAGGGCGACAGTTTGCGCCTCGGTGCGAAACGCCGCATTGGCGAGATCGGGCGTGAGGAAGCGCAAGGACCGCGCCCAGTACTCCTCGACGGTCGCCGTCTGGCGGCTGTAGTAGTCGTGGAGAAAGCGATTGAGGAAGTACTTCGTCGTGGGGTCCAGGGGATCGGCTTGCGCCTCGGCCGCTTCGTAGGCGACGGCCTCGGCGCGGCCCACCTCGTCGACCCGGACCACGATGGGACGGGGTGGCTCCTGCCCCGAGAGCCGGAAGACGGTGACGATCAGAAGCAGGCACAGCAGGCCCAGCGCGGCGGTGAGGACGCGCAAGTGGCGATTGGCGTGGATCGCCTCGCCCCAGATCTGTGCGAATTCCTTCCCGGCGTCCGATTTCTTCATGGTCTCATCCGGCCACCTTGGCGGCGGCGGCGGCCTTCGAGGCGCCGCCCGTGGCGGCCGTCGCCGCCATGGACATGAATCCGCTCCCGGCAGCCCCGCCGCCGGAGACCAGCATCGAGGCGAGCTCGCCCACCTTCAGGGAGGCGAGCAGGCCGGCGATCAATAGCGGCAGCAGGGCCATGGTCCATTTCCCCAGGTTGGTGATGCTGTTCAGATCCGCCGTCGACTGGGCGAAGGTCGTGACGTATCCCAGCCCGACGCCGAGAAAGACGCGCATGACGGCGCCGGCGATGGCGCCGTAGAGGCTGTAGGTCAGCAGCGCCCGGAACCACCCCCAGAACAGAAAGCTCAAGGGGGAGAACACGAGCATGGCGATGAAGATCGGACCCAGCAGCAGGAGGATCGCGATGGCGATCTGGGCCCAGATCACCTGCGCGTAGGTGATGGCGTAAAGCGCCACCATGCAGACGAGGATCGTCAATCCCATGACGGTCATCACCCCGGCGGTCAGAATGAGGTGCACCGCCCCGGTCAGCACCTTCAAGACGTTCATGTCTTCCCATTGCGCGGCGATGGAGGCGTTGAGGGTCTCGGAAAGATTGTTGATCTCGGCGCCCCACGCGGCTCCGAGATCGGCCAGGAAGTAATTCTGCAACCAGGAGCCGCCGCCCACGATCGCGCCGGGGAAGGTGTAGCCGGCGATGATATCGGTGTCGTAGAAGTGGAGCATGATCCAGGGAATCCAGAGGCCGATGACGGTGCGCACCAGGTCCCACGGCTGGAAGGTTCCGCTGTAGGCGATCTGAAGTCCCTTCCAGACGACCACCACGATGGCGAAGCCGCGCCAGAGGGCTTCTCCGGTGGCGAGGATCTCCGGCGCGGCGGTCCCGACGAGGGCCTGCTGGACCTGATCCAGAAACGGCTTGAAGTCGTGGATCTGGCTGTCGGGAATATTGGTCGGGACGGTGGAATCGATCGATTGGTAGGCGGGGGGCTGCATGGGTCAGGGGCCAGTAGTCGGCGTCCCCCCGGTGGGGGCCGTCGGGGTTTGTTCTCCGAAGGATCTTCCGTAGAAGGAGTGCACGCCCAGCAGCGTCCGCTGACGCATGGCGTCCCGATCGGCCTCGATGGCGGTCAGCCGTGCCTGAAGCGCCGTTTTGGCGTTTGTCTGGGCGTCGGTCCAGTCGCTGATCTTGTCCCGCAGGTAGCGTTGATCTTCCATCTTCTTCGCGGCTTCTTTAGCCGCTTTGTGGGCTTGGACCTGGGCCTGTGCCACGCCGAGATTCCCTCGGGTCAACGACCCGGACAACTGGGCTTGGGCCAAGGCGGTGTCCGAGACGTTGGTCTGTTGCCGTAAGTCCTCGATGGCAGCCAGGGCCTCCCTCAGCGCCGTAGCCAGCTCGGCGGCCGCGTCGGCTGCGGCAAGATCCAGCACCAGTTGCTTGTCTTCCCGCTCCCGCCGCTTCTTCCAGCTCTCGACGACCCGGTCCTTGAGTTCCGAGGGCTGGCCGTCGTGCAGGGCAACGACATCGGCCTCCTGGACGGTGTCGGCCTGCTGGATCCAACCCCGCCAGGTGGTGGTGAGAGACGTTCCCGACTGGCCCATCTCGGCGATGGCGGTCGCCACGTCACCGGGCGTCCCGGTGAATTCCGATTTCCAGCTCATGGCGTCCGAGACCAGGCCGGTTCCCTGGGACGCGAGCTGGGTGAACGGCTGGGTCAGGGCCTGGACCTGGCCCATGGAGGCGTCCTTGAGGTGCTGGTACTGGGCTTTGAGCTCGGTGAGCTGCTCGGTAAGGGTGGCGAGCTGGGAGACCGAATGGGTGATCTGGGTGATCTGGTTCGACATCATGATGATCCGTTGGGCCTTGGCGACCGGATCGACGGTGGGCAAAAAGGCCGCCACCGAGCCGACGAAAAGGGGCACGAGCAGAACGCTGATCAGGCCCCAAGCGATGTACGTTTTCATCTTTGTCCTCCTTCAGGGTGGTGGCCGGGGCACGAGGACATCCGACGTGAACCAGATTCGGAGCCGGTGCCCGGCGCGAATGGTGATAGTGGGATGCCGGTTGAGAAACCGGCTCAGGATCTGCATCCCGGACTGGGCGATCGACTGGCCGGCCCCGGCCCGGAACCCGGCCTCGCCGCCGGCATAGGGGTGGGACCCGCGAAGCGTGAGTCCGCTCAGGACGCCGACGGCTCCGACGGCGGCGAACATGGACAGGTAATGGCGGTTCACCTTGTCCTTGAGTGCCGCGTCTCCCGCCTGGTCCAGGCCGTCGAACTTCAACTCGACCCAGCGCCCGTCCGGGAAGACCAGACGGTGGAAACCGACGGCCAGGCGGGCCTGATCCCGATGGCCGACGGCCTGAGCCGAACCGATGGCGCGGGTGCCTCGGGGCACGAGGATCCGCTGCCGGTCGGGGGAGTAGAAGGGAACGGCGACGAGCGCCAGAACGGGACCGGTGAACTCGCCCGAGAGCTGGGTGACCAACACGCCTTCCAGGAACGATCCCTCGTGGATGCGCTCCCAGCCGGGCGGGTCGGAGGGCCCGGCGATCCGGGTGGGATCCGCGTAGTTGCCGTCGGGCCCGTCCGCGCCGGCGGGGGCCGGTGGCGGTCCGGGGGCCACCGGGGCTTCCGGTGGCATGGCTTGTTGGTCGACGCCGGCGAGCATCTCGAGGGTGCTCTGGTAGCTGGCCAGAGCATCCCGGACCGCCGCCTGGGGGTCTGAAGCGGCGGCCCGCTCCGCCTCGGCGGGGACGTCCGGAGCGGATTCCCCAGACGTCTCCCCGCCGCCGGTTCGATGAGTGAGAACGACGGGACCGGACCGGAGCGAGCGCCGGCGGCGCTCGATGTCCTCCAAGCGGAGCCGCTCGCGCAACTCGACTTCCGCCTCGGTCTGAAACTGGGGGCCGCCGCCAGCCGGCCCATATCCACTCCTGCCCGTTCCCGAGGTGGGGGAGTCTTCGCCCAGAATGGCGACAGTCCCCTGGGCGATTCGCACCGCGAGAGCGTCCTGTTGGGGCTGGCCTGTCCGCCTCCGCTGCTCCGCCTGCTCGCGTGCCATTCGCTCCCGTTGATCCTCGGTCAGGCCGGACAATCGGTTCGACACGCCCGCGCCGCCGGCGACGGGTTCCTGAGTCTGGGCCGGCCCGGCCGGGTCCGGCTTCCCGCCGCCGCACCACTGATAGCTGAGCAGCATGGTTCCGATCATGACGGCGGTCAGGCCGATCGCGACTTGCGAGAAGAGGCCCCCGGGGATCGTTCCGGACGGCTTGGGGACCACCTTCTTCCAAAACGGCGTCTCCGAGTCCATCTCAGGGCTCCAGGTCCTTCGGGTTGAAGCGCCACTTGACCCGCTTCTTCCCGATCTTCAGCCATCCGTCCCCGAGAACGTGCCGCGCGATGTAGAGACCATCCTCGTGCAGGTCGTAAGCGACCAGGGACGGCTTGCCGTCCTTCACCTCGTAAAGCGCCGGGGACTCCTGGGCGCTGGATCTCACATAGGTGAACTGGCCGTCGTGCCACATGCCGGAGACGAGGAAGGGCCACTCGTGGGCCTTCTTGTCCAACCGGTAGGGGAACTTGAGGCGGCGCGGGTACGCCTCACGGAAGGCGTCCACGTGGGCGAGGGTGTCCTGCCGGGCCTGTTGGACCCGGTCCTCCGCGTCGGATCGGGCCGCCCTCGCCTGCTCGCCGGCCTGCGCCGCCAACTGCTGATAGGCCGCGACCTGGTCCCGGGCGACGAACGCCGGCCGGTGCGCTCCCGGCTGGGCCGTCTTCTTGTCCTCGGATCGTTCGATGCGAACGATCAGGTGCGGCGGGTCCGTCTGCTCCGAGACCAGGAAGGAGTAGATGCGGCCCGATTCGCACACCAGCGCCACGTTGGTCTCCGACTTCTGGGAAAGGGGCTTGAGAAAGGCGACGTTGGCGGAACCCGTCAAGTGCCAGTATTCGGCGTCCCCGACGACGAAATCCAGAATCGTCTCCCCGGCGGGGAGCACCAGAACGGTCGTGTGCCGGACCTTGGTCTGAACCTGAACGATGGCGTCTTCGTCCTCCGGGACGCGCAGGACGGAGCCGTTGGATTCAGCGTAGGAGACGACCACGAGAAACCCAGCGAGGAGAGAAAGCAACAGGGCCAGCGTGAGCTGGCCCACACGGTCGGCATTCAGGCGGTGGTGGATCATACGGGTTCTCCTGGTGGGAATTTGGGCGGCCGGAAAGGATTCATCCTGGTCCGGAACTCCGGCAAGGGATAGACTGTGAGGAAGGAGAAACGAATGCCCCCTGAAATCGCCCAGTGGATCGTTCCCTTAATTGTCGTTTTCGGAACCCTTTCCCCCGCCGTCATCGTCGGTCTCCTGCTCTACATCCACCGCTCCCTACGCCAGGACATGCGGGAGATGCGCTCCGAGCTTCACGCCGGGCTGCGCGAGGCGGCCCGGGAACGCACCGAAATTCGGGATCGGATTGGCCAAGTCGAAGCCTCGATGGGCGACCGCATGGGGAGGATCGAGGGCCGGCTCGACGAACTTCGAGAATTCTTTTTCCGCACGGGCGGCACTGCTGCTTGACCTTCCACGGGATACGGCTACGCCGGCGAAAGAGCTTCATGTCCGCCGCTCCCTTGCGAGTCGTTTGAGCGCCTCCTGCAAGCCGTATTTCGAGATGGCATCGGCCCGCTTCGCGGAATCGCGCGGGGAGGACGTGTAGAGCCAGTAGCTCTCCGGATCCACCTCCAGCCGCAGGACGGCGGCACTGGTCGGCCGCCGCAGGTACATCTCCCGCTTCGGGATCAGGGACCGGACCTGGTGGAACTCGGCTTCGTTGAGACGGAAGGTCCGCGCGGCGGCCTCGGGAAAGTCGGGATTCGCGAGAAAGATCTTCGTGGGCATGGACTCGAGCAGCGCCTCGGCCCCGGCCGTTCCGGTCACGTCGATGACCGACTGGGTCGCCATGACCAGCGCCGCGTTTCTCTTTCTCCAGGTCTTGGCGGCTTCCGCGAGATAGTTCAGGACGGCGGGATCGCGAAGGTAGCGCCAGGCCTCGTCCACGACCATCAGCTTGACCCGGGAGACCTCCGCCGGGTCGTCCAGCGCCAACCGCAGGCGCTCCAGCAGGTAAAAGAGCGCCGCCTCGCACAAGTCCTCATGCTCGGCGGCTCCGGCCAGGTCGATCACCTGCCAGTCGGCGAGGGCGAGCTGCTCTCCGCCGGGGTTGTCGAAGATGGAGCCCCAGGCCCCCTCCCCGTACCAGCGGCTCATCGGAGCCCACATGTCTCGTGGCAGCGAGTGAACGAGGTTGGTGAGGGTCCGCCGCTCGGGAGGGAACGCATAAAGGTCCTCGACCCGCTTGCGGAGCTCGTTCGGGTCCTCCGGCCGTTCGCTCCACCCGCCCAGCTTGAGCAGCCGAGCGAGCCAGCTGGTCAAGAACGAGAAGGTGCGCTCTCCCCGGGGGAGAGAAAACGGGCGCAGCTTGAAGCCGGCTTCCGGGCCGCCGTCCTCGGCGGCCAACTCCAGGTATCCGCCTCCGAGAAACTGGGTGAGCCAGCGGTAGGACCCTCCCAGATCGAGGATCAGAACTCTCGGGTCGTATTGAAGCGCCTGCAAGAGGAGGAAGTTGAGTGCGAAGCTCTTGCCGGCTCCGGTGGCTCCGAGAATCAGGGAGTGACCCACGTCTCCGGAGAACAGGTCGTAGTAGTAGGGCGTGAGCCACTGGGTCTCCAGGACGGCCAGCGCGGGTTTGTGAAGGTGACGGCTTTGCGGGTCGCCCCTGGGCGGGCCGAAGATGGGAGCGAGACAAGCGGCGGCTCCCGCCGATACGAAGACGCTTCGGACCTGCCGGCCCCTGGGCTGGGCCGGCATCCGGTCGAAGTAGACCGCGAGTTGCCCGTAGCCCTCCCGGATCACCTTGGCGTCGTGGGCGGCGAAGATGCGCCGGATGTCTCCGTCCAGGCGCTCAGTTTGTTCGGTTTCGCCATGCAGCGACAGCGAAAGCGACAAGTCGCCGTAGCCGACGCCGTCCGCTTCGAGTTCGACGAGCGCCCGTCCGAGCCGCTCGGATTCGGCCGACGCGGCCGAATCCTCCATCGCGGCGCTCGTCCCTTGCGTCTCCTGCATGTGCGCCGCCATGGAATAGCGCTTCGAGAAGTAATGCTTCTGCGCGGACCGGATCTTCCGCCGAGCGGCGTCGGTGGTCCACGGCCGCCACTCCAGAGCGATGGTCAGTCGCGCGTCCAGCCGGTACAGATCACGGAGAAGATTCGCCTGGCACCCGCCCGGCGGCGAGAGCAGCGAATAGAGAATCAGGGGTTCTCCGTCCAGGCGCAGGAAGCGCCGTTCGGCTTCCAGCTCGGAAACGGCCAGCCTCCAGTTCATGCCGCTCCCGGTCGCCCCGTCCCAGGGCGTGCCGGGGCGGTTCACGAGGTCCGAAAGGACCCGGCTAGCTTCGGCGGCGGGGAGAATGTCGATGGGGGTGAGATCCGCCACCAGCGCCCGGGACGCATCGACCAGATGCCGGAATCGTTCGGCGGCCGCCTGGACGGCGGAGTGAAGATAGGTGGATTCGTGAGGGTTGCGCCGCCGCCGGATCCAGTTCCGCACGTAGGAAACGGACCACGTGGGGGCGGTGCGCTCCCCCGCCTGGCGCAGCTGGGGATTGTGGGCCCAGGCCAGATAGACCTGCAAATCCTGGATGCGCCGGGAAAGAAACTCCCGCCTCTTGTGCTGGGCGACGCCCGAGACGCCGTTCGCAGCGGTGGGTACGGAGAGGTGCAGCGGCCGGCGGAAGAGATAGAGATAAAGCCGGGTCTGATGGTCGAGGCCCGAGAGCATCCGGGACCAGCGCTCCAGCACTTGATCCAACTGCTCCGGCGTCCGGCCGTCCTGGACGGTCGGTGTGAGCCGCGCGACGGTGAGCATTTCTCCGGAACGGGTGAGACAGGATCGATCGTCCGGGAGCCAGCCCCAGTACGGGATCTCCTCGGCCAGGGAACCGGCGGCTTCGTAGTCCGGATCGCGGCGGACCCTGCCGATCATGACGGGAGCCGAAGATGCCACGGAGCGGCGGCCCACTTGCCGGGATCGTAGCGGGTCTTGAAGCGCGCCGAGACCTTGAGAATGCCGAGCATGTTCGGATCCTTCTTCCAGGCCAACCAGCCGGCGACGTAGAGCACCCCGAAAATCATTCCTCCGGTCATGAGGCTCTCGATCGTGTTCCACATGGCGAGCCCCAGAGTCGCGCTCAACAGGAACCAGCGCCGCTCGACGCCCATGATGGTGAGCGGCCGGCTCAGGGCGGGATGCGCCGGCCAGACTCTCGCGCCCTTCATGGTGTGAACAGCCAGTCCACGAAGTTCGCGGCGGCCATCGCCATCCCCAGGCCGAAGAGTATCCCCGCCAGCGCCCGCTTGGAGCCGCCTTCGCCGAAGGCGAACATCAACCCGCCGATCACGACGGCGATCAACGACAGACCTCTGGCGATCGGACCGGTCATCTGAGCCTGGAGTTCATTGACGACGTTCACCCAGGGGGAGGTGCCCGTCGTTGGCGGCGGCGGAGTGCCCTGGGCCAGAAGCATCTCGGCGGCGCTCAAAAAGATGATTCCGAGGGGCACGAAGAAGGTCCTGTAACGAGTGAAAATGTGGGCCATTTCGATTCCTCCTCGGGCGGTTCCTCAGCGCGCGATGGTATTCACCGCGAAAGTACGTTACCATTGCGTTAATGACTACACGACATCTGATCCAAAAAGACACCCCGACCCATCGACTCGAATCTCTCGGACGCGTGATCCCTCCGGTCTTGAGACGAGCGGGTCCCGCCGCCTGCTTCGCCGCCGACGAGTTCTTCTCGGCGCGGATTTCAAACCCCGAGACGCGCCGGGCCTATGCCCGGGCCGTCGGGTGGTTCCTCGAGTTTTGCGAGCGCGAAGACGTGGAGCTCGCCCGCGTCACCCCCGGCTTGGCCGGACGCTTCATCCGCTCCCTGCCGGTCGCTCCGGCCACCAAGAATCAGGCGCTGGCCGCCATGCGTAATTTCTTCGGCACCCTCGTCGAGCGTCACGTCGTCCTGCTCAATCCTTTTCAGTCGGTCCGGGGCATCAAACACAACCCCCTCGACGGCAAGACGCCCGAGTTGACCGTAAGCCAGGCCCGGATGCTGCTCGCCTCCTTCGATCTGTCCACCCATGTCGGCCGCCGGGACCGGGCCCTCTTCGGCACCATGATCACCACCGGGTGCCGCGTCGGAGCGCTCGCGCGCCTTCGAGTGGGAGACCTGTCTGACACGTCCCACGGCCGCGTCTTTCGGTTTCGCGAAAAGAACGGCAAGGAAAGAGACATCCCTGTCCGAAGCGATCTGGATGGCTGGCTCGAGGAGTACATGCAGGCCGACGTCTTCACCAGCGCTCCCCCGGACTCTCCACTCTGGCTCTACGGCAACCGCTGGGGCGCGCTCAAATCACGCGCCTTGCGCCCCCCCGGGATCCGGGCCCTTCTCAAACGCAGACTCAAGGCGGCCGGCCTCCCCGCCAACCTGACGCCTCATTCCTTCCGCGTCATGGTCGTCACCGCTCTGCTCGAGCAAGCCGTTCCCGTCGAGGAGGTCCAACGCCTGGTCGGCCACTCGCATCCGTCCACCACCCAACTCTACGACCGGAGGACCCGGCGCATCACCCGCAGCATCGTCGAGCGCATTCCCGTCTGAGTCGCTCGAACTCCGGAGCTCCGGATCCGCAAAAACGGGCTGCGCCCGATCTCAGAAATCTCCACTGTTGCGCGTGACGCTGCACGGGGCCGCCGCGCATCAGATCCCCTATGCCTTACCCTTCGCCATCGTGAGATCGCCCAACACAGGGCGTCTACGGCGATCTTTTTTTCGGAAATTCCGGGAAATCCCCTCAAATCGGTCCGAGAGGCCAATTTCGTCCGTTTCGCGCCGTCACAGAGCCTCGTTCGAGGACGGCTGCGGGCGTCTGAGAGCGTGGAATTTTTCGGGGATTATTCCGGGTCGGCCGAATTTGGACCCGGTCGCGCGAGGGTCTCATTCCTATGGGACGTGCGACGGGCAAAAGCGGCAGGTTCACGGCCGGCAATGTGAGCTGGCCGGGGTTCTGGCCGCAACGGGGGGTCTGGGGGGGAGCCCCCCCCGGTCCTTATGCGGCGGTGCCGCGTCCGGATCCGACGAAGAACTCCCGCAGCACGTCGAGGGTTCCTTCGAGGCGAGCCATGCGCTCTTCCAGGCGACCCATCCGCTTTTCCACACCGTCAATGCGAGAATCCAGCCGCCCTTCCAATCGGTCCAGCCGGCGATGCGTGGACCGGTGCAGGTAGAGCATGAGAGCGACGATGACGGCGGGGGAAAGCGTCCCGAAGATGACAATCAAGGGAACGATCCACTGGGCGATTTCAGGCGGCATCGGTTTCTCCTGGAGACAAGGATAGCATCCCGGCGGCGGGTTCCACCGCACCTACTGAGTCGCCGCCGCTTCCGCGGCCTTGAGTTTCCCTTGCGCTTGCGCCAGCTGCCCTTCAGCCTGACGCTTCACCGACGCAATACTCTGTTCCACCAGGCCCAGTCCCCCATCTTTGGCTCTCTCCAGCCGTAGCCGGAGGCGATTGCTGTCCTGCTTGCGGGCGATTCGCGCACTCGTTACCGCATCCCCCGCCCAGCGCTTCTGCCATTTATCCGTCTGGGCTTCTTGCACGGCCTGGAGCGTCGAAATCACCTTTTCGTGAATCCCATCGACCTCTTCAATCCGCTTCGATAACTCCGCCCGGATTTCCTCCGGCGTCTTCGTTGGTGGAGGAGGCGTTGGTGGTGCCGGTTTCTTCGGCGGCGCGGGACGAGCCCGAGCGGCGGTGTTTTGGGGCTTGGGCTTTATAGGTTTCGCCGCCGCAGCTCGTTCCTTCGCAGCGACTTCCGCTTCCTCCTTCTCTCGCTTCGCCTGAGCCAAGCCCTTTTTCGCCTCCTCTACCGCCCGCTCGGCGCCAGTCTTTCGTCCCCTCACGGCCATGGCGAGCATCGGCAATTCCGCATCCGTGTATTCCTCCACCTCCTGCCTCAACTCAGAGAGCATCTTTGGAAGCCTCTGTTCGGCGGATTCCAATCCTTGCTTCGCATACACCCTAGACGACGCCATCGTTTCGTAGCCCCACTGGGTCTTGAACGATGGTGTTGCGTCCACCACTTCTTTCCGCTGCCGCAACAGCTCGATCTCCTCGCGGCGCAGTTCCTCGATCTCATCCACAATCTGCCGTAGCGCCTGGCGCAATTCCTGAGCTTGTCTCTCTTCGGCGCTTTGACAGCCGAATCCCACCAGGGTCAGGAGTGCCATCCCGACAACAATTCTTTGTCTCATAGAGTCTTCCCCCCTGTTTCACGGACCAGAGCGAGATGCCAGAAGCATCTCAAGCGCTTCAACCCCCAACTGCTGGAGGGTCTTGTCTTCGTCAACCGCCAGGTGTTTCAGTCGGCGGGACAATGCTGGATCGATATGGATCAGCATCCCCTTCTTGCCCGCACGCGAGGGACGCGTTGCCGTGGTCGGAGTCGTACTCTTTGCGCGGCGCAGCGCCGCTCCCAGATCAGTCTTGCCCATCCTGGAGCCTCCCTTCCTTTCGCACCCAGTCAAACAGCGCCGCCAGTTCCCCGGCAGCTTTGCTCGACCGCGCCAATTCGGGCGCTGTGAGTCCATTCGTGAACGCATGAACATGAGCGATCCGCTGGTGGAGCACCACCGGAACCATATTGACCTCGTACCCCGCCACCGCCGCTTGAGCTTGCGAGACAAGCGGGCCCTGGACCGGCGCAGCGTTGAGGACCACGGCGGCGGCGGTTCCGGCGTTCCGGCTGATTTCGATGCTCGTTCCGATAGCGTGCAGGTCCGCGACCGAAGCCCGGCAGGGAATGAGAACCAGGTCCGACGCTTGCGCCGCCTTGAGAGCCGCTCCCGTGGAATGCGGCGCGGTGTCGATAATCGCGAGGTCCGCTGCCGCCGTTCGAGCCGCCGTCAGCAACGCGCCGAGTTGGGGAGCGCTTCCCGGAACGACGACGGGCGAATCGGACGCCCGGAGGCCGGCCCAGGCCGAGGCCGACCCTTGCGGGTCGAGATCCAGCAGCGCCGTCATGAGTCCGGCCCTTTCACCAGCGACCGCCAAGCCACAAGCCAGCGTCGTCTTCCCCGCACCACCCTTCCGGCTGATGAGAGCCACGGTGTACATGGCTAGCCAAACTAGCACAGTAGCCTGATATCTCTATAGCCCGGCTATCCAGTTAACACGCCTAGCCGATCTCTCTTCGATCACCGTTCCCTCTCCAATCAGGGTCCGTCGTCATCCCCGGTTTCCCCTGGAGACGATCCGGACGACGGCGACGCACTTCCGGTGGAACTCCTCCACCGTCATCAAGTTCAGAGTCTCGCGGCGGTCGATCCGGTCCGCTGCTGGGCGCTCGCTCACCACACCCGGCGCGTTTGCGCCTGAGATCGAGCGCCTGAGCCTCGCGAGCCATTCTTCGCAACTTTCACCCATAGCTAACCCTTCGTCCCTTCGAGATCGTTGATTGCAGGACCACCGCCGCGGCGTTCGCCACGTTCGCTCCCACCGCTGTTCTTCGCCTTCCAGGCTGGGCGATTCACCGCCCAGGAAAGGGCTTCATAGAGACACCCCCCGATCAGCCAGAGGAACATCGCAATGAGCATGTAAGGGGCATATGGGTCCAGGGCCGCCTCAATCCTTCTGAGCGCGTCAATCATCCCGATGCTCTTGTCTCACTCTCTGCCGGCACGCCGCGCCGGCAGGTTGCACACCGAACACCACCACCAGGTCTGGTCCGCTTCCCGCTTGCGCCGGGTGAGGGTCGTCTGGCCGGCCTTGCAGGTGCAACGAGGCCAGTCCTCCGTCGGGATGATCAGGTCGAGCAGCGGACCGGCACAGGCCCGCGACCGGGCCCGGTCCACCAACCGGGCCTCCAGCGTATTCCAGTTCACTTCAACTCCTTCACTTCGCGGTCCAGGACAACGACCCGCTCGGAGGTCCGTTCGAGAACCTCCACGACCTCGTATATGCCGAGCATGGGGCCGTATTGGGTGGGCGGCCCTAACTCCACCACGATTACTCGGCCCACCAGATCATCGGGGAGACCCTCTGGATCACCATGGACCGCCGTCCACCCGTGTTTGCAACGGTGGTCCGCCCACCAGCCCCTTAAACACTCGTATTTCGCCATGGCTGTCGTCCCCTTTTCCCTTTCCCCCTCCCTCTTCTTTGACACTCACGCGCGGCGGGTCCTACACTGACCTCATGCCCGTGATGCTGGCGGCGGCCGAGGAAATTGCGCACTTCGATCGTCGTCTGAACCGGATTGAGGTTCTGCTCGGGATTGTCGTTGCTCTGCAGATCGCGACCTTTGGGGCCATCATCTTCAAGTAGATCCATGGCGGTCATGCTCTCCGAGACCTACCAGGCGTTTATCGAGGCTGGGGCCAGCGAAGAGAAGGCCCAGGCCGCCGCACAGGAGATCGCGAACTTCGAGCAGCGCTTAGTGCGCATCGAATCAAAGCTGAACCTACTGATCACCCTGGTTGTGACCATCCTGGTCTTCGTCCTAGGTGCCGCTGCCACCATCCTGTTCCGATAGCTTGCCGTTGGATCGGCCCTTCGGACGACGTCTTCTCCTTCTCCGGTCTCCCGCGCCCCGCCGGTCGCACTCCTTGCGCCAGCGGCGAATCTCGGCCGGTGAGAACAATCCCTCCTGATGCCCGCTGACCCGGCGCAGCGGGCGCTTGCAAACCCCGCAACGCGGGAGCCGATCGCCCACGAAGGGAACCACCGGACCCGTCTTCACGATCCGCCACCGTTTCGGCGAGCGGCCCCCCTCACGTCTCAGCCGAGCCGAGCAGCGGGGGCAGGCGTGAGCGAACATGCTTCCCCGACCGTCCTGACGTTCCACGTAGTCCGCTTCGAACCGAATCGCATCCCCCATGTCTTCAGTCTTCGGCCGCAGGGAACTGCAGACCCGTATCATTCCCCCTCCCCCTTTCAAAGAAAAAGGAATCCAAGAGCGCGAGGTGAAAGATCCCTATCGGCGTGTGGACTCGAAGACTCGCCCACAGGCCGATACGGGACTCGCGCGCGGGAGGGACTGCGTCCCCCCGACACCCCCCCGCCGGATACAAACCAAAACAGGGTCCAAGAACCGGAAGAAGACAATCGCCGCTCCCCCTTCCAACTGTCAAAACTTTGGACAATTCTAGGCCAAAAACGCGTCATTTCCCCCTACTAACCTGTGTTAGGTTCGGTTCCCCCCTCGAAAAGAGCGGGCAGTCCCGTTTGAGGATCTTCCTTATGCCCGGCCTGGAGAGCCTGTGGAGCCGTGAGAGCGCATGTATGGACGTCCCGGATAGCCAAGCCTGGACGATCCCGGCGTCGCGTCCCTCCGTCCGCTTGCGGCGCGCCTGGCCCGACTTCTTGCCCCGCTTCGCTTGCGCTTCGCTGGAATGGTCGTAGCTGGACTTCCCTGGACCCCAGAAGCGTCCCTGATCGATCCACCGGCGTCGATAGCGCTCCACGCTGCGCGCGATGCCGGCGACTTCCGGAGGATCGAGGGGAACGTCGAAAGCGTCGTTGACCCGGTGGGCCTCGTCGAAGACCGGGGAGG
>JAPPHF010000179.1 GCA_028821115.1 Deltaproteobacteria bacterium | reverse complement strand
GGTTGTGACAGCCTTTTCTCCGTTCGCCCTGAGCGTAGCGAAGTCGAAGGGCGCCGCCCCGTGCCAGACGGACTTTTTCAACAATCTGCCGGTACGGACGGTTTCAAACCCGCGCGGTCTGGATCGTGGAACTCGTGACTCCAGACGGCTTTACGAAAGATGCCGGCGCAACGCGGCTACAGCACCGCCACCACCTCGATCTGGAACAGCACGTTGCCGCGCACGGGCGACTTGATGGCGTGGCGGGCAGGGCGGTCGTGCTCGTCCGGGAACATCTCGAGCCATGGCTTGTTGATGGCGTCCCGGTACTCTTCCTCTTTCAGGTAGACGGTCATGCGCACGATGTCGTCGGGGCTTCCGCCGGCCAGCTCCATGAACTTGCGGATGTTGTCGAACAGCACCTCAGCCTGCCTGTCCGGGTCCGCGGGCAGCTCCCCGGTGGCGCCGTCACGCCCGGAGATGCCGGAGGAATAGACGACGTTGCCGACCTTGGCTCCCATGGGAATGGGGGCGTTGTGGGGCACCCCCGGCAGTTCGATGCTCACTCGTTTGGACATGGACTGGGTCCTCCCTTTGTTGAATCATCGGCCGCCGGTCAGCCGGCGGCTTCCGCGGTCTTCGCTCCTCTCGCGGTGATCACGAACAGGACGGCGGCCACCGCCATCACTACCAGCGTGCTGAGCCCCAGCGACCAGTTAATGCCGATGTACGCGCCCGCAAAGCCGACGGTCATGCCGCTGAAGGTCCGCAGCCCTTGGGCGGCCATGTTGTAGAGCCCGATCAGGCGGCCGCGCAGATTGACCGGTGCCTCGAGCTGCACCAGCGTCTGCGCCATGGAGAGGAAGGCCAGGTTCAGAATTCCGGCGGCGAAAAGGAACAGCAGCGCCAGCACGTAGTTGGACGCGGTGGCAAATGCGATCATCGCCACGCACCACAGGATGGCCAGCACCACCGCCGTGGAGGCGCGCGCCCTCAGCAGCCCGCGCACTTCCAGCAACAGGCCGCCGGTCACGGCGCCCGCGCCATTGGCGGCGAACAGCGCCGCGTAGCCGAGGCTCAGATCGCCGGCGCCGAGGGACAGGGCGAAGGCGGGCATCAGGGCCTGGAACGCGTTGCCCACGAAGAAGGCGTAGAAACCCACGAGCAGGATCATGGACAGCAGGACCCGGTTGTGCGAGGCGCCCCACAGCGCAGAAAGCGCATCCGCCCAGGTCCCTTTCGTGCTCTGCCGTCCGGAACCGTGCCCGGTGTAAGGCACCAGCCGGCACCAGATCACCAGCGGCAGGTAGATGAGCGTGTTGACCAACAGCGCCAGCGTGGGTTTCAGCAACAACAGCGCACCGCCTCCCACCGCGGGGCCGAAGAGTATCCCCAACTGACGCCCGGTGGCCAGCAGCCGGATGCCGCTCTGCAAGGTCTCGGGCCCCACCACGTCGTAGATCATGAGCTGGCGCGCCGGATTCCACAGGGCGCCCGCCATGCCGTGGAGCATCAGCAGGATGACCGAGTGCCACATTTCCAGGCGGCCCGTGTAGAACAGCAGGGCCCAGGCGAGGCTCACCGAGATGAACAGCGCCTGGGACCACTCCATGACGCGGCGGCAGTCGAAGCGATCCGCCAGCGCGCCGAAGTACCACGACAGCGTCAGGGCCGGCAGCCAATGACCGATCACGGCGAAGCCCTGCAGGGTCTCGGAGCGAAACGACTGGTAGACGATCCCGTAGCTGATGACGTGCTCGATGTTGTCGGCCATCATCGACAGCATGTTGCCGACAAAGAACAAGGCAAAGTCCCGGTTCCGGAGCGCGGCGAACGCGGGCGGGGCCTGGGCGGGCGAGGTCGTGGGTGTGCTCATGGGGTGCGGAGGCCGTCGGACACGGGTGCGATGGCAATCACTTTAGACAAGTTGCCGACCCTTTGACAAACGTGGCCGTGGCAACTCGGCAAGGACGGGCGGAAGGGAAGGCAGGTGCGGATGAAGTGAACGGCCTCAAAAAGAAAGAGGACAGCCTCTGGTGGCCGCCCTCTTTCCTGGTAGATCAAGTGTGCCGCTACCGGTGTCCGCGGCCCCGGCGGCCCCTCAACATGCGTTTCAGCATGTCGTCCGCCTTCGCGATCTGTTCGGGCGTCAGCACCTCCCGTACCGCCACCACGGCGTCGGTGCGTGCCCGCAACAGGTCGCCCCGGATCTTGGCGATCTCGTCGACCTTGGCGCCGATCTTGGCGTTGTCCACGGTCTCCTGCGACACCATCTCCCGGAGCTCGATGCCGGCGACGCGGGCGTCGGCGCGCAGGCCAATCCTCTTCTTTCGCGCGTCCGTGAGCGCGCTCTTGATCTTCGTCACCTGCTCGTCGGACAGCTCAAGCTTCTCGGTCATGCGCTTGACGAAATCCCCGTGGCCGCGGCGTCCGCGCTGGCCCTCGTGGCCATGGTGGCGGTGGCCACGCCTGCCTTCGCGTCCGCGCCAGTGTCGTCTCCCTCGCTCTTCACCCCTTTCGGCGCGGGCGATGCGTTCTCCGTCGCCCCGCCTGCCTTCGCCCTGCTGGCTCCAGGCAACGCCTCCGGAGAGCCCCACCAGAAGCAGGGGTACCATCATCAATGCCGTACGTCTGTGATTCCTCATATTCGGTTCTCCCTTATTGTGTGAGTGGTTTGATCCGGATCGTGGTGTCAACGATTAGACGCGGTGTGGTTCCCGGAAGAGTCGAAACATCCGCGAGCCTGCGGTATGACCCACACAAATCGGTCTGTCGGCAGGATGAACTTTGCGGGGAGGAGGCTCGGTCGTCGTGACTTGCGCCCCTGGGCAACTGTGATGACAGGGGCACCGAACCTCCACCCAGACCGTTGCGGCCCCTTTGGTATGGAAACCCGGCCGGCGAAGACATTAACGGAGTTGATTCTACGCTGCTTTTATGAGATTTTTGTGAGCATAGCGGTTGGCCGCGTGTAAATTTCGGGCAGCATGGGCAAATCATGAAAATCGGATGCCTGCGCGAGTGGCCGCTCCCTGTGCGTTGAACGATTCCCGCGGCCGACATCGAGGCGACTGGACATGCAGGATTCTTCCGAGGATCGGGAACGGCGGCTGAAAAGCCGCCACGAGCTCACGCAGGAGATCGAAGCGCTCAGGGAAAGGGCTTCCGCACTGAGCGCGGCGATTCTGCGCATCAGCGCGAGCCTCGACCTCGCCACCGTGCTGCAGGAGGTCGTGGACAGCGCCCGCGCGCTCACCGGCGCACGCTACGGCGTCATCGCCACCGTCGACGAGGCGGGCGAGGGTAGCGACTTCGTCACCTCCGGGTTCACACCAGAGGAACACCGCCAGTACGCCGAGTGGCCCGACGGCCCCCGGCTGTTCGCGCACCTGCGCGATCTCCCGGGGCCGCTCAGGCTCACGGACCTGCCGGCCTACGTCCGGGAGCTCGGCGTCTCCCCGGACCTGATGCGCTCGAAGACGCTGCAGGCGACGCCGATGCGGCACCGCGGCGAGCAGGTGGGCAACTTCTTCCTCGCCGAGAAGGAGGGCGGAGGAGAGTTCACGGAAGAGGACGAGGAGGTGCTGATGGTGTTCGCCTCGCAAGCGGCCACGGCCATCGCCAACGCCCGCACGCACCGTGACGAGCAGCAGGCGCGGGCCGATCTCGAGGCCCTGGTGGAGACCTCACCGGTGGGCGTGGTGGTGTTCGACGCCAGGACCGGCAGGCCGGTGTCGCTCAATCAGGAGGCGAAGCGGATCGTGGAAGGGCTGCGCATGCCGGGCCGTTCGGTCGAACAACTGTTGGAGGTGATGATCCTCCGCCGCGGGGATGGGCGGGAGGTTTCGCTCAGCGACATTCCCATCGCACAGACGTTCGTCAACTCCGAAACCCTGCGCGCCGAGGAGATCACGCTCTCGGTCCCGGACGGAAGGAGCGTCACCGCGCTCCTCAACGTCACACCGATCCTTTCCGCGCAGGGCGAGGTGGTCTCGGCGGTGGTCACCCTGCAGGATCTGGCGCGGCTGGAGGAACTGGACCGGCTGCGGGCGCAGTTCCTGGGCATGGTGAGCCACGAGCTGCGCACGCCGCTGGCGGCGATCAAGGGCTCTACCGCGACCGTGCTGGGAGCTTCGCCGGCTCTGGACCGGGCCGAGCTCGACCAGTTCTTCCGGGTTATCGACGAGCAGGCCGATCATATGCGAGGCCTGATCAGCGACCTGCTGGACGCGGGACGCATCGACGCGGGCACGTTGTCCGTCTCGCCCGAGCCTTCGGAGGTGGCGGCGGTGGTGGACCAGGCCAGGATGGCGTTCCTGAGCGGCGGCGGCACGCGCACGGTCGCGATCGACCTCCCCCAGGACCTGCCCCGGGTGCTGGCCGACAGGCAGCGCATCGTGCAGGTCCTAAACAACCTCTTTACCAATGCCGCCAGGCACTCTCCGGAGTCTTCGCCCATTCGGGTCGCGGCGGTTCGCGACGGCCTGCACGTCTCGGTCTCGGTCTCGGATGAGGGCGGAGGGGTGCCCGCGGAGCAGCTTTCGAGCCTGTTCCGGAAGTACACGGACGCGGGCGGCGACAGGGACCGCGGGCTTCGCGGGTCCGGCCTCGGTCTCGCCATCTGCAAGGGCCTGGTGGAGGCCCACGGGGGCCGCATCTGGGCAGCCAGCGACGGACCGGGCCAGGGCACGCAATTCACCTTCACGATTCCGGTGGCCGAAGAGCCCGCTGCCGCGGCCGGCTCCGGCCCGAGCCGTGCGCCCTCGCCCGGCAAGGGACACGAACCGGTCCCGATCCTCGTGGTGGACGACGACCCCCAGACGCTCCGCTACGTTCGCGAGGCCCTCGCCGAGGCGGGCTACTCGCCGATCGTCACCGGAGAGCACCGGGAGCTGTCCCGCATCATCAGGACCGAGAGGCCCCACCTGATCCTGCTCGACCTTCTGCTCCAGGGCGCCGATGGCATCGAGCTCATGGAAAGCACTCCCGAGATGGCCGATCTGCCGGTCATCTTCATCTCCGCATACGGCAGGGACGAGACCATCGCCAAGGCGTTGGAGAGCGGAGCCGTCGACTACCTCGTCAAGCCCTTCTCGCCCACCGAACTCACCGCCAGGATCCGGGTGGCCCTGCGCAAGCGAGTCGAACCGGAACCCTTCGCACTCGGCGACCTCGCCATCCGGTACGAACAGCGCCGGGTGACCATGGCTGGACACCCCGTGCGGCTGACCGCCACCGAGTACGAGCTCCTGCGAATCCTCTCGGTGAACCCCGGAGGGGTATTGGCCTACGATTCGCTGGTCCGGCAAATGTGGAGCCCGCCGGACTACGGCGACCCCGACCGTGTACGCACCTTCGTCAAGCAACTCCGAAGGAAGCTCGGTGACGACCCCGCCCACCCCCGCTACATTCTGAACGAGCGCGGCGTCGGCTACCGCATGGCCACACCGGAAGACCCGCGGGACTCGACCGACTGAGGGACAGCGCCCTGGTTCGACGCGGGTGCGCTCCCGACCTCGAACAACTGCACCCTTCCGAGAGCAATGTCATCAAGAACCACGGCTCTCTATGAGGTTCGGGTGTCATAGTGCCTAATCTTCGTGTTGTTTGTGGATTTTTTCGGTATTCTGCACACAATGCTATTGACATGCACCAGGCTCTTGTCCCCATAACCGAATCGCAATTGCATTGAGGCGCGGCCGGCCGGGCCAGGCTGCGTGTCTCCCGGTACGCTACGGAGGGCCGTTTGGTGTCATCGATCACGAGCCTGATCTCCGAACTCCGCGCCGACGTACGCGAGGGCAGGCTGCTGCCGGCGCTGTCGGCCGGAGTCATCCTGGGCCTGGTTCATATTGTCTACGAGATCCTGTTCGGAGCCCTGGTTTTTTCGGGTCCGCTGGCGCCGTTCCTGTCCCGGGGCATCGGCATCATGGTGTTCGGCGCGTTCGCCGTCTGCCTCGTGGTCGCGCTGACCGGGGGATACCGGGGAGCTATCGCAAACCATCCGACGGTTGTCGTGATCGCGTTGGCGACGATCGCCGCCGCGGTCCCGCTGGAGGGGAACGCGCTGTTCATGACTCTGGCCGCCATCGTGATCGTCAGTTCGGTCGCGACGGGTGCGTGCTTCTTGGCGATCGGGCATTTTCGGCTGGCCGATCTGCTCCGGTTCGTTCCCTATCCGGTCGCATGCGGGGTTCTCGCCGGCGTTGGCGGGCTCATCACTCTGGCGGCGTTGTCGATGATGAAGGCGACGCCGGGCTGGCAAGCGCTTCCTTCGCTCCTGGAAACCACCGTGCTTTGGAGCTGGGGTCCCGGCGTGGTTTATGGCCTTGGCTTGTTCCTGTGCACCAAACGCTGGAGCAGCCCCTGGATATTGCCGTCGAGTTTCGTGCTCGGCGCCGTGCTCTACCAAATGAGCCTGCCCCTCCTCGATATCTCGGCGGAAGAGGCCGGGGCGGCGGGCTTGCTGTTCGCGAACGCGATGGAAGGGACCCTTTGGCCCCCCTTCCAACCGGGGGATCTGGCTTATGTGGACTGGGGCGCGGTGGTCGGGCAGATTCCCAACATGCTGTCCCTGGTCGCGGTTATCCTGCTCGGCGCGGTCATATACCTGGGCAGCTTCGAGCTGGCCACGAACCGGGAGATGGAGTGGAACCGGGAATTCAAGGCGGCCGGCGGAGCCAGCGTGATCGCCGGTCTGGGCGGCGGTCCGGCCGGATTCATGAACTTGCCGTTTTCGATGCTCAACCACCGGTTGGGAGCCGAAACACGGCTCACCGGCGTCATCACCGCCCTTGTGCTTGGCTCCGTGCTGCTCGTGGGCGACGCGTTCCTGAGACTGGTCCCGGTGCCGTTATTGGCCGGGATGGCGATGTTCATCGGCGTCGGCTTGCTGGACGAATGGCTCGTGAGAAGCCGCAAGCGGCTGCCCGGGCTGGATTACGCCATCGTCCTCGCGATCTTCGTCGCCGTGGTGCTCCTCGGTTTCGCCGAGGGGGTGGGCATCGGGATGGTGATCACAACCGTTCACTTCGCCATCCGCCTCAGTCGCGTGGACCCGATCGAGACGGGGTTCACGGCGCGCGAGCGCCGCAGCAACCGGACCCGCCGAATCGCCGACCGGGCGATACTGCTGGCGGAGGGCGACCGGGTCCACGGATATCGGCTGTGTGGCTATCTCTTCTTCGGAAGCGCCCACGCCCTGGCCAGCCGGCTGAAGCAGTCGCTGAGCCGTGACCCCCCTCCGGTCTGCATCCTGCTCGATTTCGAGGCCGTCTCGGGTCTGGACTTCTCGGCCGTCAACGCCCTGTGCGGGTTCGTCCATGCCGCGCAAGGCGCCGGAGCACGGGTCGCTCTAAGCGCCGCGCCCGAAAACTGCCGGACCGAGATGGAACGCAATCTTCCTCCTCCGGTATTCGCCGACCTGCTGTTCGAACCGAACGTGGACCGCGCTCTCGAGCAATGCGAGGATATCGTCATCGCGGCGCGAAGGGACGATCTCCGCCGGGAGGATGGCTCCGGCGACAGCTTGCTCGACCGCTTCGCCGGCGACATCGAGAGCCACCTGGACAGGCGTATCCGGTTCGAGGACATGGCCCACGAGCTCCGCAAGTGGCTGGAGGTTCGCGACTACAACCCCGGCCAGACCCTTGTGGCGATGGATGAGCCGCAGGACGGGTTGCAACTGCTGCTGATGGGCCGGGTCTCGGCCTACGATGCCGGAGGCACGCGGCTTCGTCAGTACGGCCCCGGCGATGCGATAGGGGTACGCGCCGCTTTCGAGGTCCACGCGTCCACGACCGCCGCGGTCGCGGACGAACCGTGTCGAACATTGACACTCACGCCCGCCGTTCGGCAGCGGCTGGAAGAGGATCGAGAGCAGTTGATGCTGGATCTATACGGATATCTTCTCACCGCCGGGGCGGACGCCGCCGGCCCCTCGGATCCGGCTGCCCGGTAGGGCGGTTCCGGCCGAAACGGATACAGGAACCTGAGTCGACCTAGCCGTCCCGGAGCCGCTTCTTCTCCAGGCAGTCGCGGACCCGGGTGCGCAGCAGGGTCGGGTCGAAGGGCTTGGCAAGATAGTCATCGGCGCCGAGCTCGATGCAGCGGGCAACGCTGTCGACCTCGTCCAGCGCCGATATCATGACGACCGGGATGCCGCGCAGCGCCGGATCGGCCTTCATGGTTTCCAGCACTTCGTAGCCGTCCATGTCCGGCATCATGACGTCGAGCAGGACCAGGTCGAAGGGACGCGCGGCCAGAAGCTCCAGCGCCTGCCGCCCGTCCGCGGCGGTGGCCACGTTGTCGTAGCCCTGCCGCTTCAGCCGCCGCGTCAGCGTGTAGCAGTTGTCCTCGTTGTCGTCGACGACGAGAATGGCGGGACCGTCGCCGCTCACGCCGGGGCTCCCTTGGGCAACAGCGCCTCGATCTTCGCCAGCAGGCGTGCGAGGTCCACCGGCTTGGTGTCGTAGTCGTCGCAGCCGGCGGTGATCGCGCTTTCCCGATCGCCGTCCATTGCGTGCGACGAAAGCGCGATGATCGGAATGTGCCGGGTCTCGGGCGCGGACTTGATCCGCCCGGCCGCCTCCCAGCCGTCCAGCACCGGCAGGTTCAGATCCATCAGGATCAGCGAGGGTGCGGCGGAACGGGACATCTCGACCCCCGCCTCGCCGTCGGTGGCGATGACGACGTCGTAGCCCTTGCGCCGCAAGCGACGTTCAAGCATGTAGATATTGTCGTCGTTGTCCTCGACATAAAGGATTCTAGTCATTGGTCCTTGCCGTCGTTGACCGCTCCGGGTCGTTCCCGCCCAATTGCGCGAGGTCCAGGGTCACTGGAAGCCGCGCCGTGAACGTGCTGCCGACTCCCGGCTCGCTGACCAGCTCGATGTCTCCGCCCATCATACGGCAGAACCGCCGGCTTATGGCGAGGCCAAGGCCGGTACCGCCGTATTTTCGGGTGGTAGAGCTGTCGGCCTGGGCGAACTCCTCGAACACCCTGGCTTGTTGCTCCGGCGTCATGCCGATGCCGGTATCCGCGACCGCGAACTGAATCCAATCCTTGCCGCGCGTCCTCTTTCGCGAAACGGCCAGGCTTACCTCGCCGCCCTCGGTGAACTTGCAGGCGTTGCTCAACAGGTTGAGAACGACTTGCCGTACCCGTGTCGGGTCCCCGTGTATCACGCCGGATTCCTCCGGGCAACGGACCGCCAGCCGGTTGCCCTTCTGGTCGGCGAGCGGTTGCGCGGTCGTCGCCAACTCTTCCGTCAGTTCGGCGATGTCGATGGTCTCGACATGGAACTCGATCCGGCCCGCCTCGATCTTGGAGAGGTCGAGAACCTCGTTGATCAGGTGCAGGAGGTGGGTCCCCGCGCGAGAGACCCGTTCCAGGGGCTCAATGTAGTCGTCCAGGGCGTCGTCCCTCGCGTCCTCCTCCAGCATCTCGGTGATGCCGATGATGGCGTTCAGGGGCGTGCGCAGCTCGTGGCTCATGTTGGCGAGGAACTGGCTCTTGGTCCGGTTGGCCTCCATCGCCTGGTCGCGCGCCTGCAGCGCCTCGTCACTCGTCACGGCAAGCTCGTCGACAAGCTCGCTGAGCCGCTGCTCGCGCCGTTTCATCTCGGTGATGTCGAGATAGGTCAGCATGCGGCCGCCGTTGGGCAGCTCGGTGCATTGGTACTGCAGGACTCTGCCGTCGGGACGGGTCCACTCGAAAGGCGCTATGGCGCCCGCCCGGACAGCCGCGATGCGGCCGCTGAGATAGTCCTCCCATTGGTCCTCCGGAACGCCGTAGAGCCCGGTGTGCCGGTTGTAGCCGATCATTTCCGCCAGCGTCGGACGGCTGTCGAAGAAATCGTCAGGGAAGCCCCACAGGTCGCGGAAGGCGCGATTGGCGACCCGCGCCCGGAGGTCGCGCCCCATGAAGCAGATGCCGTACTCGATGGTGTCGAGCACCGCGTTGAGTTCTCCCTCGCGCTGTTTGACCTCGGTGATGTCCGTGTAGACCGCGACCACGCCGCCGACCTGCGTCCGCCGTTCGGCGCTCTGCAGCCAGACCCCGCTGGACAGATGAAACTCGACGGGAGTTCCCGAGCGCTCCCGCCGCTGTTCCAGATAGCCGTCGACGTCGAGCGCGGCGTCGGGGGACAAGCCGCGCTCGAAGAACGTCCGAATGATGTCCTCGTACAAGGCACCCGGCTCCAGCCGCGTCACGGCCTCCTTGCCGACTGCGTCTGCGTAGTAGCGCCGGTAGGTTTCGTTGCAAAGAACCAGACGGTCCTCGGAATCGAACAGTACGAAGCCTTCTGAGATGGCCTCGATCGCTTCGCTCAGTTGTCTCTGCGCCTGTTCCAACTCCTGGGCGAGATAACGCGCGTCGAGAGTCTGTTCGATCCGCTGCGTTTCCGTCACATCGCGGCAGGTTATGAGCAGTCCGCCGTTCGAGATCGGATCGTACCGGGTCAGTAGAACCTTCCCGTTCGGCGCTTCGTGCTCGACCCGGTGAAGCTCGCGGCGAGAGATCCTGCGCATTCTTTTCGCGACCTGTTCCTCGACGGCCTCGGGCTCGCAATCGCCGCGCATCACGTCGTGGCGAAGCAACGCTTCGAGCGTCGCCCCGGGCTGACACAGATCGTCGGGGAAGCCGTAGAGCCTGCAGAACGGCGCGTTTCGTGCGATCAATGTAAGACCCTGATCGAAGATACCGAATCCTTCCTCAAGCAGATCAAGTGCAGATTTCAGCGGGGCTTCGTTGTCCCGCTGTAGCAGTAAGTCGACCCGTGTGTGTTCGGCAGCTACCTTTGTCGCCATGATCCAGAAACGTATCGGAACGATGGGAGATATCGACGAGACGTTGTTGCGGGCCCCTCGCAACGGCAGAGACCGCGCTGGCCCGTGAACGGGGGAATCCGTACGTTGGCTGTACTTATACAGGCTTTTTGTGAGAACTTTGTGTGATTGGTGATAGATTTTTATGTAATTTGGGGATTTTATCTTTCCAAAGATCAATGCATGCTGCCTGCCCCACCGCCCCGGTCGTAGTCGAAATCCGCCCCTACGAGCCGTCGCGCAACGAGTCCAGCCGGGAGATCATGCGTTCGCGTTTTTTTCTCCGCCACTCACGGAAGTTGTCGGTGCGTCGTTCCAGCTTGCGCGCCTGCGCCTCGTCGAGGGCCGGCCTGATCTTGCCGTGGAACTCGAGGATGATCCGGTCGGCTTCTTCGAGAGACCGGATCCGCGCCTGGTAGAGGTCCCGGCGGGTCTGGCTCAGCAGCGGGCCGATCTCGGCCATCTGTCGGTCGGAGAGGTCGAGCTCTTTCTGTAGCATGCGGATGTACCGGCCGCTCGATCCATGCTTCGAGCCGCGGCGGTGTTCCTTGCCGTCCCTCAAGTCATGCCATGACCGTCCCCACAGGTGCTTGACGGGGTAGACCTGCCCGACCAGGAGGCCTCCCATCAGGCCCAGCAGGAACACGCCCACCACTGCGATAAAGGCTTTGCGTTTCATGGAACTCGAGCTCCTACCCATGCGATCAGGACCGCGTCGGGTTCGTCTCCGGACAAGGCTTCCTGTCCCTGTCCATTTTCCAGCATGGCGACGGTTGCGGGCACCTGCTCCCGGGTCTCCGGCAGCATGTCACTCCACAGGCCCACGCCGCCCAGAAGCAATACCACCAGCGCAAACGCCGGGGCCAACCGGCGGCTGAAGAACAGAAGGGCATCGCTGAGGGATGCGCGCCGGCTCTCTTCCTCACGGATTCTGGCCATCACGCCGGGCCACACGGGCCGTCGAGGGGATGTCTCCGGCGCGACGGCGAAGAAGCGCAGCCAACGCTGCTCCTCTTCGAGTATTCCGCGGCAAGCCGCGCACGACTCGGCATGTTCCCTGTGCGCGTCCGGGATCTTCTCCGGCTGTCCCGCGCCGGCCGTTTCCAGCCATTGCCTGAAATCATCACAGGTCACGAGTCACCTCCCCGGTGGTGAAGGCCACCACCCAGTTCGGATACATGGGGGGCAAGCATTTGCCGCAGGCGTTCACGGGCGCGGGCGTGCCGCGATTTGACCGTGCCCACCGAACATTTCAGGATCCCGGCGACCTCCTGGTAGGAGTTCCCCTCCATGTCCTTCAAGGTAACGACGACACGCAAGCGGTCGGGCAACGAGGCTACGGTCCGGGCCACCAGACGGCTGGCAGCGCTTTCCGCGGGCTCGTCCTCGACGGCGTCACGGGGTGGGTCCGCGGAGAGAAGGTCGCGAAGCCCCCGGACCGCCTCCTCCCCGGGTTCCGCGTCGAGGGACACCTTGCCCGATTGCTTCTTGAGTTCGTCCCGGGCGCGGTTGATGGCGATGCGGGTGATCCACGTGCCGAACGTCGCGTCTTCCCGGAACTTCCTCAGCGAGAAGAACGCCTTGACGAAGACCTCCTGGACTACGTCGTCCACGTCCCCATGATCCGGGCCGAGGAGCCTGCCGACGAGCCGGTGGAGGCGCGCCTGGTAGCGCTCGACCAGGAGCCGGTAGGCGTCTGAATCCCCGTCCCGGATCCGTCGCACCACGTCCCTCTCCGTATCTTCCAGGGTGAGGGGATACGGCAGAACTTCCGTCATCCTCAATCGCTTCCCCCGCTCAAACGGACTGCTTCATTCAGTTAGACGGCAACGGGTTCCCGTTTCGACTCATCGGACGGGACACTAGAGGAAGGCGGGGAGAACGTCGCGGGCGATGCGCCGCATCTGCTCCGGCTGGTCCTTGGAGGCCAGCACGATCTGCATGGTGCGGACACCGGCGGCCGCGAACTCCTCCAGGCGTCCGATGCACTGGCTGGCCGTGCCGCAAATGACCCACCGGTCCACGCTCTCGTCGTCGAAGGGCATGCGGTGGTAGATTTCGAGCATCCCCCGCGCTTCGTCGCGGGACGTCTCCCGATCGCGGCCCACGTTGATCCAGCAGTTCATGGCGGGGTGGACGGCGCCCGGCGGCCGTCCGTGCCGTTCAGTGGCACTGGACGAGATCTCCGCATATCGCTCAGCGTACTCCTCGGGGCTGATGTGATTGGTCAGCCAGCCGTCCGCCAGCCGCGCCACCCGGTCGAAAGGCCCGGTGTGCTTGCCGGCGTTGGCTTCGACGAAGTGTCCGTAGCGGTAGTTTTCAACCTTCACCGGGTTGTAGTGGCCGGCGGCGATCCAGACGGGCGGATGGGGCTGCTGCACCGGTTTGTACCCCAAGGATACGTCCCGGTAGTGGTAGTGCCGCCCCTCGAAGTCCACGGAGTCCCGCGTCCACAGTGCCTTCAGCACCTCCAGGCACTCCTCGAAGACCTTGCCCCTGACCCGACGCTCGAAACCGGCTACCTCGCACTCCTTGGAAAGCAACTCCGGCGGCCCAGCCCCCGGCCCCACGCCCATGATGGTTCGGCCCCCAGAGACGATGTCCAGGGTCGCCCATTCCAGGGCCGTTACCACCGGGTTCCTCAAGTGCGGCTGCAGGATTCCCGTGGCCACCTTGATGGTGTTAGTGCGCGCGGCGATGGCCGTCAGGGTCACGATGGGATCGTACCGCGGCTTGGCCAGCAGGCTGTCGCCTACCCAGATGGAGTGGTAGCCGAGCTCCTCGGCTTCCACGGCCAGGTCCAGCAACCGCCCCATGGAGAAGTCCGGCAGAAACACCGACGCGCGGTTGTTGGCGTAGAGGCCGAAGTAGAGTCGTGGACGGCGTTGAACCATGGCTGCAAACCCGCGCTAGGTCCGATCCGGATGCGTAGGGGCGGGCTTCAGACCCGTTGGCCCCGGGTCACCGATCAGCCCGTTGCGTTTGCGGTAGCGACCCGCCGCACGAGCGGCCGCGCCAGGCCGGCGACCGCCAGGACGATGCCGACTATGTCCGTCATGCCCCCGGGGGCGATGAGCATGATGGCCGCCGCGAACACCACCACCCGCTCCACCAACTCGGTCCGGTCCTTGAGGTCGCCCACCAGCGCGTAGGCGTTGAGGATCACTCCCACGGCCGCCGTGGCGGTGGTCAGGATGATTTCAACGGGGTTGCCGCGCATCAGCATCGGCGTGCCGAAGACGAAGGCGTAGGGCAGGATATATACCGGCAGCGAAATCAGGCCGGCGAACAGACTGGTGCGCCAGAAATCGCTGCCCGCCACCGTGGCGCCCGCGTAGGCTGCCAGGGCCACGGGCGGCGTCACCATCGAGAGCATGCCTGAGAAGAAGATGAACAGGTGCGCGGCCATGGGCCACACGCCGACCTTGATGAGCACCGGCGCCACCATGAGCGCGAGGATGATATAGGCGATGCTGGTGGGCAGTCCCATGCCCAGGATCATGGAGGCGAACATGGTCAGCAGCAGGATGATGGTGAGATCGCCGCCCGCCATGCCGATGACGAGACCCGAGAAGCGGGTGGCGAGGCCGGTCATCAGGATGGTGCCCATGATGATGCCGACGCAGGCCACGGCGGTGCCCAGGGTCACGAAATCCCTGCCGGTACCCTCGAATACGTCGATGCCCTTCTTCACGGCGTTCCAGGCTCCGGCTGGGGCGGCCGAGGCGAAGCCCCGGCGGTCCTGGACGAACATGGAGATGGCGGCGATGCTTACTCCCAGCACCGCGATGACGGCCATGGCCCGCAGCACCGCCTGGACCGGGGACCACCGCAACAGCAGCAGCACGATGAGCAGGCCGATGCCGGCAATGAACGTCAGCCCCTGGGGCTCGCGCACCACCTCCCTGATGCTGGTCAGCTCGCTCTTCGGCAAGCCCGTGAGCCCGGAGCGCAACGCGTAGAAGTAGACGCCCGCCAGGACGCCGATGAAGTACAGCACCGCCGGAATCAACGCGGCCTTGACGATCTGGAGATAGTCCACCGCCAGGAACTGCATCATGAGGAACGCCGCCGCCCCCATGACAGGCGGCATGAACTGCCCTCCGGTGGAGGCGGCCGCCTCCACCGCCCCGGCCACGTGTGGCTGGAAGCCTACACGCTTCATTAAAGGAATCGTGATGGAGCCCGTCACCATGACGTTGGCCACCGCGCTGCCGCTCACCGATCCCATCATGCCGCTCGACACCACCGCCATCATCGCTGGCCCGCCACGGTATCTTCCCACCAGTGAGCGGGTGAACTCCATGATGAACGCCAACGCGCCGGTGGCTTCCAACAGCTTGCCGAACATGACGAACAGAAAAACGAACTTGAAGGTGATGTAGGTGGCGACGCCGAAGACGCCGTTGCCGGACAGGTAGACGGTGGTGACGATGCGGTCCAGGTCAAAGCCTCCGTGCCCGCCCACCCATCGCGGAAGGTGCTGGCCGTAAAAGCAGTAGACCAGGAACACCAGCGCGGTGACCACGAGCGCCCAGCCCACGATGCGGCGGGTGGCCTCGAGGACGACGATGACGCAGACAACCCCCAGCACCAGGTCGGTCTGGGTGACCAAGCCCGACTTGAAGGCGATCTCCTCGTGCTCGATGAAGACGTAGCCGAAGGTCGCCAGGCTGAGGGCCAGCCAGAAGAGGTCCACCGCCACCTGAGCGGGACGCTCGCGTTCCGTCGCCTGGGTCAGGAACACCAAGGCGAACAGCACCAGCAGGAACAGGCTGCGTTCCTGAAGGGGCGGCAACGGACTGAAGGCGTTCCAGACGGCGTAAACCGACAGTCCGATGGCCAGTAACCGGGTGAGGAGCCGGCCTACCGTTTCCAGAGCCCGGCCTCCTTCCAGTATCGCACCGCGCCGGTATGAAAGGGCACGTTGATGTCCTTGGTGAGCACCGCCGGGTTGGCCTGAGCGTATTTGAAGTATCGCACCTCACCGGCCAGGCTACCGAGGTTTTTGTGGAGGAGCTTGGTCACCTTGTAGACGAGCTCCTCGTCGGCGTCGGCCCGGACGTAGACATGCGGGCCGCCGATGTCCACGGTGTCGATGTCCTTGTCGAAGGTCGGAGTATCCTTGGAAATGCGGATCCGCGCCATGTACGGCAGTTCCTTCAAGACCTTTTCGACGGCCGCCGGCTCCGGCCCGAAGTAGGCTGCGCCCTTTTCCGCGTGGAGCCGCAACGCTCCCGGGATGGGGCTCAGGCCGGCCACGATGCCCGGCGTCGCCACGATGATCCCGTCACCGAGCTGCGTGTAGAGGTCGCCCATGCCCGCGTAGACGGGCTTGATGTCCTTGTAGGTGAGGCCATGGGCCTTGTACAGGGGTTTCAGGAACGCGTCCCAGGTGCGGCCGGTGCCCACGCCTACCCGCTTGCCCTTGAGGTCCGCAAACTTGCGCACCGGGCTGTTGGGGAGGGTCATGTAGGCGAAGGAGTGCGGGTACAGCCCCATGATCGGCGCGATGGGGTGCTTCTTGTCGAAGCCCTTGAGCCCATGGTAGCCGGGATAGCCGTTGTTCGACGATATGATCCCCATGAAGACCTGCTTGCGGTCGATCAAACGGATGTTTTCCCGCGAGCCCTCGGTCACCGCCCCGGTCACCGGGATCTTGAGCTCGGCCTCCAGCAATTTCGCGATGCCTCCGGCCATGACGTAAAAGCCGCCGCCGATGCTGGCGCCGCCCACCTCCATGCTGGCCGGCATCTTCTGCGCCGTCGCCGTGGACGCCCAGGCCATGGTGGTTATCAGGGCTGCCACCAGCAACGTTTTCAATTTTGCGCCTTTCATGACGTACCTCCTGCCGGTTGTCGTTCCGGAAACGGCGGCATCGGACCGCCGGCGCTCCCGACGGGGTGCGCCGGCGATCTGATTGCCGTCATCGCATGCCTTTGGGGCCTATTTCTTCCAGAGTCCGGCTTCCTTCCAGTAGCGGACGGCTCCCGGATGGTAGGGGACCCCGATCTGGGTGGTCAGCACCGCCGGATTGAGCTCTGCGTACTTGAAGTAGCGCACGTCGGCGGCGAGCTGCTTCAGGTTCTGATGGATCAGCTTGATCACCTGGTAGACCAGTTCCTCGTCCGCGTCCGCGCGGACCGTAAGAAGTGGGCCGCCGATGTCGAAGGTCTCGACGGCCTTTTCGAAGGTGGGCGTGTTCGCCGGAATGGTCTGGCGCGTCATGTACGGGAACTGTTTGACCATCTTATCGACCGCCTGAGGCTCCGGAGGCAGGTACCGTGCGCCCTTCTCGGCATGCAGGCGCAAGGCCGCGGGGATCGGGCTCAGCCCCGAGACCATAGTGGGCATTGCCACGATGTTGCCGTCGCCGAGCTGCGTGTAGAGGTCGCTCATTCCCGCGTACACGGGCTTGAAGTCCTTCTTGTAGGTCAGGCCGTGGGCCTTCATCAGCGGCACCATGAACGCGTCCCAGGTCCGGCCGGTGCCCACGCCCACGCGGTTTCCCTTGAGGTCGGCAAACGAGTTGATGGAGCTGCCGGGCAGGGTGTGAAGGGTGAACGCGTTGGGGTAGAGGCCCATGGCGAGGGCCACGGGATACTTTCTCTTGTAGGTCAAAACCCCGTGGTACGCTGGATAGGAGTTGTTGGAGGCGATGACCCCCATGAAGATCTGCTTGCGTTCGATGAGACGCACGTTCTCGCGCGAGCCCTCGGTGACCGCCGCGGTTACGGGAATCTTCATCTCTTTCTCGAGCAGCTTGGCCACGCCGCCCGCCACCACGTAGAAGGCGCCGCCGATGCTGGCGCCGCCAATCTCCATGCTGGACGGCATCTTCTGGGCGCTTGCCTGTTGCGGCCCGGCCGCCCATGCCATGGCCGCCACCGCGACCGCAACCAGCAACCCCTTGAGTCTCGGACTTCTCATGAAATACCTCCTGAGTTGGTTGTTGCACGTCCGGCAGTTCCCGGTGCCCACCAGGCGGCGGCCGGACGAATCCGCGTAAAATAGGATGGATCGGGATGCCAGTCAACCCAAAAGCAACCCTTGCGCCGCAGGGGCGACCGCCGGTCGCCCTACATGTAGACCGCTGGCGGGTGTGTCCGGGAAGTCGGCGTATACCGGCGCGCCACGTGCCTCAGAACGGGCCGCCGCGATAGCCCAACACCACAATCTCCGTCTTCCGCGGCAGCGCTGCCTTGCTGATGGCGAGGGAGCCGTCCGGCACGGTCCTGGTAGGGAAGCCCTCGCTGAAGACCCGCACCCGCTCGAGATCGTCGCGGTAGTGCATCGGGATCGCCATCTTCGGCTTGAGCTGTCCCACCACCTCCCGGGCGGTCCAGGGCCCCATGGTGGTGCGGCCGCCGATGGGCACCAGCGCCACGTCCACCTTGCCGAACTGCTTCAGGTGCCCCGGGGTGAGCTTGTGGCTCAGGTCGCCGAGGTGCACGACGCACAGCCGCCCGAGGTCGAACGCGAAGGCCGCGCCCTTGAAGAGGTCGCCGTTGGGACGGCTGACGTAGATGGGGACGCTGTAGACCAGCACGTCCAGGACCGTGGTCCTCACCGGGTTCCACTCGTAGCCCAGGTCGGTTTCCCGAAGGCCTCGCAGGAGCAGCGGCCGGCCCTTCACGATGGGGAACCAGTTGTGGTTCTGGTGCTCCCGGCCGATGGTGACGGCGTGCGCGGAGACGTCGGGCACCGGGTACCAGCCCGGCGCCAATGGGTCCATGACGATGCGCGTGCCCCGGCTGGTGACGAGCTGGAAGAAGCTGTGGCCGAAGTAGTGCAGGGTGGCGTCGGGGGTGGCGGCGTACGCCGGCCGAATGAAGCGGCTCGCAAAGCTTTCCTCTTTGCAGGCGCCGAAGAGTGCGCCGTGCCAGAGCAGGAGGAGCAGGGTAAACGAAACGCCAACAAGGCGCGCTTTGTGCATCTTTCCAAGCCTTCGCGACGCGCCGGAACGCGGCGTCAGGACTGACGGCAGCTTCGGACCGGCACCACGAACGCGCCCATCTTCGCGCAATGTCATTCGTTTGACAAGCCGATGGCGGGTGACGTAGAAGGGCGTCAAGACGCATGCAAAGGCGGCTGGCGGCCCCTACATGCGCCAGACTTCCGCAGGAGTCAAACCCGAGAGGAGGACATCCTTATGAAGGCACTATACTTGACTGTCGCGCTTCTCTTCCTGACCGTGTCCACGGCGTGGGGCCAGAGCGACACCATCAAGAAGCTGGCCAACTACAAGGGCGCGGACTACCACGACATGTTGCTGAAGGGCGCCAAGCAGGAAGGCAAGGTGGTCTGGTACACGTCTTTGGGCGGCAAGTCGTACAAGACCATCAAGGCGGAATTCGCCAAGAAGTATCCGGATGTGAAGATCGAAGTCTATCGCGCCGGGAGCCGGGACCTGTCGTCGAAGATCCTCGGTGAGCACAGGGCAGGCAAGTATTTGGTGGATGCGACGGAGACCACCCCGGGGCTCATGATGCTGTTTCGCGAAAAGGGGCTCCTCATGCCCTACACGAGCCCGGAGCACAAACGCTGGCCGGACGAACACCAGATCAAGGCCAAGAGCGGAGGGGTTTGGTGGGTCACGGACCGCGAGTCGTTCATCGGCCTCGGATACAACACCAAGAAGCTGTCCAAGGACCAGGTCCCCAAGAGCTTCGAGGATCTCCTGAACCCGGCGCTCAAGGGCAAGCTCATGATGAGCATCACGAGCACCGGCGACCGCGTCCTCGGCACCATGCTCAAGGTCAAGGGCAACGAATACGTCGAGAAGCTCAAGAAGCAGCAGCTCAAGCTCCTGAAGATTTCCGGTACCGCCACGCGGGACCTGATCATCTCCGGCGAGTTCGTGGCGTCGCCCACGGTCTTCAGGAACCACGCGCTGGTGAAGATCCACGAGGGCGCCCCGCTGGGCTGGGAGCCGATGGACGAAGTTCCCACCAACGCCGGAGGGTCCGCGTTGTTCGCCAATGCACCGCACCCCCATGCCGCGCTGCTGCTGATCAATTTCATCCTGACGGACGGGCAGAAGATCCTGCAGAAGTTCCACTACGGCATGGCCTGGAAGGACTACCCGTTCAAGCGCGTGTATCCCGAGAGAGGGATGACCGTGAAGCAGTACAACCAGTCCCTCAAGAAGTGGAACAAGTTGCTGCGCTCCATCGGCCGAAAGGGCTGATGCGCATCCCGCACTAGTTCGGCACACGATCCCTTTCGTTCCGGGCAACTCGGACACGGAAACATGGGGGCAAGGCATGCCTTGCCCCCATGTTGCTGTGCCGTCAGTTCGGGATGACCCCGTCGAATCCGACCGAGGACCAAACCCTTGAGCAGAGACCAGACAGCACCGGAGGCGTCAGAACCGGCAGGCGCCGGCTCGTCTTCATTCCTCGACGTCCTGCGTCCGAGCAGGCAGGGCCGTGACTACCCGCTGTGGTTGTTCATTCCCTGCGCAGCGGTGTTGGTGTATCTGGTTATCCCCCCGCTGGCCTTCATCATCTATACGAGCTTCGTGCCTTCCGAGGATTCCGACATCGTCGGCCTGACGACCCAGAACTTCGCCAACATCTTCGAGTCCCTCGGGGAGTTCGAAACCCTGCTCTGGAATTCCCTGGTGTTCTCGGTGGGGAGCGCGGCGTGGGCCCTGGTTTTCGGCACCGTCATGGCATGGCTGGCGGAGCGCACCAACGCTCCGTTCCGCGCGGTGGCCTACCTGGCAGCGTTCGTGTCCTTCGCCGTGCCCGGGCTCATCAAGGTCATCGGCTGGATACTGTTGCTGGGGCCGGAGGCCGGGTTCATCAACCTGGCCTTTAAGTGGGTAACGGGGTTCGGACCCCTCTTCAACCTCTTCTCCATGAGCGGCATGGTGCTGGTGGAGGGATTCCTCTGGACCCCCATCGTCTTTCTGCTCATGGCGACGCCGTTCCGGTCCATGGACCCGTCCCTGGAGGAAGCCGCGGTGGTGGCCGGGAGCTCGGATTGGCAGGTCTTCTGGAAGGTCACTTTTCCCATGGCCATGCCCAGCGTCCTTTCGGTGCTGATCTTGACCTTTATTCGCAGCCTGGAGGCGTTCGAGATCCCCGCGCTGGTGGGCCTTCCGGCGGGCATCGAGGTCATGACCACACAGATCTACCTTCAGTTGAGCGAGGGCTATCTCCCCGAGTACGGCAACGCCAGCGCCTACTCCGTGATTCTCATCGGCTTGGTGGGCTTGTGCCTCGTCCCCTACTACCGGGTGACCCAGCACGCGCACCGCTTCACCACCATCACGGGCAAGGGGTTCCAGCCCCGGCGCAAGGACCTGGGACGCTGGCGCTGGCTGGGCGGGCTGGCGCTGCTGGGCCTGCCGGCGCTCCAACTCCTGCCCCTGACCGCCCTCGTCTGGTCGAGCTTCATGCCCTACCTGATAGTGCCTTCGTGGGATGCGCTCTCCCTGTTCACCCTGAACAACTACGTGGAAGCGTTCAGTGACGACAAGATCGTGCGCTCCATCACGAACAACGTCACCATCAGCATCGTTTCCGCCACCGCATGCGTGGGCGTGTCGTTCATTACGGCGTGGCTGGTGACCAGGACCGCCATCAAGGCGCGCTGGTCCCTGGACCGGCTCACCATGATCCCGCTGGTGTTTCCGGGCATCGTGATGGGCGTCGCGGTGCTGCAGACCTACCTGACGGTGCCGATCCCGGTCTACGGCACCATCTGGATCATGGTCATCGCCTTCTCCGCTCGATACCTTCCCTACGCCATGCGGTTCAGCCACGCGGGCCTCATCGGCATCCACAAGGAGCTGGAGGAGAGCGCCACCACCAGCGGTGCGAGCTGGGGAAACGTGGCCCGCAAGATCATGATCCCGCTGATGATGCCGGCGCTGTTCGCCGGTTGGATCTACATCTTCCTCATTACGATCCGCGAGCTTTCCGTGGCGTTGCTGCTCTACAGCCCGGGTTCCGAGGTGATCTCTGTAGTCATCTGGGAGCTTTGGGAAAACGGGCACGTGGGCACACTGTCGGCCTTCGCCTTGGGTATCAGCGTAGGAACCGTGCTCCTGGCCAGCCTCTTCTACAAGCTCAGCCGGCGACACGGTCTGGACGTGCGGTAAGAGGCGACGAGGAGAGGGCGAGGCCCCAAACTGTCCGCAAGAGACAATTAGGGGCGACGGCCGGTCGTCCCTACCGGAGATCGTCCTGCCATGCCGATGAGAGATGCACCGCCATTCCGCGCTGACCACGTGGGCAGCCTCTTGCGCCCCGCGGGGCTCAAGGAGGCCAGGGTACGGCTCCTGGGGCCGGACACCGCCGAGAGCAACCTCGGACCCCACGGCAACGAGGAGCTGGCGAAGATCGAGGATGGCTTCGTCCGGGACGTTATCGCGCTGCAGAAACGCGTGGGCCTGCGCTCGGCCACCGACGGGGAGTTCCGCCGCCGGAGCTGGTTCAGCGAGCTGACGATGACCTGGGAGGGCTTCTCCGCCACGCGCCAAGGAGCCTCCTCTCCCTTCAGTTGGCGCAACGAGGAGAGCCGCCAGCAGGACTTCACCGTGGTGTGGGTGGAGGGCAAGATACGCTGGCGGCCCAGCGCCGTGGTGCGGGCCTTCGAGTTCCTCAAGGCCAACACCGACGCCGAGCCCAAGGTTACCATCCCCGCGCCGCCGGTGGTCTACTGCTTCGCCGGCGGCGACCCCGGAGTTGTGGGTTCCGCCTACGATGACGTGGATGCCTTCTGGGAGGACCTAGTGGCCGCCTACCGCCAGGAGTTGGCCGCCTTGACGGCCGCCGGCGCGCGCTACATCCAGCTCGACGACGTCGCCATCCCGTTCCTGTGCGATCCCACCTACGAGGACGTGTTCCGCTCCTGGGGCTCCGGCCCCCAGGCCGTGCTGGCCGAGTACGCGCGCCGCATCAACCAGTGCCTCGAAGGCCTTCCCGCGGACGTCACCGTCACCATGCACCAGTGCCGTGGCAACCGCGAAGGATTGTGGGCCGCCGCCGGCGGCTACGACCCCGTGGCCGAGGTGCTGTTCAACGAGATCAACGTCCAGGGCTATTTCCTGGAATACGACACCCCCCGGGCCGGCACCTTCGAGCCCCTGCGCTTTCTGCCCGCCGGCAAGGTCGTCGCCCTCGGCATCGTCTCCACCAAGGGCCCCACGCTGGAATCCGCCGACCACCTCAAGCGCCGCATCGACGACGCCGCCCGCTACGCCCCCCTGGAACGCCTCGCCGTCGCCCCCCAGTGCGGCTTCGCCAGCTCCGTCAAGGGCAACCCCCTCACCGAAGCCGACGAGGAAGCCAAGCTCGCCCGCATGGCGGAGGTCGCTCGTGACGTGTGGGCGGACGCCTGACGAGGATGAGCAACGTGGGCGGGTCGACCCGTCGCTAACCCTTGCCTTCGCCATGGTACGGTCGCCCTCCTTGACCAGGCACGACGCAACTACGAACAAAGCGGGGAGAAAGTGAGCGCCGCGTTAGTCCCTGACCGCTCGCCCTCTTTCGATGCGGACGCCATATTCGCGCACTGCACTCTCCGCCGTAATGTAACCGCGGTCGAGATCGCGCTGGATCAGCTCGACGGCGCGGTCCTCCGGCGGTCCCCACCCGCCACCGCCGCCCGTTTCGAGGATCACCCGGTCGCCGGGCTGCAGCTTGCAGTTTTGCGCCTTGCCCATACTCTCGGTTTCGCCCGATGCCTTGATGATGATGATGCAGCCCGGTTTCGCGGCCTTTCCGCCGCGCACGCCCCACGGGGGACACTTCCTGCGGTCGAGGTTGGTGTTGAGGGTGCAGGGATGGATAATCTCGTACACCTTGCGGAAACCCAGCCCGCCGCGGAATTTCCCGGGTCCGCCGGAATCCTCTCGCAGGGAGAGGGAACGGACGCGGAACGGCAACAGGGATTCCTGCAACTCCATCGGAATGAGCCGCGTATCGCCGTGCGCCATGGTGCGGAACGGCCCCGCGCCGTCGTGCCCGTCGCCCGCGCCCCAGCCGCCGTGGCCGCTGTCGTGTCCGTGAAAGCGCCTTCCGTCGGCCCAATGGCCGTGGATCATGAATCCCGAATGCGTTCCGAAATGGGCGCCGGTGGCGAGGTGCGGGAGCGCGTCCTCCAGACAGCGGATCACCGTATCGATGACGGTCGGGAAAGGGGTCGAGTAGTTGGACATGGGGGCGCCGGGCCGGGCGCTCAGGAGCTTGCCTTCCGGCAGGATCAGCTTGAGCGGACGGAAGACGCCTTCGTTGGCGGGCTCGCGCGGGGCGATGAGGTACTTGAAGGCGACCCGCGCGGCGGTGACGCCGCCGCCGAAATAACCCGAGTTCACCG
>JAPPHF010000107.1 GCA_028821115.1 Deltaproteobacteria bacterium | reverse complement strand
ACAACAAAAATGCCCTCGCAGCTTCATAACGCTATTTGGGAGACAGGACACTAGATTTCCATCACGAGGTTCAGGTACGGGTCTATCGTGACGTTCGCTCCCGGCGGCACCGGGATGGTGGTGAAGGGCAGTTCCAGGATGGCCGGACCCGCCACCTCGTTGCCCGCCTTGAGCAGCGCGTTGTCGTACACGGGGGTCTCGATGAACCCGCGCTCCGGCCTGGTGAAGTAGACGTTGCGCTTGCCCTTCACGGCCTGGGAGCCGTCGCCCCTTTCCACGGGCTGGGGCTTGAGCTCCGGCTTGGTCACGAGGCCCACGGCGTCCACCCGGATGGCGCTGATCTCCATGCCGGCCTTGGTGTAGCCCGCGCCCACGCCGTAGAGCTCCTCGTACTTCGTCTCGAACATCTCCTGCAACTCCCGCAGCCGCTCGTCGGTCATGCGGTCCCAGGGCAGCGGGATCTCCACGCCGGCGGTCTGCCGCCGGTAGCGCATGGTGAAGAACCGGCGGAACTCTACCTGGTCGGCCTTGAAGCCCTCGCCGGTCATGATCTCGCTCAGCTCGTTCTCGATGGTGTCGAGCCGCTCGTTGGGCCCATCGGGCTGTGTCGGGAAGATGTACTGGCAGGTCATCACCCGCGTGTGGATGACGTCCGCCGCCGCCACGCCAAAGGCCGAGAACACCGGCGAAGTGGGGAAGATGTAGATCTTGTTGATGCCGAGTTCGGCGGAGAAGCCCGCCGAATGCACCGGACCAGCGCCGCCGAAGGCGTAGATGACGAACTCCTCGGGCAGATGCCCGGTGCGCACCACCTGCTGGCGGATCAGGTCGGACATCTTGCTGTTGACGATGTCGTAGACTCCGGCCGCGGCTTCGACGGTGCTCAGACCCAGCGGCTTGGCGATCTTCTCCTCCACCGCCTTCCCGGCCTTCTCCTTGTTGAGCGACTTGCGCCCGCCGAGGAAGTAGTCGGGATCGATGATGCCGAGCACGAGGTCGGCGTCGGTAACCGTGACCTCCTCGCCGCCGGCGTCGTAACAGACCGGCCCGGGACTCGCGCCGGCGCTCTGGGGACCCACCAGCAGGCGGCCGGTCTCCTCGTCGACCCGGGCGATGGTGCCGCCGCCGGCGCCGATGGACTGGATGTCGATGATGGGCTGCAGCATGCGGAACCGCTCGACGATGGGCTCGGCGGCGTACCGCCAGTAGCCCTCGGTGATGAGCCCCACGTCGAAGCTGGTGCCGCCCATGTCCGCGGTGATGACGTTGGGGTGGCCCAGCAGACCGGCCACGTAGGCCGACGCGATGGCGCCGCCCGCCGGCCCGGACTGGAGGTTGGACACCGGCGTGGCATGGGCGCGGTGGGCGACGCCGCCATTGCCCTGCATGATCAGGAACGGCCCCTCCAGGCCACCCTCCTCGAGCTTGGTCTGGAGGCCGCCGAGGTAGCGGTCGACGGTGGGGCCGAGGAAGCTGTTGATGATAGCCGTGTTGGCGCGCGCGTACTCGCCCGCCACCTGGGCCAGCTCGCTGCCGAAGGACCAGAACACCTTGTTGGACGGGTCGGCCTCCCGGGCCAGGGCGCGAACGTCGTCCTCGTGTCTGGCGTTGGCCCAGGCGTGCAGCAGGCTCACGGCGATGGCCTCGCAGCCCTCTTCGTCCACCAGTTTGCGGACAGCGTCCATCACGTCCTCGCGGGACAGCGGCACCACCACCTCGCCCCGGTAGTCGATGCGCTCACGTACACCCAGCACCCGCTCGCGGGGCACCAGGGGCTCGGGCTTGGTGACCCAGGTGGCGTGACGGATTTCCTCTTCGGACAGGCCGTCCACGCGCCCGATGGCGCGCATGATCTCGGTGGTGTCCTCGAAGCCGCGGGTGGTGATGAAGCCCACCTTAACCCCGGTGCGGGTGATCAGCGCGTTGGTGGCCACGGTGCTGCCGTGCTTGAAGAGCATCGCCTGGTTCAGCAGCTCGGTGCGATCCACATCCAGCACCCGTGAGGCTTCGGTCAGGGCGTCCATCACGCCCCGGGAGAACTCGTCCGGCGTCGTCGACGCCTTGGCGGTCCACACCTCACCGCTCGGGGACATCACCACCACGTCCGTGAAGGTGCCCCCCGTATCGATACCGATGATGTAGTCTTTCGCTGCCGCCATCCCTGTTCTTCCTCCCGATTGCGAACTCTACCTAGTGTGGTGTCTGGTTAATTCGCAGCATAATATGCGGAGGATTTTTTGTCGTCGGCAAGGCGCGATGACGAGTGGGGGCGAC
>JAPPHF010000025.1 GCA_028821115.1 Deltaproteobacteria bacterium | reverse complement strand
GTCGGGGTGTCATCCAGCAGGATGAGCGAATTCATGTCGGTGTCTATACGACCCGTCATGGACAGTTCGGCCAGCACCGAACCGACGATCGCGCAGTCCAGGTTCCAGCCGGGCACCTGCCGAAAGTAGCCGCTTTCCTCGTTGAGGAGCATCAAGACCAGCTCTTCGGTCAGCGTCAGCGCGTGAGTCCTCACGCCCTCGCTTGTGGCAGTCATCCGCCTGAATCCCCACATCGTTCCACGCAGTCTAGTGTCCTGTCTTGCTAATAGCAATAGCGTTAAGCATAATGGTGCGTAGTCAATCCCATTGTGCTCCGGAGACGCGGCCATGGCCAGACCCGCCGTCAAGCTGGATCTTCTCCCCGACGAGGAAACCGAGCTGCGCCGCCGCTTGCGCGCCCGCAAGACTTCCCGGCGCGATCTGCTGCGGGCCCGGATCGTGCTGCTGCGCTCCGAAGGCCTGAGCCAGCGCCGGGTCGCCGAAGAGCTGGACACCACCGTCGTAACGGTAAACAAGTGGTCGCAGCGCTTCGAGCGCTCGGGGCTGGCGGGCCTTGCCGACAGGCCCGGCCGCGGCCGCAAGCCCTCGATCCCCCTGGAGACCGTCGAGCAGGTGATCCTGAAGGCCTCCGAACCGGCAGGGGGCGTAAAGCAGCGCTCCACCCGGGTAACGGCCAGGGAAGTTGGCATATCGCACGCCTCGGTGGCCCGCATCTGGCGGGACAACGACCTCAAACCGCACCGCGGCAAGACCTTCAAGCTCTCAAGCGATCCGGACTTTGCGGAGAAGTTTTGGGACGTGGTCGGCCTCTACCTTGATCCCCCGGAGAGATCGATCGTGCTCTGCTGCGACGAAAAGTCCCAGATCCAGGCCCTGGAGCGGACCCAGCCCTCGCTGCCGCTGAACCCGGGCAGGCTCAGGACCCACACCCACGACTACCGGCGGCACGGCACGATCACCCTGTTTGCGGCAATGTCCTACCTGGACGGCAAGCTGATCAGCCGTCTTGAGAAGCGCCACACCCACGTGCAGTGGCTGAGGTTCCTGCGCCAGATCGACGACGAGGTCCCCGAAGGACTTGACGTGCACGTTGTCTGCGACAACTACGCCACCCACAAGCACCGGAACGTGAAGAAGTGGCTGGCGAAGAAGAAGCGCTTCCACATGCACTTCACGCCCACCTCCTCGTCCTGGCTGAACATGGTGGAGCGGTTCTTTGCCGACCTGACTCCCCGCCTGCGCGACGGGAGCTTCAGGAGCGCCCGGGAACTTGCCGACGACATCATCGACCGCCTGGCCGAACACAACCTGGATCCGAAGCCCTACCTCTGGAGGAAGAAGGGCGCCGAGGTGCTGGAGAAGATCATGCGCGCCAGGGCGAAACTGGCGGAGATGGAGACTGATGCTTAACGCTATAGACTTTAGCGAGACAGGACACTAGGGCGTGCGCTGCTACCTCGCAACCTAGGGGGACGCAGATTTCTGCGTCTTATTGCCCCATCGGCGAACGAAATCCACATCACGCAATCGGCCGGCGGCGGCTGGAGCGGCTGGTCCGATCGCAGACCCGCCCGGCCGCAACGCCGGAGGAATCGGATCGGGTGGACCGGACGGCGTGGGCGTGACGCCGGTTCCGGGATCGCCGCCGCTGGGCCTGTGGCCCGAAACGTGGTTTACGGGGCGGGACCCGGAATTGATTTGCAGCCGGCTGCCGGCGACGCTTTAAGTTAACTGGGCAACGCCGGTCGGGCAACCTACCCCCGTGCCGCCGATTCCGCAGTAGCCGGCCGGATTCTTGGCCAGGTATTGCTGGTGGTATTCCTCGGCGTAATAAAACTCGGGCGCATCCAGGATTTCGGTCGTGATTGCCCCGTAACCGGCGGCGGTCAGCGCCTCCTGGTAGCGATCACGACTCGCTTCGGCGGCCGATCGCTGCACCTCGTCAAACGCGTAGATGCCCGAGCGGTACTGGGTACCGACATCGTTTCCCTGCCGCATTCCCTGGGTCGGGTCGTGACCCTCCCAGAACACCTGCAGGAGGTCCGCGAAGCTGATTTGGGCGGGATCGAATATGACCAGCACGACTTCATTGTGTCCGGTAAGGGAGCTGCACACTTCGCGGTAGTTGGGATTGGGAGTGGTGCCGGCGGCATACCCTACGGCGGTCGTGTACACGCCGGGCAGCGTCCAGAACATCCGCTCCGCCCCCCAAAAACAGCCCATTCCAAAGAGCGCCTTCTCAAGCCCGTCCAGCTCAGGACCAGATATCGGTCGGCCGTGCAC
>JAPPHF010000103.1:4388-24306 GCA_028821115.1 Deltaproteobacteria bacterium | reverse complement strand
AGGACTCTTTCAACACCTTCACGTTCGTCATCGAGTACAAGTTCTAGCGGTTTATGTTTATTGTTTATCCCGAACCGTCGAAAAAAGGGCCGTTCCACTTTCGAACGGCCCCTTTTTTCTGCTGGCCTGATCATTGCAAGAACCTTCTCGGCTTCAAACTTTCAATGAACATATGCCCCGCCCGGCCGCGTCGAAAACGCCGGCGGCATACCCTTATCTTCTGAACCTGCTTTCCGCCCGTCAAACGCGACCTTTGCCAAGCCGCTTCCGTAGCCTCCGACCTGCGTGATGCCTCGTTGCTTCCAGCTCAAGTTCGTATATCGCTCCATAGTTGACCGGTTGCTCAAAAAATTTACCTTTGTCAAATTGTGTATCGCGAACGCGACCCGTCGCGTTGGGGGCACTGCCCTCGCACCGTTCTTCCCAAGCCGCACATCCTGGAATGTACGGGATGTGTCGATGTCCCATAGACCTTCCAATGACCACCGATTCCGATATCCACAACCTTGTCCTGTCGTCGGCGGTAGCGCCCAACACGCGACTGGCCTACCGCAAGGGTTGGAACTGCTTCACCGAGTATTGCAGAAAGGAACGGGTCGCCGACCCGCTATCTGCCTCTCCCGAGACGGTTGCCCGTTTTCTTTTGGACTGCGCTACGCGGCCTCGTTCGGGAAGCGGCTTGCCGCTTTCAATGGGCACGGTTTTCCTCTACAGCAGTGCGGTCGCCAAACGATTTGCTGACGCCAACAGGCCGTCGCCGACACACCACCCCACCGTCCGCGCCACCCTCAAGGGCTTGAGCCGGCTTGCCGGCACGGCTCCGCGAAGGGTCAAGGCCCTGCGCGAGGGCCACGTGAGGGCCATGATCGCCCAATGTCCCGAAACGGTGATTGGGATGCGTGACGCCGCTGTTCTCGCACTCGGTTTTGCGGGCGCCTTGCGCCGGTCCGAACTCTGTGCCTTGTGTGTCGACGACGTGGCCATCATCCCACCGGCCCGCCCACATCCCCGACGGATGTTGCTCACCATCCGTCGGTCCAAGACCGATCAGACCAGCAGGGGCCAGACCATCGCCGTCCCGGAAGGCAAGACGGTCAAACCAATCGATCGCGTGCAGGCGTGGCTATCGGTGTCCGGCATCACCAACGGACCCCTGTTCCGGACCATGAGACGTGGCGGAGCGGTCCAAGAGAAACCGCTTCATCATTCGGACGTCCCCCGCCTGGTGAAACGTTACGGTGCGTTGATAGGGCTGGACCCGAGAGAATTGTCCGGGCATTCGTTGCGGGCCGGCTTCGTCACCAGCGCCGCGGCGCACCACGCACGCCTCGACAAGATCATGGCTGTGACGCGACACACCAGCCCGGCTACGGTCATGAGCTACATCCGTGACGCGGATGCATTCTGCGATCACGCCGGGAACGCCTTTCTTTAGGACGCCCCCCTGACGTTGACATCAAGCCTGCCGGAAAGGATAGTGTCTCTGCGACGAGTGAAATGACCTCATTGGCGGATTTGTCCCGGTGACCGAGCCCATCAAAATCGTCCTGGCGGACGATCACACCCTTTTCAGGGAAGGTTTGAAACGAGTCCTGGCGCAGGAGCGCGACTTGCTGGTGACCGCGGAGACGTCGCGCCCGGAGGAAGTTGGACCCGCGGTGGCGGAGGGAAATGCAGACATCTTGCTGCTGGAACTCAAGATGCCCGGCCGGGAGGCCGTACAGACCCTCCTGCAACTCAAGGAGAATCATCCCGACAGCAGGACGATCATACTTACCGCTTCCGACGACAAGGACAGCATCCTCAATGCGGCCAAGGCCGGAGCGCGCGGCTACATGTTGAAGGACGCAACGCCGGAAACGTTGTTCCAGGCAATTCGCACGGTTTACGGCGGCGGGGTATGGATCGACCAGAAGCTTCCCCGCGCCGCCGACTTCGCCGCCATCGCCGCCCAGGCCCATGCCGAACCCACCGGAGAAGATGCCGACGGGCTGCAGAGCCTCACCCGGCGGGAGATGGAGGTCCTCAGCCTCCTGGCCGAGGGACACAGCAACGACGAGATCGCCGCCCGCACCTTCATCAGCGAGCGCACGGTCAAGGCCCACATCACCAGCATCTTCGCCAAGCTCAAGGTGGACAATCGAGTCAAGGCTGCGTTGGCCATACTCAGGAGGGGCGCCCCTGCCCCGCCTCCCGCTGCTTCCCCCGCTCCTCGTCCACGCGCCCGATCAGCGCGAGGCCGATGACGAAGAAGACCAGCACCACCGCCATGCCGGCGCGCTGGGAGGCGAAGAGGCGCGTCAGCTCCCCCAACAGGAAGGGCCCCAGAAAGGCCGTGGCCTTGCCCGAGAACGCGAACAGGCCGTAGAACTCGTTCTTCTTCTCCTCCGGCACGAAACGCCCCATGAGGGAGCGGCTGGCGGCCTGGTTGGGACCGCCGCAGAGGCCGATCAGCAGGCCGGCGGCCCAGAAGAGCGCGCGCCTGCCCGTCAGCAGCGCCGTCAACGCCGCCACGATGAAGCCCAGCAGGCTGATCTGGATGGTGCGCTTGCCGCCGAGCCAGTCGTCCACGAACCCCAGGGCGAAGGCGCCGAACCCGGCGGCCACGTTGAGCACGATGCCGAAGAACAGGAGCTCCTCGAAGGTGAAGCCGAAGGTGCCGGCGGCGTAGATCCCGCCGAAGGCGAACACCGTGTTGAGGCCGTCGGCATAGAAGAGGCGGGCCAGCAGCAGGCGGAAGATGTCGGGATAGCGGCGGATTTCACGGAACGTGGCGGCCAGGCGCCGGAAGGGGTCGGTCAGCGAAACCCGCGAGGCGCCGGACCGGGCCGCGCTCTCCCGCACCCAGAGGAACAGCGGCAGGCTGAACAGGGCGAACCAGCCGGCCACCAACAGATTGGTGGCGCGGATGTGCTCGTAGTTTTCCTTCTCGAAGCCGAACCACGGGGCCTCCGTGTTCACAAACCCGACCAGCGCCAGCCCCAGAGCGCTCAGGCCGCCGACATAGCCCAGGGCCCAGCCGTAGCCCGAGACGCGCCCGATGCGGTCCGGGGGAGCGATGTCCGGCAGATAGGCGTTGTAGAAAACCCCGCCCATCTCGAACGCGATATTCGCCAACGTGAACCACAGCAGCGCCTTGACCACCTCCCCCGGCATGGCCGTGTAGAGGAACGTCGTGCCCACCACGGCCACCAGCGTGAAAAAACCGAGAAAGCGCATGCGGTAGCCACCCCGGTCCGCCAGGGCCCCCAGGAACGGCGACAGCAGGGCCACCGCGATGGCGGTGATGCTGACGCTCCGGGACCACAGCCACGTGCCCGTCACCTCGTCCGGGGCGATCACCTTGGTGAAGAACGCCGCGTAGATGAACGTTACCACCAGCGTCGTGAAGGCCGAGTTGGCGAAATCGTAAAGGCACCAGGCGAAGATCGTGCGGCGGTTGGTCGGCATACGGTTCATCCGTGGGTCATCCACCCGAGTTCAGGGCCAGAGTCCATCCGTCTCCAACGCTTCGAGAAACCGTTTCACCGGCCAGACGTCGATGCCGTCTTCGGTACGGAAGGCCCGTCCGCCATCGTGCACGAGAACGCGTCGAACCAGGTCCGGCAGGCCGTCGATGGCGCGCAACCCCTTGAGCAAGGCGGTATTGTATCGTCGTGCCGCCTTGGCTTCGATGGCGAGGTATTCGGTATCCCGGCGGAGGAGGAAGTCCACCTCCGTATTCGATTCCACCGGAGCCCAGTAGTGGATGCTATCGAATAACGGCTGTTCTTCCGCGTGGGCGCGCAACAGGCCGAGAACCCATCCCTCGAACAGCGCCCCGCGTTCCTCCGCCGACAGGGGACCGAACTGGCGTTTCACGGCCCGCACCAGGCCAGGGTCCACCCAGTACAGTTTGGGCCGGCGTCGTTCGCGTACCCGCAGCCTGGCCTCGAAGGCCGGCAGGCGCCACGTGAGCAGCGTGTCCTCAAGGACTTCCAGATAGCCGGTGACGGTGGTGCGAGCCACGCCGGCGTCCCGGGCGATACCCGCCACGTTCAGGGCTTGTCCGTGAAGCAACGCGGCAATGGGCAGGAAACGGACGAAACCGGGCAGATTGCGCACCACGGCTTCCGCGCGAATCTCTTCCCGCAGGTAGAGCTGCGTATAGCTTTCGAGAACTTCACGACGGCTGTCGGCGGTCCACACCAAGGGGATGCTGCCGTACCCGAGCACCTCGTTCAGGTTGAAATCGGCGCCGAGTTCCCGCGGAACCAGCGGATACATGGCCTTGCGGATGGCTCGGCCGGCCAACAGGTTTGTTCCCGCCATCTTGAGCTTTCGCGCGCTGGAACCGAGCAGGGCGAAGCGCAAGCCGCGCTCCTCGATCAACCGGTGCACCTCGTTCAGCAGAGCGGGAATACGCTGTACCTCATCGATGACGACCCAATCGCCTGGTGCGACGGCAGAAACCAATTCCCGAAACAGCGAGGGCTCGGCCAGTAGATCGTGAAACAACGCCTCATCCAGCAGGTCGAGGCGCATCGCACTCGGCAGGGTCGTACGCGCCCATGAGCTCTTTCCGACCCCCCGCACGCCGAACAGGAAGAAGCTGCGGGCCGGTAGCCGCGTCATCCGGCTGTACATCATGTCGTCAAAAATAGGCGAAAAGTGACGGTATAGCAACACTAGCCAGACCTTGGGACAGTTGGGGATTGCAACACGCCGCCGGCACTCGTGACGGGCTATGGATTCCGGCGGTCGCGGCGCATGTCGGCGTATTGCAAACTCGCCCGGAATGGGCTGAAATGAAATCAACTACCTTAGTGCTTTCGGAGGCATCCATGCATCTCACACAGCGTATCCGACGCGCCTTCATCGCCGCGCTCGTCACGGCGTTCCTGGCGGGTTGGGCCGGCACGGCATCGGCCCTCGACCCCGTGTACTCGACCTATCTCGGCGGCGCCATCCGGGGCTACGACCCCGTGGCCTACCACACCGAGAAAAAGCCCGTGAAAGGCAAGAGAGCCCACCGGGTGGAGTGGAAGGGAGCCACCTGGTCCTTCGCCAGCGCCACGAACAAGGAGCTGTTCGAGGGCAATCCCGAGAAATACGCCCCCAAGTACGGCGGATACTGCGCCTGGGCCGTCAGCCAAGGCTACACCGCCTCCATCGACCCCGACGCCTGGAGCCTCGTGGACGGCGCCCTCTACCTCAACTACAGCCTGGGCGTCCGCGAGCAGTGGTCCCAGGACATACCGGGCAACATCACCAAGGGCGACACCAACTGGCCCAAGCTGCTGGCCGGCAAGTAGGGGCCGGCGCGGGACGGAACCATGAAGTACTCGAAGCACGACGCCAAGGACTATGCCCGTGAGAACATGAAGGGCATATGGGCCGCGGCCATGAACCCCTTCAACGACGATTTCTCGTTCAACGAAGAGGGATTGCGGCGGAACATCCGGCACTGGATCGGCGATCTGGCGATTCAGGGGCTCTTCATCGCCGGCAAGCAGGGCGAGTTCTTCTCCATGTCGCTGGAGGAGCGCAAGCGCAACATGGAGATCGCCGTGGAGGAGACCGAGGGCAAGGCCGGCACCATCATGTCCTGCTCCGACCAGAACTTCGACACGGTGGTGGAGCTGGCCCGCCACGCCGAGGACGTGGGCGCCGACTACATCGTCGTGCACGCTCCCATGCTCCATTTCATCAGCGACCGCGACGACACCATCTACAATTACTACAAGGCCGTGTGCGACCGGGTGGACATCGGCATCGCCATGTGGAGCCACCCGGATTCCGGCTATCTCATGAGCCCGGAGCTGTGCGCGCGTGTGGCCGAGCTGCCCAACATCGTGGGCATCAAGTACTCGGTCCCCCGACCCATGTACGCGGAGCTGACAAAGCTGGCCGGAGACCGCCTCATCGTCAGCACCGCCTCCGAGGAGGAATGGCTCGACAACATCGTCGAGCTGGGCTGGCAGCTCTACCTGTGCTCGTCGCCGCCTTACCTGCTCCAGACCCGCAACGACCGGCGTATGCACGAGTACACCCAGCTCGCCTTCGACGGCCAGGCCGAAAAGGCCCGTCAGGTCCGCGACAGCCTGAACCCCGTCCGCGAGGCGCTGTCGTCGACCCGCCCCGGCGGCAAGCCCCACGCCCACCAGAAGTACTGGCAGGAGCTCCTGGGCCAGGTCGGCGGCCCCACCCGCCCGCCGTTCCTCCAACTCACCGAGGAGGAAAAGGAGCGGACGCGGGAGGCGTTCGAGGGGTGCGGTTTGCAGGTTTGAGGAGTCGGAGCACGCGGCTATCGTCTAACCACTCCCCGTTGGGGGAAGCAGAGAGTCCGAAGTCGTTATGCCCAAACACTTGGTTGACATAGTCAACGACTACTGTCTCCGGGAAGTGGGGGCCTTGCCGGACCTGACCAACCCGAAGGGCTACAGCGACAAGGTCAACTGGCTGAAAATCCACGACCAGATGCCCGAGCACATCGTTTGTTGCGACAAATTACTTGCTCGCGACTATGTCGCGGAACGGGTCGGCCGCAGTTGCCTTCTCGATGTCTATCAGAAGGCCCGCAGCGTCGATCAAATCGCCTTCGACGCGCTGCCGTAATGTTACGTACTAAAAACGAATCACGACAGCGGAAGCGTATACGTCGTTACCGACAGCAGCAGTCGCAGGCACGCGACAAGACGCATCCGCCGAAGCATCAAACGTACCCATGGGGTAGTCAAAGGCGAATGGGCCTACGCGCATATTCCTCCGTGCGTGTTCGCGGAAGAATTGATGCTCGGGCCCACTCCTGACTACAAATTCCATTGCTGTTCCGGAGAGATAAGCTGGGTTCAAATCATTGCAGACCGCAGGTTGGGGAAACCACGGGAAACGATGGTCGACGAACACTATGCGTTTCTCCCGCTGCACTTCAACTACCAGAATTCCCTGGAGACCGAACTGCCGGTCCAGCCCGCTACGTGGGACACAATGAAAGACATGGCCCGCACGCTAAGCAAACCGTTCCGCTACGTCCGTGTCGATCTCTACGAGTACAAAGACCGCCCCGTGTTCGGCGAACTCACTTTTTGGCCCTTGGGAGGCTGCTGCAAAACCAAGGATGATAGAGCCTTCGGCGAACTTCTGAGCTTCGACACCACGTTCAAACGTCCGATGATACACGACCTCATCGAGGCACGAGACCGCGGCCCCGTCAGGGTGCTTGCAGACATGGCAAGGCGACGGCTGCGGCGCCTGAACGGCGCCGCGGTTTGAGATGGGATCCCGCGTCCACGTCGTCCTAGCGTTGCTCGACCCATGCGCATCATCCTCATCAATCTCAAACGCGCCGCCGAGCGGCGCGAACGAATGGAGCAGGAATTCGGCGCGCTCGGGTTAAGGTACGAGATCAAGGAAGCCATCGACGGAAGGAGTCTTTCGGCGGAACATCTAGCCCAGGTCGACCGGCAAGCCCGCTGGCGACTCGGCCTCTACCCACAGGCCAATGGCTCAATTGCCAATTGGTTGACTCAACGCGAGGTAATGAGGGACTTGGTGACAAACGGCCCGGACATGATGGCCATCTTCGAGGACGATGCCCGACTGACGCCGGAGCTTCCCGAGGTCCTTGCTACCCTGGAGCAACAACGATTCGCCTTCGATGTCGTATTATTGCAGCGAAGGCACCCTCGACGTCGCTTCATACCCGAGGTGCCGTTGACCGACAGCCATACGGCAGGCCGGGTACGATACTCGGACAGCGGCTCGGAGGGTTACGTCATCACCCGGGCCGCCGCCCGACACTTTCTGGAGAACACGCCAAAAATGGTTCTGGCAATCGACCAGGCTCTGTCGCGTTTCTGGCACAGCGGCCTCAACGTGTTCTATGTCGACCCGCCAGTGGTCCATCACGGAGGGGCCAACGACTCACAGATCGAGGACAGCCGCAATGCCTCGCGCCAGGAACGCGCGGAGAAGGATAGCCTGACATCGATCCTTTGGCGGCGAGCTGTCGCAAGCAGCCGGCGTGCGGTGGTGAAACGCGTCGCGTTTCGCAAGCTTCTGCGTGGCGAAATAGGAGTGACCCGCTAGCTGCCGGATTCGCAGCCGCAACCAACCCACGCCATCGCCCCGCTGCCGCACGGGTCGGATCAACCGAGCCGTAACCCGTAGTCCTCATTTGGGGGTTGCCACCCCCGCCCACTTGGTAGATAATCCCACGCACTGACAAGAGGCCGGCGGCGTTTGAGGTCCGGACCGAGGTCTTCGGGGTTGCGTGCACGGGATCATGCGACCGGGCCTTGCGCGTCGCAGGTAACGAGCATCGAAACGTAGGCGAGGCGATATGGAAACCGGTTCACGGGTCGCCGCCTGGATGCGCACGCACAGTCCGGGCGGGGGCGCGTGGACGGAGAGGGAAAAGGAGGCATGACATGAGATTGCGAATAGTGGGTTTGCTGGCAGGCGTATTTCTGTTGTTGGGGCTGGCCGCCTCGGCGCAGGCGAAGTGCGGCAAGGTGACCATCTCCGAGATGAACTGGGACTCGGCGGCGGTGGCGGCGCACGTGGAAGGCATGATCCTGTCGAAGGGCTACGGCTGCCAGGTTGAGCTGGTGCCGGGTGACACCGTGCCGACGGTGACCTCCATGACGGAGAAGGGCGAACCGGACATCGCCCCGGAGATCTGGATCAACTCCGTGAAGGAGGTGGTGGGCAAGGCGGAGAAGGAAGGACGGCTGAAAAAGGCCGGGGAGATCCTGAGCGACGGCGGCGAGGAGGCCTGGTGGGTGCCCGACTACGTGGTCAAGGCAAATCCGGAGCTCACCACGCTGCAGGCGGTGATGAAGCGCCCGGATCTGTTCGAGGACAAGGAAGAGCCCGGCAAGGGCCGCTTCTACGGCTGTCCCTCGGGCTGGGCCTGCCAGATCATCAACGCGAACCTCTTTAAGGCGTACGGGCTCGACAAGGCCGGTTTCACGCTGTTCGATCCGGGGTCCGGCCCGGGGTTGGCCGGAGCCATCGCCAAGGCCTACGAGCGCAAGCAGCCGATCTTCACCTACTACTGGGCGCCCACCTCGGTGCTCGGCAAGTACCCGATGGTCAAGCTCGGCGGCATGAAGCACGACCCCGGGACGTACGCGTGCATCACCAATAAGGACTGCGCGGACCCGAAGCCGAACATGTACCCGAAATCCGCGGTGCTGACCTATGTCGTCGGCAAGTTCGCGGAGCGGGAGCCCGACGCGTTCAAGTTCGTGTCCAGCGTGTCGTGGCCCAACGCGGTGGTGAACAAGCTGCTGGCGTGGAAGGACGATCAGAAGGCCGACGCTAAGGAGACCGCGGAGCACTTCCTGAAGAACAACGCGGACGTGTGGACGAAGTGGGTGTCCGCGGACGTGGCGGCGAAGGTCAAGGCGGGCATGTAGTAACCCCGCGCTGAACCAGACAGGGGTTCCGGCGTCACACCGGCGCCGGAACCCCTTCTCTCATCCGGGTGCGAAGACCGGGAGCTTCGAAGGGCAAGAGGTCAGCCATGTACGGCCATCGTGCGCGCATAGGGTACACCTCCCCGCCCATCGTCACCGAGGTCTTCCCCTACGAGTTCTACAAGATGGCGCCTCCCGGCGTCACCCTCGCCCTGACCACCCTCATGGTGGCCCGGCACTCGGCCGAGTCCGGGGAGGCCCAGGAAAGCTGGAACCACGCCGTGCGCGCGGTCCGGGAGATGGCCCGGGCCAAGGTGGACATCATCGTCTTCGGCGGCGGCCCGGTGGTCTATTCCGGGGGCCAGCAGCGGGCCGACGACACCATGCGCGACCTGCGGCAGGAATTCGGCATCCCGGTCACCAACAGCACCACCGCCTACCACCAGGCCGACGCCGCGCTGGGCGCCCGGGTGGTGGGCTCCGTCACCTACGCGTCCGCTCCGGGAAGCACCGAACACCTCCCCAACGAGCGCTTCACCGACCCCGACAAGACCACCCTGGTGGGCCAGAAGTTCGCTGGCGTGCCGTTCATCGAGGTGGGCGCCATTCCCTCCGAAGTGCCCTTGCAGCTCGCCCGGGAGCTCAAGCAGGAACACCCGGACATCGACACCATCCACCTGGGCTCGCCCCACTGGGCCACCGGCGCGGTCATCGAGACCATCGAGCAGGAGCTGGGCGTCAACGTCGTCCAGGGAAGCCAGGCGATCCTGTGGTGGGCGCTGCGCACGCTGGGCATGGAGGACCGCATCAAGGGGTATGGGAGGCTCCTGCGGGAGCACTAGGCGACGGCCTGAGCCCGGACGGAAGTGGATGGTCGGGGCGACTGGATTTGAACCAGCGACTTCACGGACCCGAACCGTGCGCTCTACCAGGCTGAGCCACGCCCCGACACTCGGTCCGACCGAACCCTGGCTTGTCCGGGAAATCTAACACACGGATCCTGCGACGTAAATCAGAGAGGCGGTTCCGGCCGCAGCCGGCGCATGCGGGCTGCGAAGAAGCCGTCGGTGTCGTGGCGGTGGGGAAGCGCCAGCAGATAGGGTCCGGCGGTCATGGAGCGGGCGGCTTCCGGGAGGTGGGCGGCGGCCTCCTCCAGCACGAAACCTCCGTGGCGGTCCAGGAAGCCCTCCACCACCTGTTCGTTCTCGACGCCGGACAGAGTGCAGGTGGCGTACACGAGAACCCCGCCCGCGCGCACCCGCGAGGCGGCGTGGTCCAGAATGCGGGCCTGGAGCGCGGCCATGCGTGGCAGGTCCCGCTCGGTGCGCCGCCAGCGGATTTCGGGATGCGCGCGCAAGGTCCCCAGACCCGAGCACGGCGCGTCAACCAGCACCCGGTCGAAGGCGCCCGTCTCCCCCGGGAGATCCCGGGTCGCGTCGCCGACCCGGGCGTGGATGCAGTCGAGCCCCAGGCGGCGGGCATTCTCAGCCAGCTTCGCGAGGCCGCGTTCCGAGACGTCGCAGGCGACGACCTCGCCGCCGCCGTCCATGAGCTCCGCCATGTGCGTGGCCTTGCCGCCGGGCGCGGCGCAGACGTCGAGCACCCGCATTCCCGGCCCAGGGGCGGCCAGCAGGCCCACCACCTGGGAGGCTTCGGCCTGCACCTGGCACAACCCCTCGCGAAACTCCGGAAGGCCGGCCGGCGACGACGCCCCGCGCAGACGCACCGCCAACGGCGACCACGTCCCCGGCTCGGCATCGACGCCACGGGAGCGCAGCCGCTGCACCAGCGCGTCCCGCGATGTCCGCAGACGGTTGGCTCGCAGTACCAGCGGCGCCTCCTGGTTGTTGGCCTCCATGAGCTGCAGGCCCTCCCCCTCCCCCAACTCCTCCCCCAACATGCCCACACCCCCGCGGGGGGGCCCCCCCGGGGCGGCCGGGGCCGCGGCGCCCGGGCCCGCCGGCGGCGGTGTCCACGCCTCGCGCTCCTGGCGGGCGATCCGCCGCAAGACCGCGTTCACCAGTCGCGCCTTCCCGGGGCCGGCGCGCCTCTTGGCCAATTCCACCAGTTCGTGGACGGTGGCATAAGAGGGCACCCGGTCCAGGAAGAGCAGCTCGTAGGCGCCCAGCCGAAGCAGGTTTCGCGCCGTGGGGTCCAGATCTTCGAGGGGGTCCCGCAGCACGGAGCCGAGCACCCAGTCGATGCGCCCGCGCCAGCGCAGGGCGCCGTAGACCATGCGGGTCAGCAAGGCGCCGTCGGCTCGCGGCAGTCCCGCCTCCTCCAGACGGGCGTCGAGCAGCACATCGGCGTAAGCTCCGCGCCGATCGACGCGGTCGATGATGGCGAGGGCGATCTCGCGGGGATTTGTAGTGTGCCAAGTCACGGGCAAGCAGGCTTGGCGGCGCACGGCGCTCGAACGGGACACTAAGCGGGAGGTCTCTCGAACCGCGCCCCCGCTTGAATCCCGGCGCCCCGGACGAAGGCTTCTGCCGCCATGCGCTTCCGACCCTCCAGTTGCAACTCGGTAATGAGCAACGCGCCGGCACCGGTGGCCACCCTGATACCGTCCGCTCCCGCCCGCACCACCGTTCCTGGGGTCTCCACTTGGCGAGCCGAAACCGCCGGCGAATAAGCGGCCATCACAGCTTCCGGCGCGTCCTTCTCTTGCGCCTCTTCCACTGGCGCCGGCGTTGCGCCATGCACCTTGACATGCTTGCCCTGCCAGTAGCTGAAAGCCGAGGGCCAGGGGGTGAAAGCCCGTATCCGCCGCTCGATCTCCGATGCCGGCCGTGCCCAGTCGATCATCCCGTCCTCTTTCCTGAGCATGGGAGCGAAGGTCACGCCGTTGGGGTCCTGCGGGCGCGGCTTGAGAGAACCGCTTCCGACACCCTCCAGCGTGTCCATCAGGAGGCGCGCGCCGACCGGTACGAGCCGCGCCTCCAGCGTCGCCGCCGTCTCGTCCGGCTCCATGGCCACCTCTTCCGCCAGCAGAATCGGACCCGCGTCCATCTCCGCCACGAGCCTCATGGTGGTCACCCCCGTCACCGCCTCCCCCTCGAGGATGGCCCACTGCATGGGCGCCGCGCCGCGGTACCTGGGAAGCAGTGAATAGTGGACGTTGACGCAGCCCAGCGGGGGCAGATCCAGGATCGCCTGCGGCAGGATGCGCCCGTAGGCCACCACCGCCACGAGATCCGGACGCCAGCCGCGCAGCTCCTCCAGCAGGCCGGGGGCCTTCATCTTCCGCGGCGTCAGCACCGGGATGCCGGCCGCCGAGGCCGTGCGCCGCACCGGCGAAGGCATGGTAGCCTGACCCCGCCCGGCGGGGCGGTCGGGCTGGGTCACCACGCCCACCACCTCGTCAGGACCGCCCAGCAGGGTTTCCAGGGTGGCCGCCGCCGAGGCCGGCGTCCCCATGAAGACGATTCGCATAGTTTGCCGAAGGCCGGGTGAGGGCCGCCCGCAGAACTCAGATGACGACGCCGCGACTCTCCTGAGGCTCCTTGCCCGTGCGGATGGACTTCTTGAGCCTGCGGACGTAGATGTCGCGCTTGAGCCGGCTTATGCGGTCGATGAAGAGCTTGCCGTCAAGGTGGTCGATCTCGTGCTGGAGCGCCACGGCCAAGAGTCCCTCGGCTTCGATGTCCACGTCGTCGCCGTTCTCGTCGTAGCCGGATACGGCCACCCGCTCGGCGCGCGTCACCTCGGCGGTGAAGTCGACCACGCTCAGGCATCCCTCCTCGAAGATCGCTTCGCCCTCGGCCTCGCGTATCACCGGGTTGACCAGCTTGATGACGTTGGTTCCCCGGTTCTCGTGATCGAGGTCCAGCACGATGATGCGCCTGGAAACGCCCACCTGGGGCGCGGCCAGTCCGATGCCCGGCGCCGCGTACATGGTCTCGAGCATGTTCTCGATGAGCTCGGCGGTCTCGCCGGTGATGGCTTCCACCGGCCGCGCCGGGATCCGAAGGACCGGATCGGGAAACTTGAGAATTTCGAGGATCATTGGGCGAAATTCATAACATGTTGTGCGGATCCACATCAACGTGGATCCTGAAGGCCCGGCCCCGGGGCACCAGCGCCACCGCCCGCCGGGCCATGGCCAGCAACGCCGGCCGGCTGCGCCCCTTGAGCAGGATCTGCCAGCGGTAGCGGCTGCGCAACCTCGCGATGGGCGCCGGCGCCGGACCGAGAATCTCCAGCGGCGCCTGGGGTTTCTCCCGCCGCAACACCCGGGCCAGGTCGCGGGCGCCGCGCGCCACCTTGTCCTCATGAGTGCCGTCGAGACGCAGGTGCACGAGATGCTGGAACGGGGGGTAACCGACCTCCCGGCGGAAGCCCGTCTCGGTGGCGAAGAACGTTGGATAGTCGTGCGCCTTGGCGGGGTCGAAGCAGTAGTGGCCCGGCACCAGCGTTTGTACGATGACGCGGCCGGGCTCGCGCGCGCGCCCGGCGCGGCCGGCCACCTGGCTGATGATCTGAAAGGTCCTTTCGGCCGCCCGGAAGTCGGGGATATTCAGCGACGAGTCCGCCAGCACCACCCCCACCAGCGTGACCCCGCCCACGTCATGTCCCTTGGCGACCATCTGGGTCCCCACCAGCACGTCGAGGTCCCCCTTCTCCCATGCCCGGAAGATCCTCTCCTGGGCGCCCCGGGCGCTGGTGGTGTCCCGGTCCATGCGGCCGATACGGGCCTTGGGCAAAAGCCGCCGCAACTCGTGCTCGACCCGTTCCGTGCCGAAGCCGACCTCGCTCAGGGAAAGGTTGCCGCATTCGGGGCAGGCGTCCGCCTTGCGCTGACGGAAGCCGCAGTGGTGGCAGAAAGTGCTGTCGCGTCCGAGATGATAGGTGAGGCTGATGCTGCAGCGCGGACAGCGGAACACGAAGCCGCAGGACCAGCACTGCAGGAACGACGCGAACCCTCGCCGGTTGAGAAAGATCAGGCTCTGGCGGCCGCGCTCGTGGTTCTCCCGCAACGCGCTCAGAAGCGGGGCGGAAAAGAGTCCGTCGGCGGTCGATTGCCCGGGCCGGCTCTTGAGGTCGACGATCTCCACGCGGGGCATGGGCCGCGCCTCCACCCGCTCGGTGAGCTCCAGCATCCGGTACCGGCCGCTACGGGCATTGTGGTAGCTCTCCACCGACGGCGTGGCCGAACCCAGGATCACCGGGCAGCCGACGATGCGGCCGCGCACCACCGCCAGGTCGCGCCCGTGGTAGCGGACGCCCTCCTCCTGCTTGTAGCTGGTGTCGTGCTCTTCATCGACGACGACCAGCCCCAACTCCCGGACCGGCGCGAACACGGCGGATCGGGCCCCCGCCACCACCTTCACCGCGCCGTGGGCGATGCGCCACCAGTGGCGCCACCGTTCCGCCGCGGTGAGGCCGCTGTGAAGCACCGCCACGTCGCCCGGAAAGCGCGCTTCGAGCCGGTCCAGCAGTTGCGGGGTCAGGGCGATCTCCGGCACCAGGATCAGGCTCTGCCGGCCCTGCCGGCGCACCTGCTCCATGGCCCGCAGGTAGACCTCGGTCTTGCCGCTGCCGGTGACGCCGTGCAGCAGCAAGGTCTCGAAACCGCCCTGTTCCAGACGCGGCTCGATGGACCGCAGCACCCCCTGCTGCTCCTCGGTGAGCACGGGAGCGCGACCGGACGGGGCGGCGGCGGTCGTTTCCGGGCGCGGCTGGCGCCTGCGCCGCGCCTCGCGCACGTGTCCCCGTAGACGGTCCTCCAGGACAACGGCCCCGATAGCGGCCAACCGATCGATGGCCGCCTTGACGCCCCGGCGCGGGAAGCGGCGGCTCAACGCCGCCGGGGTCAACGGACCGCGGCTCCTGACCGTATCCAGCACCTCCCGGTCCAGTGCACCCGGCAGGCCGTCCGGTTCACGGCCGAAAGCCACCACCAGCCGGCTTTCGGCGCGCAGCAACGGCGGCAAGGCCGCGGCCAGCACCTCTCCCAGGGAGGCGACGTAGTAGTCCGCCGCCCAGCGGCACAGCTTCAGGAACGCCGGGTCCAGGAGCGCCTCGTCGTCCAGCGCCTCGGCCACCTCCTTCACCCCCGCCACCGGGGATTCCCGCTCGAACCCCACCACGACGCCGGTTACCCGCCGCCGCCCCAGCGGCACCAGGACGCGCATACCCACGTCGAGGCGCCCGCGGAGGACCTCGGGCACGGCATACGTCAACGGCTCGTCGAGCGGCGCCGGCACCGCCACCAGCGCGTATTTACCGCTTGCTGCCATCTCCCGGAATTATTGATGAGACGCCGCCGGAATGCCACGCCTTTGACACGGCCGGCGGACCTGGCATGGGAGAGGGCCGTGTGAAAGCGCCAAAACCGCTGGCCCGCAATTTGCGTTCACACTGCCCAATGGCCGGCCTCATTTCTCTCCGGCGGGCGAGAACCTGGTTCGCGGTGGACGTGGGTTCCAGCTCCATCAAGATCGCGGAGGTCACGGAAGCCCGGGACGGCCCGCGGGTCCTCCGGACCGGAGTGCTTCCAGTGCCGGCCGGAGCCGCGGAGAACGGTTTCGTACGCCGGACCGACGTCCTTGGCCACGCCATCCGCGAGTTCGCCGGCCCGCCGCCGGGAAAACCGCGACGAGCGGTCGTGTCGATCCCCGGTAGAGGAGTCATCATCAAGCGCCTCCGGATACGGGAACCGAACTTGGGGAAACTGGACGACGTGATCGAGTTCGAAGCCATGGACGCCCTTCCCGAGGACCCGAACAACGTCAACATCGACTACCACGTCCTCGGACCCTCGGAGGAGGGCGGCGGCCTGGAGGTGCTCCTGGTAGCGGGCAGGAAAAGCCTGGTCGAGAACTACGTCGATCTGGTGGAAGCAGCCGGACTCGTTCCGGCCATCGCGGAGGTGGACCATTTTGCCCTCAGGTCCGGTAGCAGCCTGGGCGTGGACGGACCCGCCGATGCGCTGGTTCACACGGGCGCGTGCTCCACCATCATCCATGTCCCGGCCGACGAGGCGCCCGGCTATACCAGGGAACTTCCCGTGGGCGGCGAGCAATTCACCGAGAGTCTGGCAGCGAACCTGGGCGTTTCCCGCGACGAGGCCGAAGCCGTCAAGCTGGGCCGCCCGTCCGCCGAGGCCGCCGGCCTGGTGAACGCCCTGTGCGAGGAGTTCGCGGCAAACGTGAGCCGCGGCTTGGCCCTGGTCGGGACACTGAGCGCCGGGACCGGCCCGCGCCAAGTGTCCCTGAGCGGCGGCGGCGCCCTGCTCCCCGGTCTTGCGCCGAGCCTGGCCCGGGCGCTCGAAGCGGAAGTCCGGGTCTCCGGACCCTTCTTCGGGCCGCATCTGTCGCCGGACGAACTGCACACCGGACCCGCATTCGCCGTCGTGGCCGGCCTGGTCACGAGGAACCCGTTCGAATAGGACGGGTCGAGGCGCCGCAATGAGAACTTTCTTCAAGCACGACGAGAGGACGGATGCCGTTCCGGCGACGATTCGCATCAACCTGCTGCCGACGCGGGAGATCCGCGCGGCGCGACGGAAGCGCCGTATCGTGATTGCCGGCAGCGCCTTGCTCTGCTTCGCCGTAGGCGCCCTGGCCGCGTTCAACATCGCGCAACTGCGCCGGCAGACGGCGTCGGATTCCGAGCTGACCGAGCGCCGCCAACTCGTTGCCGGACTACGGCTCGAAGCCAAGGCCGTCAAGGAGCTGGAAGGGCGAATCCGGCGGCAGCGGCAAAGGAACCAGGCGGTCGAGACCTGGCTGCAACGCCGGGCGCGCCACTCGCGCGTCCTGCGCGGCCTCTCGACCGCGGCGCCGGAACGCTTGTGGTTGACCCGTTACGCCGAGTCCGGCGGCAAGACGATCCTGGAGGGCCGTGCCACCGACGACGACTCCATTACGCGGTTTCTCCGCCGACTCCTCCCGGTCGTCGAGAACCCCCGGCTCGTCGAAGCCGGCCAGGTCGCCGGTGACAGCGGTCTCCGGCGCTTCGTCATTCACGCCGGAACCCGCGCGCCTCCGGATTCCATTCCGGCCGAGAAACGACAGCGGCGGGACGGCTGAGCCGATGGTGTGGTACTATCTGGACGTCTTGCTGGAACGCCCGCTCTCCCAGCAACTTCTGTTCATCGGGGCGCTGGTCCTGCTGCTGGCGGCGCTCGACTATGCTCTCGTGTACCGCCACCAGGCCGGTCGTATCGCCCGCGTCGCGGCGGATATCGAGCTCGTTCGCCTTGAAGAGGCCCGGTTGCGCGCGCAGCTCGGCCGCCTGCCGCGACTTCGCAAAGAGGCTGCCACGCTGGGACGCGCGGTGCTCTCGCGACTCCCCCGCAGCACGGGCGCATCGACGCCGCTGGAAACCGTTTCCGCCCGAGCGGCCATGGCCGGACTCGCGGTGATCCGATTCCAGCCCGGCGCCGTCCGCGCCGGAGAGCACCTAACGGAGGTCCCCATGGAGGTGGAGGTCAAGGGAACCTTTCACGACCTGCTGAGTCTGTTCGATCTTATGGCCGGATCGCCGGATCTCCTGAACGTGACCGATCTGGCGATTGACGCGCTACCTGAGGAGGACGGCCGAACCATGCTGCGAATCGCGTTGGAGATGGCGGCGGCGCGGCTGCCGACGGAGGGAACGGACACGGACGCGGAGATGAGCGCGGGTGCGGGTCCGGACAGCCCCGCACCGTCTCGGAGTCCGGCGCCGATACCGGCCCGCGCCGGCGACGAACCGCCACTCCGGGACCCGTTTCAGCCCTATAAGCCGCCGCCCCCACCCGAGGCGGCCCCGCAACCTCACCCTGAACCGGTGCAGGATCAGCCGGTGGAGCCCGATCCCGCGCAACGGCTCCATGCCGCCGGCATCGTGTGGGAGAAGAGCGCCGCCGTAGCGCTGGTCAAGGACGCCGAGGGGTTCGGCCACGTCGTCCAACCGGGAGCCCACCTCGCCGACCGCCGCTACCGGGTCAAGGCCATCACCCCGTGCGAAGTCGTGCTGGAAACCACCCGCAACGGCCCGAACTCCCGCCAGACGCGCTTGAGGGTCCCGCGATGCGCCGGCTTCGAGAGCGAGGACGAGAACCCTCCCCGAAAACGCGACCTGCCATGAGCGACGAGGCCGGGACGGCTCAATTCAAGGCCCTCCAGGCAATTAGACGGACCCGGCCCCGGGGGGTGGCGCCGGCGGGGTCGTGCTCCAGCAGGGTTTCGAGGACGGCTCTCGCATGGGAGCGCGGACAGGGGTTGGCGGCGGGATAGCACGCGGAGGAACGGAGCCGGAGCCTGGCCGGCGTAGCGCCGGTCATGGGCGTGGCCACAACGGTGTAGCTGCCGCCGTGAAACTCCCGTGCGTTGAAAAGCGTGATGACCGCCGACACGTCGGAGAAATCACGGTCGCCGTCTTCGTCGGACAGCTCGTGCCGGCCGTGGACGAGTCCGGCTTCCGCGATGTGGAACACCGCCACGCTCTTGTAATAGGCGCCGGCGATCCGAAGGTCGGTCAGCGTCGCGGTCATGCTCGTGGCGCTCACCATGGCCAGCACCGCGATCAGCATGAGAGCCGACGGGAGGACGATGCCCCGTTGGCTTCCAAGAAAGACCTCGACACCGCCGGCCGTCGGCCGTGAATCCTGCCTCTCCACCTCATATGGAATTATCGGCGAAGGCGGCGAGTCCTTTAGCACGCCGCGCCCGCGGCACATGTCCTGGCCCGTAGGGCAGGCCCGGCGGCGCCTCGGATCAGAACTTCTCGACCCAGGGTCTCAGCTCGATGTGCGAAGCCCAGGCGCTGCGGTGCTGGCGGTGAAGCTGCAGGTACGTCTCCGCGATGCTGTCCGGGCTCAACCAGGTATCCGGCTCGCGACCGGCGTCGCGCCTGGGCGAGGCAATGCCGCCGTCGATGACGATCTGGGCGACGTGGATGTTCTGCGGCTGAAGCTCCCGCGCCATGCTCTGGGTCAGGCCGCTGAGTCCGAACTTGCCCATGGCGAAGCACGCGGAATTGGCGTAACCCTTGACGCTCGCCGAGGCGCCGGTGAAAAGGATGGTCCCGCCGCCGGTTCGGAGCATACTGGCCGCGGCCGCCTTTCCCACCAGGAAACCGCCGTAGCAGGTGACCAGGATGGAGTCCCGCACCGCGCCGGCGTCGAGCTCGGTCAGCGGCCCGCGTACGCGTCCGCTGGCATTGTAGACCACCACGCTGGGATCTCCCAGGTCCTGCGCGACCCGGGCGAACAGGTCGTCAACGTCCTCCGGGACGACGGCGTCGCACCGGTAGACGCGGCAGCCCGTGCTGTCCGCCAAAGCCTGAAGCTTGTCCGGGTTGCGGGCCGCGATGGCCGCCTTCATGCCCTCCCGCGTGAACAGCCGGACGAGCGAGGCGCTCAGGCCCGGTCCGCCTCCCACCACCACTGCTACTTCCTGGTCTGCCATGATCCCCCTCCTTCGTGATCCTGGTGTGGGGGGGGCCCAAAAAAAAAAAATTGGGGGGGCGACCACAGGGGGGTTATTGGGGGGGGGCGGGGGGGAAGGGAAAAGAACCCCCCCCGG
>JAPPHF010000103.1:4065-4378 GCA_028821115.1 Deltaproteobacteria bacterium | reverse complement strand
CCCCCACCCCCCCACCTTTTTTTTTTCGTGTTGTGCCAGGCCCCAGTGTTTTTTTTTTGGGTGGTGCTTCAAAAAAAAAATTTTTTTGTGCCCCCCCCCACACCAGTTGGTGAATCTTGCGGAACGCGCTCTCAATCGTACAGCAACGCCCCGTCGCGTCCGGTGTCGTAAAGCTCGGTGCCGCCGCAGGCGATGCGCACCACCTCGTCCAGCGCCGCGCCCACGGCCACCGCATCCCACGCGGCGGCGCGCCCGGGGAAAAGGGGGCTGGGGGGGACGGGGGCGCGGGACTGGGTTGGGTGCGTTGAACCGG
>JAPPHF010000103.1:0-4055 GCA_028821115.1 Deltaproteobacteria bacterium | reverse complement strand
GCCCGCGGCTGGTTCGCCCCCCCCCCTCGCCCCGCCCCGGGCCCGTTTTTTGGCTTGGCGGCCGGGCCCCGCGCCCGGTCAAGAGGTCGATGGCGGGAACGTCGGCGCGGAACTCGTAGGGATCCGTTCTCCAGGCGAACGCTTCCGGCCAGAGCTTACGCGCCGCCGCCAGCACCGCCAGACCGGTGCGGTAGGGCGTGAAGGCGCGCCGGTCGGTGACGTGCAACTGCAGCGCGCCGCAACGGCGGCCCGCGAACTTGTGGAACGCCGGCTCGATGACGCATGGGCGGAACCGCACCCCGGGCAGGTCATGGCGCCGCAGCTCCCGGGCCAGCGCGTCGCCATCGATGAAGGGCGCCCCGAACAACTCGAAGGGACGCGTGGTGCCACGGCCCTCGGAGAGGTTGGTGCCCTCCAGCAGGCACATGCCCGGGTACGCCAGCGCCGTCTCCGGAGTCGGCATGTTGGGCGACGGCATCACCCAGGGCAGGGCGCACTCATCGTAGTATGCGCTTCGGGACCAGCCGTCGCACGCCACCACGTCCAGCTCGCAGCCGATGCCGAAGGTGTGGTTGTAGAGCCGGGCCAGCTCCCCCAGGGTCATCCCATGCCGCTGCGGCACCGGGTACAGGCCGCAGAAGTTCTCCAACCCGTCATCCAGACCCCCTCCCTCCACCGCCACTCCGCCGATGGGGTTGGGGCGGTCGAGGACCACCACTTTCACTTGGGAAGACTTCGCCGCGCGCATGCACAGGGCCATGGTGGCGGCGTAGGTGTAGTAGCGGGCGCCGACGTCCTGGATGTCGAACAAGAGGACATCGAGGCCCGCGAGTTGCTCCGCCGTCGGCGAAAGCGAGTCGAAGGTGGCGCCGTACAGGCTCACCGCCGGCAGGCCGGTTCCGGAGTCCGTGTCGCTGGCCACCCCCACCATATCCTGGGCCGATCCGCGCAAGCCGTGCTCGGGCCCGAAGAGACAGCGCAGGTCCACGTCCGGATGCCCGTGCAGCAGGTCGGCCGCATGGGCCAGCCCGCGGTCGACGGCGCTCGGGTTGGATACCAGCCCTACCCGCGAGTTGTCGAGCCAGCGCCGAGGGTCTTCGAGGAGTCTCTCCAGTCCGGTACGCACGACGCCATTGTAGCGAAGCGGGCCCGGAAAGCACACGGGAGGCGGGCGGGCAGCGTATTCGGGCGGCCCTCACCCGGCCTTCGGCCACCCGCTCCCAAAGGGATAGGGGTCGTGTTTACGCGGGTGGGTGAAGCGGCTCAGCCGACCGCCCTGGCGTAGACCAGCAGCAGGGTGCCGACGAAGGTGAGCGCGACACCCACGCACACCCGCATGTTCACGGTCTCCACGTCGCGGAGAAAAATGGCCGTGAGAACCACGGTCAACACCGGGTTGGTGCTGATCAGCGGCTCCACGATGACGATGTCGCCGGTAGAGAGGGCGTAAAAGTTGGCCAGCATCCCGATAGTGTTGCCGAGCCCCGCGGCCACGAACCACGCGAACACCGAACGGGACATCGTCAGCACCTTGCGCGGCCCGCCCTGGCCGTAGACCATCGCGATGGCGAGGAACAGCCCGGTGGTGGCGTTCACGCACGATGCCATGAGCGGCAGGTTGTCGATGAAGAAACCGAGCTTCCGGACACTGGCCGAAAACGAGAACGACAACGCCGCCAGCAGAGGAAAAATAAAATCCCGGCGACGCCATTCGGCCTTCTGCTCGTGAGTCCGCGAGATCACGATGACACCGGAAATGATCATCACGGTGCCGAAAAAGGCGCCGAGGGTCCAATGCTCCCCGACGATGATGACGGCCATTATCGACGCGAACATGGGCGTGGTGCTCACCACCGGAATGGAGCGCGCCACCCCGAGGCGGTCGATCGAGAAATAAACCAACCAGCGCCCCAGGCCGGAGGCGAACAGGCCGCCGACCGCGAAATACCAGATGGCGTGGGTCCAGAATGCAGCCAAAGGCATGGAGACCGCCACCATGACCCAGAGGGTCACGACCGAAATGACGATGGAGATGGCGAACCCCGCCAGCGGAGTGGAGTGGGCCAAGCCTCGGCGGATCAGGATGTGGGAGACCGCGAAGTTGAGCGACGCGATCAGGGAGTAGAGTACACTCATGTGAGACGCAGACGCGGGCCGGACGCGTTTTCTTCGCTCGCTCCCGGCGGCGCGGACACCCTCGTGGTAGATTGTTGATTACTCGGAGAAGGTCCTGGTGCCCTGTCTCTCACCCAAAGGGCACCAGGCCGGCGGACGGGCCGAAGGGGCACCTACTGTCCCGTCTCGTACCAGCGCGCGACGCGGATCTTGATGGCGCCGACGGGACAGTCCCATTCGCAGATGAAGCAGCCCTGGCAATCTTCCTCGTACATGGCGAAGGGGTAGCCGTCCTTGCCGATCCTGATCACGTCCGTCGGGCAGGCGTCATCGCAGGCCGTGCAGGAGATGCAGACTTCCTTGTAGATCTCGACCTTGGGCAGATGCAGATCCTGAGCCATGGAAACTACTCTCCCGCCTCCACCGCCTGCCCCGCGACCTTGAAGAAGGGATGCATCGCCTTCCCGGACCGCGGCCGGTAGTGCACGTAGAACTCGTCGTGGGGAATGGGCTCGTCCCAGATCTTCAGGGCGCCGTTCTCGATGATGGACTTGCTCAGCACCAGCCACTTCTCGTTGTCGGTCTCGGGATGGTCGCGGTTGATCACCGAGCCGCGGCTTTCCTGACGGTGCAGCAGGTAGTCCAGCACCGCGGTCAGCGCCTCGATGGAATTCCGCAGCCCCAGGACCTTCACGAGGTCGTGGGGATCCCTGGCCATCACGTTGTCGTACGTCTCCAGGATCTCCTCAAGGCCCCGCCGCACGCGGACGATCTTCTCGTCGCTGAGAATGACCCCCAACTCGTGCAGCAGGTCCGCGGCCCTGCCGTGGACCTCGTCGAAGGCGGTCCCTTCGGGTTTGACATACTTGGTTGCACTCGCGGTCAGCGACTCCACCTGCCGCTCCACCGCGCCCTCAAGGTCGGCGTTCCGGGCGTAGTCGGCGGCATGCAGCCCGGCCCACCAGCCCAGCACCATGCACCAGGAGAGGTTGAGGTTCGGCGAGATGTTCATGCCGTCGCTGCTGGCGCCCGCGGCGAAAAGGCCCGGCAGCGAGGTCCTGCACTGGTCGTCCACCACCGCGCCGCCGCCGTGGCTGGAGCCGTAGGTGGCCGCCAGCACCGGCAGATAGGGGACACGCTCCTTGCTGATATTGTAGCCCCCGGCCTCGAGGGTATTCATGATGATGGGGATCACCTCGTACAGCATCCGTATGTTCTCGGGCGGGAGCTTGGTGCAATCGAGATATACGGGACCGTTGCCTTCCAGCATCTCCAGGGCCACCGCCTGTCCCAGCGACAGCCGGCGTGTGTTCTCGGCCTCGGACTCCGAAAACCGCTTCATGACGTCTTCGCCCTGGCGGTTGAAGTAGCTGGTGCCCATGGTGGTGAAGTGCTCGATGCCCGGGGCGCACATGAACTCCATGGTCTGCAGGTACTTGCTGCCGCACGCCATGTTGCCCATCACCGCGCCCGCCCGGAGCTGCATGGCGACGCCGTCGCTGGTGATGTTGAGGGGCATGCCCGCGAACCACTGGCCCGGTCTCTTGTAGCCGAAGTTGAACCCGCCCGCGCACATTACCACCGACTTGGCCTCGCACACGTGGACCTCGCGCTCCCGTCCGGACACCCCCAGGGCTCCCACCACGCGGCCGCCGGTGGGGTGCTTGCCGTCGGAGGTCAGGAGGTCGGTGACCGAAACCCGGTTGAGCACCCGCACGCCGGCGCGCAGGGCCACGCCCCGCACCACCTTCATCATCGCCGTGCCGCCGCCCACCAGGCCCGCCGCGAGGCCGCCGCTGGCGGCCGCCCCGGACCCGCCCTTGCCGCGCCAGATCTCGCCGCGCTCCTTGACGAACCGCACGCCCCAGCCGTCGAGGATCTGGAGCACGTCATGGGTGGCGTAGATGGCCTCGATGGCCTTGGTCTGGTTGGTGAGCACG
>JAPPHF010000194.1 GCA_028821115.1 Deltaproteobacteria bacterium | reverse complement strand
CCCTGTAGACCTCCTTGTTCCGCATCAGCGCCCAGGCGATGCGCGCCATCTTGTTGGCCAGCGCCACCGCGACGAGCATCCGAGGCTTTCGCGCCAGCATCCGGGCCAGCCACGATCCGGGCGGCGCGCCGCGACGAACCGCCTGGCGAATCACCGACATCGCGCACATGATCAGCAGCCGCCTCACGTCGCGCTGGCCCATCTTCGATATCCGGCCCAGACGGGGTTTGCCCCCCGTGGAGTGCTGCCGGGGGACCAGACCCAGCCAGGCCGAGAAGTCCCGGCCCCGCCGGAAGCTCTCCACCGGCGGCGCGAAGGCCCGGATCGCAGACGCCGTGACCGGACCGACCCCCGGGATGCTCATCAGACGCTTCGTCTCCTCGTCCGCGCTCGCCTCCAGGCGCCTCTCCAACTCCACGATCTGCCGGTTCAGGTCCGCGATTCGCTCCAGATACACCTCGCCCAACTCCCGAACCGCCACCGGCAGACCCGATTCCGCTCCCCGAACCGCAACCGCCAGCCGCGTGAGGCCCACAGGCCCCTGCGGCGCGACCACCCCGAACTCCGCCAGGTGGCCCCGCAAGGCGTTGATCGCCTGCGTGCGCTGCTCCACCAGTAAATCGCGCGTGCGGTACGCCATCCCCAGGGTCTGCTGCGCTTCGCTCTTCACCGCCACGAACCGCATCGTCGCCCGCGTGGCCGCCTCGCAGATCGCCTCCGCGTCCGCCGCGTCGTTCTTGTGGCGCTTTACGTAGGGCTTCACGTAGGCCGGCGGCACGAGCCGAACCTCGTGGCCGAGTCTGCCGGCCCCTACCGGCCTCGTCAATAGACGGGCATAATATCCTTCTCGTAGGTCTCGTCCACGCCGCGAGCGGCCGCGTAGAAAATCTCCTGGAGCCTGCGCGTGAGCTTACCGGGCTTACCGTCCGCCACCTCGATGCGGTCGAGCGAGAGCACAGGCGCGACCTCCGCCGCCGAGCCGCAAATCATCGCCTCATCGGCCACGTAGATCTCCGTGCGGTCCACCGGCCGCTCCACGGGTTCGGGGCCGATGTGCCTGCCGAACATCTCGATTACGCTGTCGCGCGTAATACTCTCGAGAATCGAGTCCGTCACCGGCGGGGTGATGAGCTTTCCCTCGCGGATGATCATGATGCAGGTGCCCGTGCCCTCGGCCACCGTGCCGTTCTGGTTCAGCAAAAGGGCGTCGTCATAGCCGTTGATCCTGGCCTCCACGCCCGCGAGCCTGCCGTTTTGGTAGTTGGCCGAAGCCTTGACGCGCGGCGGCACGGAATCGTCCGAGATGCGCCGCCAACTGCTCACGCACAGGTTCACGCCCCCCTCCTGACGCTTGCGGTTGCTGTTCGGCCCGCCGCTGATGAAGACGCAGGTGTCCACCTCGTCCGCCGCATAGCCCTTCATGTCCAGAGGGCCCGAATCGTCGAAATACACGTTGAGCCTGAAGTGGAGGTCTTCCCTGAACTCGTTCGCCCGTATCCACTCGACCACGGCGTCCTTGAACTCTTCCGCCGTATAGGGCGGCGTCATCCGCATCACCCGCATCGAATCGAACAGCCGCCTGATGTGCGGGTCCATCTTCCAGAGAAAGAGATTGTTCCTCTCCTCGCTCCAATAGGCGCGAATCCCCTCGTACACGCTCGAGCCTCTCAGGACCGCCTGGCTGAATACGCTGATCTTGGCCTCTTCGGGCGGAACTACCTGTCCGTTGAGCCATACCTTGGCATGATCGTAGTTGGGCACGGAAACCTCCATCGTGGAAGTAAGAACGACTGTCAATGCGGAAAACACGGCATCATGGACAATTTGGGGGCCGGTTGACAAGGGGCGTCCCCGCCTTGACGCTCGGACGCGCTTGGGCGTAGCGTTGTGCCGAGCAAATTTCAAACTTCCCTATCCGGAGATTTTCATGCAGCAGCCCACGGACACCCCGAAACTCGCAGACGCCTACGCCGAATCTCTGCCCGCATCGCGCGCTCTTTATGACCGGGCGAAAGAGGTCTTCCCCGACGGGGTGACGCACGACAACCGCAGGATGCAGCCGTTTCCCATCTACGTCGAGCGTGCCGAGGGCGCCTATAAGTGGGATGTGGACGGCAACCGCTACATCGACTACTGGATGGGCCACGGCGCGCTTCTTTACGGGCACAATCCGCCCCACATCCGGGACGCTGTGAGCGAGGCCGTACTCCAGGGCTCGCACTACGGGGCCAGTCACCAGCCGGAAGTGGAATGGGGCGAATGGGTGCAGCGTCTGGTGCCCTGCGCCGAGCGGGTGCGCTTCACGGCTTCGGGCACCGAGGCGACGCACATGGCGC
>JAPPHF010000119.1 GCA_028821115.1 Deltaproteobacteria bacterium | reverse complement strand
CCCTCCCCCCCCCCCCCCCCCGGCCCGCGCTCACCCAAATAAAAAAATTACCCCCCTAATTTTCCCCTATAATCCCCCCCCCCACTAAAATAGCCGCCCGCCGGGCGGCGGCGGCCTCGGCCGCCTCGACGGCATTCCCACCATGTATTTCCGCCCCCAACCCCGGGCGACGCTTGCATCGATGGAGGTATTTGATGCGGTTTGCGACCCTTAAGGACGACACCGTGGCCGCGGTCACGTCGGAAGACGGGATGGTCTCTCTCGACGGAATCTGCGGCTCGATGATCGATCTGGCGGCCTCGTATGAAACGAGCCGCGAAGCCATCGAACGCGCCGTCTCGGAGACGACCCCGACAGCCCTCGACGCCGCGCAACTGGCGGCCCCGGTGCCCGCCCCCTCGAAGATCTGGGCGGCCGCCGGCAACTACAAGCGCGGGGGTGCGAACCTGACCAGTGCCGGAGGGCGGGGCGAGGCCCGGGAGCGACCGCCGGACGAGTTGCTGGAGCACATCTTCCTCAAACCGCCGTCCGCCGTCGTCGGCCCGGGCAAGGACATCCTCATCCCGGCCGACGCCGAGACCATCTTCCCGGAGCTGGAACTGTGCGTCGTCATCGGCAGGGAGAGCCGGGACTTGTCGATGGACGAGGCCCTGGACGCCGTGTTCGGTTACAGCGTCATCCTCGACGTCACCGCCCGGGGATACGGATCAGGCAAGAACCTCATGGGCACCCGCTGCGTGCGCAAGGGGTTCGACACTTTCGCGCCCGTGGGGCCCTGGATCGTCACCCGGGACCAGATAGCCGATCCGCAGTCCCTTGAGATGCGCCTGTGGGTGAACGACGACCTGCGGCAGTCCGCCAGCACCGGCGGTATGATCAACGGCGTCGCCCGGCTGGTGAGCTATCTCTCGCATGTGGGCACGCTGATGCCCGGTGACCTCATCGCCAGCGGCAACCCGGACTCGCCGGAGTTCCAGCGACAACTGGCGGCGGGCGACGAGCTGGTGGCGGAGATCGAAGGGATCGGGCAGCTCCGGCTGGGCGTCGCGCGCGCCGGCTAGCCGGCGCGGTGTCCGGGCCGGTCAGGACCGGCCGAGGAGAAGAGCGCATGGCCGAGGAGTTGTCCTTTCAGGACCAGGGGGCGACCACCCTGTGCTACGGCTGCGGTCCGGCCAACGAGCAGGGGCTTCAGATCAAGAGCCGCTGGGACGGCGAGGACGCGGTCGGCACCTGGACGGCGGAGCCGCACCATTGCGGCGGCACCCGCGAGGTGGTCAACGGCGGCGTCATCGCCACTCTGCTCGACTGCCACAGCATGAACCTCGCCATCGCCCGGGCCTACCGGGACGAGCGGCGGCCCATCGGCAGCGCACCGCGAGTCTTTTTCGTCACGGCCAACATGACCATCAACTACCGGCGTCCGACGCCCCTGGGGAAACCCCTGGAGCTTCGCGCCTCCATCCGCACGGTGCAGGGACGGAAGACCTTTCTCACCTGCACCCTGAGCTGCGAGCGACAGGTCTGCGCCGAGGCCGACGTGTTGGCCGTCCGCATCCACCGCGACGAGTCCGTCGAGCCCACGCGCTAGTGCGGTTCTCCTTATGTGGGGGAGCGCAGATGCGACCAGAACGACAGCGCGAGGTAGTAGGCGGGGAAGAACAACGATCCAAGGGCCAGGGAGTAGGGCGGGTCGGGCAGCAGGTACACGATCACGAAGCACCACACCCCCCAGATCGCTCCCAGACTGATGGTGAGCCCCTGGAGCAGGGTGTTGCGGCTGGGATACAGGTAGCGGACGGGCACGAAGACCATCACCGACAACGCCATCACCACCAGGGCGTTGAACCAGGGAGCGGAGTCCAGCACGAAGCAGTAGAACGCCACCACGTTCCAGTAGGAAGGAAAGCCCAGGAAATGGTGGTCGGCGGTCTTGGCGTCGGTCTGTGAGAAGCCGTAGGCGCTTGCGAGAAGCGGCAGGCAAACGATCCACCAACCGTGGCCGGCGGGCAACAAATCGGCCCAAACCAGCAGAAAGCCCGGAACGAAGACGTAGTTGAGGTAGTCGACGATGTCGTCCAGGCGGGCGCCGTCCACCTTGGGGATCAGCTCCTTCACCCTCGCCGCCCGGGCAAAAGTTCCGTCGGTGGCGTCCAGGATCAGCGCCAGCCCCATGAGCGCCAGCGCCTCGCGATAGCGGCCCGCCGCCACCAGCGCCAAGGTGAACACCGCCACCGCCGCACCGAGGGCGGTGTAAAGGTGCACCAGCCAGGCGAGCAGGAGTCGCAATTGCCGGTTGCTCGGACGGGTCTTAGTGTCCTGTCCCACGTAATTCTTTACCGATATGCTTGTCTTTCTCGTCGTCGG
>JAPPHF010000156.1:21480-24890 GCA_028821115.1 Deltaproteobacteria bacterium | reverse complement strand
AAGGGGACATCTTAGCTTTGTTGAAAAGGGGACATTATCGCTTTGCGCTAACAGTGGGAAAGCCCGCGTTGACACGTTCGGGGCCGCGTGTTACGAGCGGTTCAGGAGCCGTGGGCTCATGCCCCGCGCGATCCCTTGACAGACAGTCGCAGATCGGAGGAACGGCCGTGAAGGAACGGATTCGCGAGATCGACAAGGAGTACGGGTTCAATCTCACCGAGGACGAGATCGAGTCCATCGCCAAGCAGGCCGAGGAAACCCACGAGCTGCTCCAGGACCTCTACAAGGTCGACGTCGGCGGGGTCATGCCCATCATGAAGATAGACAAGCAGCGGAAGAGCTAGCCCGCGCCCAACGCAAACTGCAACATGGACAGCAGCACCAAGGAACGGATCCTCCAGCACATCGACGGCCAGGAACTGGCCGAGCTCACCCGGGACCTGGTGGACATCCTGAGCCCCACCGGATCGGAGAAGGAGATCGGCGAGTTCATCCTCGACTGGTACGGGCGCAACGGCCTCAAGCCCATCCGGCAGGAGATCGACCCCAACCGCGTCAACGCGGTGGGAGTGCTTCAGGGCAGCGGCGGCGGCGTGTCGTTGATGATCAACGGCCACATGGACACGAGCTTCACCGGCGGGGAGGACGATCTGATGCTGTGCCGGGAGCTGGAGCCCCCGAGCGAGCTCCAGGGCGCCATCCGGGACGGCAAGGTGTTCGGCCTGGCCGCCTCCAACATGAAGTCGGGTCTCGCGGCCTTCATGGTGGCCGGCAAGGCGCTCAAGCAGAGCGGCCTGGCCGTCAAGGGCGACCTGATCCTGGCGGCGGTGGCGGGCGAGATCTCCCGCACCCCCATCGGGCCGTACCAGTCCGGGCTCTACCGCGGCGAAGGCACCGGCACGCGCCACCTGCTCACCTACGGCGTCCAGTCCGACTACGCTATCGTGGCCGACCGCTCGGCCCTGTCCATCGTCTGGACCCAGGCCGGCGTGGCCCAGTTCAAGATCGACACCTTCGGCAATCCCCATGCGGCCTGGGGGGTCACGCGGGAGCAGGAACCGCCCGAAGAGCACAATGCGGTGCTCAAGATGTCCAGGGTGGCGCAGGCGGTGGATGCCTGGGCCGAGGGGTTCGAGGCCAACCACGTGTACCAGTCGGCCAACGGCCCGATCATCCCCAAGGTCAACCTGGGCGCGGTCCAGGGGGGCGCGCCCTACCGGCCCAACTACCATCCGGGCATCTGTTCGCTCTACGTGGACGTGCGTATTCCGCCGGAGCTCCGGCCCATGGAAGTGCAGCGTCAGTTGCGCGCGGTGATGGACGCCACCGGCTACGAGTACGACATCGAGATGTACACGTCGAAGATGGGCTACGAGGCCAAGGGCATCGAACCGGTGGTGGAGGTCATCGAGAGCACCCACCAGGAGTTGTTCGGCAAGGAAACGACGCCGGTCAACACCTTCCGCTCCAGCATCTGGACCGACACCAACATCTACAACGAGATGGGCATCCCCGCCTGCAAGTTCGGCCTGGGCGGCGGCCGCTTCACCACCCGGTCGGAGCAGATCGACATCGACGAGATCGTGCGCGCCTCGCAGATCTACGCGTTGTCGGCGGCCACCATCTGCAACTGGAGCCGGTAGCCGTCCAAGCAGGAGCCTCTGATGGAACCGGTACTCGCTGAGAAGATCGTCCATGGCTTGAAGGCCGTGGGCATCGATTTCATAACCTACCTGCCGGAGAGCCGGCTGAGCCAGATCCTGCCGCTCCTGCGCGAGGACGGCACGGTGCAGATGGTAGCCGCCGCCAGCGAGCAGGAGGCCATCACCATCGCCGCGGGCGCGGCATTGGGCGGCAAGCGGGTGGCTTGCTACATGGAGAGCACGGGGCCCTACGTGTCCGCCTACTCGCTCCTCACCGTGGGCAAGCAGATGGGCGTGCCGATCCTGCTGCTCATCGGCTTTCTGGGCAGCTTCGCGGACCAGCGGAACAGTTTCCTCTACGTCACCATCGGCATGCGGATGATCCCCACCCTCGAGGGGCTCGGGCTCGAATACCGCGTCATCGAAAACGCCGACAATCTCGACCGGCACATCAGGGACGCCCAGCGGGTCAGCGATTCCATGCGGGCGCCGGCCGCGTTGATCTTCTCCGGGGAGTTCGCCCGATGATCCGGCGCGATTGTCTTGAGCTCGTCGCGCCGTTGATGACCGATCAACTGGTGCTCTCCTCCCAGAGCGGCCAGCGCATCGAATGGTTCCACCTGTCGCAGCACGAGGGCAACCTCCTGGTGGGGATGATGGGATGCGCCACGGGCGTGGGCATGGGACTGGCGCTGGCGCTGCCCCACCGCCGCGTCATCGTGCTCGAATCCGACGGCAGCGTCCTGCTGTCGCTGTTCAATCTGCCGACCTTGGGCAATCTCAATCTCACCAACCTGACAGTGTTCGTGTTCGACAACGAGGTCTACAGCGGCAGCACCATGAGCGAGCCCACGGCAACGGCCGGAAATACGGACATCGCCGCCATCGCCCGGGCGTCGGGGATCGAGAACGCCGTGACCGTGGACGACATCGAGGGCTTCAAGGAGCACGGCCTCCCGGGCGTGACCGGAGAAGGGCTCCACTACGTGGTGTGCAAGGTCGAGGAGAGCCTCATCCACCGCGAGATCCCGCGCCCCAACGTCGATCTGGCGGAGTACAAGTACCGGTTCGTTCGCTATATCGAGCGGACCGAGGGCATAACCATTCCTTTTGTCGGCCTGGGATAGAGGCCCCGGGTCCGGCAATCGACTTTCCGCAGTCAGAACATCAAAACACAAGGAGGTGCATAACTATGCCAACCAACCCTGAAGCGGTGAAACGGCAGGACGCGGAGAAGACCGAGTACGACTGGGGCACGCTCTGGCCGCACTACCACAAGGAGAAGATGAACTGGGCCACCGGGTTCCGTACCCGCGGCGACGTGGACATCCTGTTCCTCTCCGGCTCCACCGGACGCGATCCGTTCGAGGACGCGCCCTGCCGGGAGCCCAACCAGGAACGGGAAGGCCGCGGCAAGGTCGTCGGCGGCATCAAGGAGCAGACCACCCAGGCCTGGCAGGACATCAAGGACAACCTTGAGATGATGGGCGGCGAGCTCAAGCACATCGTCATGATCCGCTACTTCCTCACCCGGCGCGAGGACGTGTTCGACATGCGTGACGCGATGTACGCGTTCTTCGAGGAGCACGAGCCCGATCTGCGGGCCCATCCCCGCCCCGCCACACTGCTGCGTGGCGTCGGCATCGATCTGCAGGACATGCTTATCGAGATCGAGGCATGGGCGGCGGTACCGCGGAAGAAATAACCGCGTGAAACGCGACGCGGGGGTTAACCGCAAGCCGGTGAACCCCCCCGGCATCCCAAATA
>JAPPHF010000156.1:8574-21470 GCA_028821115.1 Deltaproteobacteria bacterium | reverse complement strand
TTACGGGTTAAAAAAAACCCGTGTAAAGCGGTCGGGGGGGGTTCCCGGAATGCGGGTTAACCCCCGCGGCATCCCAAATACACGTCAACCTTGCGGCCAGTCCAGCTCCGCCATCACCGGCGCGTGATCCGACGGTTTCGAGCCCTTGCGCTCGTCCCGGTCGACACCGGCGGAGGTTGACCGCGATGCCAGCTCCGGGGTGGCGAGGATGTGGTCGATGCGAAGCCCCTGGTTGCGCGGGAACGCGAGCTGGCGGTAGTCCCACCACGAATAGAGCCCGGGATCCGGGTTGTGAATCCGCACCACGTCCTGGAGTCCCCATTCCGCGAGCCGCGTCATCACGCCGGTCATGTCGGGGTTGAAGAGCACGGTGCCGCGCCACTCGTCCGGCTCCGCCACGTCCGCCACGTCGGGCGCGATGTTGAAGTCGCCGGAGATGAGCAGCGGCGTTCCGGGCGCGTGGGTCCTGTCGAGATAGACGAACAGGCGCTCCAGCCATTCCTGCTTGTAGACGTACTTGTCCGATTCGACCGTTGATCCGTTGGGGACGTAGACCGATATGAACCGGACGCCCTGGATCATCCCGCAGATGCAGCGCGCCTGGGGGTCGTCAGCGCCGTCGCCGAAGCCGATGCGCACGTCCTCGATGGGCTCCCGGGAGAGGATCGCCACGCCGTTGTAGGTCCTCTGGCCGTGCACTGCGGCGTGATAGCCCCGCTCCTTCACGGCCTCGTGGGGAAACTGCTCGTCGGTGACCTTGGTTTCCTGGAGACAGACCACGTCGGGGTTCTGGCGCGAGAGCCAGCCCAGCAACCGATCCTCGCGCGCGCGGATGGAGTTCAGATTCCAGGTTACGACTTTCAAGGTTTCCTCCCTTCAGGCCCCGACCGTCCAGTATCGACCGTTGCTTCGCCTCAACGCAAGCGGGGTGTCGTAGAGCTCCTGCAGCAGGGTCTCGGTGATCACCTTGTCCGTGGCGCCGGACCGCAACACCCGGCCGCCCTTGAGCACCAGGGTCTTCTCGAAGGCGGGCAGGATCTCCTCGATGTGATGGGTGACGTAGACCAGCGCGGTGGCGTCGCTGGTTCGCCCCAGCTCTTGCAGCGCCGCCAGCAGGCCTTCCCGGGCGCCCGGATCCAGCCCCGCGCACGGTTCGTCCAGGAACATCAGGTAGGGGTGGGTCATCAGCGCCCGGCTGATGAGGACCTTCTGCTGCTCTCCCTGGGACAGTGTGCCGAACGCCTGGTCCTTCAGGTGGAGGCATCCCATGCGCTCCATGACGGCCTCGGCCCGCGCGTAGTCTTCCTCGTCGGGGCGGACCGTGGACATCTCGAGCAGGCCGATCTGGGCGAACTTCCCCGACACCACCGTCCGCAGCGCCCGCTCCCGGCCGGGAATCTGAGGGGTAAGCGAGGCGGTGACCCACCCGATACCCTTACGCAGTTCCCGGAGGTCCACCCGCCGGCTCCCGCTGCGGTAGACGGCCCCGCCCTGGTTGGGCCACAGATAGCCGCAGGCCATCTTCAGCAGGGTGGTCTTGCCCGAGCCGTTGGGTCCCAGGACCACCCAGTGCTCGCCCCGGCCGACGGTCCAGTCGATGGAGTCGAGGATCGTGTGCCGGTCCGCCGAGTACGAGACGTTGCGGATATCGAGCGGGACTGCCGTGTCCATGTCGCCGGATTCTCCTCGGTTGAAACCTGGTGCCGCTCACGCCCCTTACTCCGTCATTCCCGCGCAAGCGGGAATCCAGGAGGGGTCGTGGCGGAGGCAATGTCCACGGGCCGTATTGCCAACACAGGGCGAAGGTTCTAAATAGCATTCCTATGCAAAGACTCGAAGGCCGGACGGCAATCGTAACCGGAGGGGGTCAGGGAATCGGCGAAGCCATCGCCTTGGCGATGGCCGAAGAGGGCGCGAGCGTCGTGGTCGCGGAATTGCGGGAAGACACGGTCAACGCCGTGCAGCGGAAGATAGAAGAGGGCGGCGGCACCGCCCTCGCCCTCGCCACGGACGTATCGCGGGAAGACTCCGTCGACGCCATGGTGCGGGCCTGCCTGGACCGTTTCGGCAAGGTCGATATCCTGGTCAACAACGCCGGCATCTATCCCACCAATACGGTGGCGAACATGCCCGAGGACGAGTGGGAACGGGTCATCGGCACCAACCTGTTCGGCACGTTCCTGTGCAGCCGGGCGGTTGTGCCGCAAATGCTCGAGCAACGCAGCGGCCGCATCGTCAGCATCACCTCCGGCCGGGGGCTCCAGGGAGCCGACAACGGCGCCCACTACGCGGCCTCCAAGGGCGGCATCATCGGCTTTACCAAGAGCCTCGCGCTGGAGCTGGCGCCCTCGGGCATCGCCGTCAACTGCATCTGCCCGGGTGTGTCGGACACCGCGCAACCGAGAGGCCACAGGACCGAAGAGGAGCTCTACGCCAACGCCGCCAGGATCCCGCTGGGGCGTATCGGCCAGCCGCGGGACATGGCCAAGGCGGCGGTGTTCCTCGCCAGCGACCGGGCGAAGTTCGTCACCGGGCAGACCGTCGTGGTGAACGGCGGAGCGATCATGCAGTAGCGCCGGACGGCGCGCGGTCTTGCTCGACCGGCTGTCATCGCGCGAGAGAACGCGCGCCACACGCTTCGGCGCTTCATGGAGCGCGGCGATGCGCGGCGCATACACCCGGAGCACCGCGAAACCGTACGCGACATCCTGGTGCGCCTCAACGCGTCTGCCACCCCGGACGACATGGACCTGCCGGGGTTCCGGCTGCATCGGCTCGGCGGTGAATATGCCGGTTTCTGGACGGTGACGGTTCGCCCCAACTGGCGGGTCATTTTCCGGTTTGACGAAGGCCACGCCGCCGACGTCGACTACCTGGACTACCACTAGGGAGGCTATGCCCATGCTTATGCACGATCCGCCCCATCCGGGCGCATTCATCCGGCGCCAGTGCCTCGAACCCCTGGGCCTGACGGTGACCGAGGCCGCGAAGGGGCTCGCGGTATCGCGCAACACGCTGTCCACGCTGCTCAACGGCCGCCTCGGCATATCCCCCGAGATGGCCATCCGGTTGTCGGAGGCCTTCGGCGGCAGCCCTGAAAGCTGGCTGACCCAGCAGATGCAGTACGACCTCTGGCACGCGCAGCATGACCGCGAGCCGGTCGAGGTCAGGAGGTTCGCCACCGCCTGACCGCCGGGTGCGGTCGCGCGCCTCCGTATCGAAAGCGACAGAGTTATAAGCGGGAGGCGATAAGAGTGCATCGGAGGCGGGTATGGCCATCGATGGCCCCAGAACGCGGTGTCCTTGTGATCCACCGACAGACGATCGATAATGTGTTCGGAGAGGCCACGGTACTCGGTTTCGGCCACGTCACCGTCCCCTGACACAAGACACCTACACGCTGGGGCGGCCTGTGCACCGTAAGCGTGCCGAAAGTGACTGGGGTCAAATTTGTGGCGACTGAAGAGTATCGGTGGCGGCGATGCAACGCGTCGGAACGTTTGGGATAAAGATATAACTAGAGTAAATCCAACACTTTATGATGCCTCTGCGGGCTCTCGCGCACGTGGGGCAGGGATGTAAGACCAATGTCTACTGTTTTGGATTCCAAGGTGATTGTGGTGACCGGCGGCGCCAGCGGCATCGGCCGCGCCACGGTGCTTCGTTTCAGCGAAGAGGGTTACCGTCCGGTGATACTGGACCGGGATGCGGAGGCGGGCGCGGCGACGCTGGCGCTCCTTGAAGCCAAGCCGGTGGAAGGGCAGTTCATCCGGGCGGACTTGACGCAAAAGGGAGAGGTCACGGCAGCCTTCGAGCAAATCCTGGCCGCCTGCGGCCGCATCGACGTGCTTGTGAACCTCGCCGGCGGCACGTTCCATAGGGGCGCGATTCACGAAGTCACTGCCGCCCAGTGGAAGGAGTGCCTCGACCTCAACCTCAAGACCACGTTCCTGTGCTCTCAGGCCGTCATCGCCCCCATGAAGCGAGCGGGGCAGGGCACCATCGTCAACACCGCCTCGAACTTCGGCATCACCGGCGGCGCGGAGCGCACCCACTATGCCGCCTCCAAGGCCGCCATCATCGCCTTCTCCAAGTCCCTGGCCACGGAGTTGGCGCCCCACGGCATCCGCGTGAACACCATCGCCCCCGGCCTCACCGGCACCCAGCGGGTGCGGGGCAAGTACGACGCGGACGAGTGGGCCGCGCTGTCGGGCACCTTGCCCATGGGACGGGCCGCCATGCCCGAGGAGATCGCCGACGGCATTTTTTTTCTCGCCGGCGATGAGAGTGAGTATGTCACCGGCGCCACCCTGCACGTCAACGGCGGGATGGTCATGCCGTGAGCGGTTATCGCGGAACGGCGAGCGGGAGGCGACGGACGTGACCGACGACGAGTTACTGGCCGGTCGCATACGAGCGCTTCTCTTGCCGCGGAAGGGATTTGCCGAGCGGAACATGTTCGGCGGCGTCTGCTTCATGCTCAACGGAAACATGTGCGCCGGCACCTGGAAGGGTTCCCTCGTCGTGCGCTTGGACAAGAAGGACCACGACCAGACGCTGGCCGAACCCCACGCGAAGCCCGCCAACATCACCGGACGCGTCATGAAGGGATGGGCGCTCGTGGAACCCGAAGGCGTCCAATCAGAGGGGGACCTGAAAACGTGGTTGGATCGGGCCGTGGAGTTCGCCGGTTCCCTGCCGGCCAAGTGACATGTTCAGAGATCTACCGTGGCGCTACGTGGTCGCGTACCTCGTCACCCTGACCGTTTGCTGGTCAGGGTTCGCCGGCGCGGACACCATTGAAAGGACCGAGCGGCACACCGTCAGCGTCCGTATCCTCACCCGAGGGCTCGTGCGGCCCTGGTCCCTCGCGTTCCTCCCTGACGGACGGATGTTGGTCAGCGAAAGGCAGGGCCGGCTCCGCTACGTCGCCTCCGACGGGACGCTGGATCCCACACCCATCTCCGGGCTTCCCGGGCCCGTGACCGAGCGGCGGCAGGGCGGGCTGCACGACGTGGTGCTGCATCCGGACTTCGCGCGCAACCGGCTCGTCTACCTCGCCTATGCCGGAAGGGGGGAGGGGGGCTACGGCACCGAGCTCGCCCGGGGGCGGCTCGACGGCCACCGGCTCACCGATGTGAAGGTCCTGTTCAGGGCGTTGCCGAAGTCATTCGGCGGCCGCCACTTCGGGGGACGCGTGGTGTTCGACGGCAACGGGCACGTTTTTCTCACCCTGGGAGACCGGGGTAACCGCCCGAGCGCGCAGGATCTCGGCGATCATGCCGGTTCCGTGATTCGCCTCACCGAGGACGGCGGCGTGCCGCGGGACAACCCCTTCCGGTCAGTGGCCGGGGCCAGGCCCGAGATCTACACCCTCGGGAACCGCAACATTCAGGGCGCGGCCATCCATCCTCGGACGGGCGAGCTCTGGACCCACGAGCACGGTCCGCAGGGCGGCGACGAGGTCAACATCATCCGCGCGGGCGTGAACTACGGCTGGCCCGTGATCACCTACGGGAGGAACTACGGCATCGGCACGCGCATTGGCGAAGGGACCCACAAGGAGGGCATGGCCCAGCCGCTCTACCAGTGGACGCCGTCCATCGCCCCCTCGGGAATGGCCTTCTACGACGGCGACAAGTTCCCCGGCTGGCGCGGCAACCTGCTGGTGGGCGCGCTGAGGTTCCGCCTGCTCGCTCGTCTGGAGCTGGATGGAGAGCGAGTGGTGCGAGAGGAGCGGATGCTGGAGGGGACCATCGGCCGGATCCGCGACGTGCGGGTGGGGCCGGACGGCTACGTCTACCTCCTGAGCGACGAAACCAACGGTGTAATCGTGCGCCTCGAGCCCGCGGGTTAGTCGGCGTTCCCCTCGGCCTTCAGCGAATCCAACGCCTCCTCGACCAGTTTCCGGCGCAGCGCCTTTTCCTCGTCCGCCGGCAGGCTTGCGTCGCCAGCCACGTGGACGATGCCGGCTCCCAACACGACACGGTTGGAGCCCACCATCTTTGCGATGGGTAGGGCGGAGGTCATCTGCACGACGGGGACGCCGGCCTTTTCCAACTCGGTGGTGATCGCAGCGCCGCTGCGAGTGCTGGTGCCTCACGTGGAAGTGAGGATGACGGCGTCGACCCCCTCCTGCTTCACCTTCTCGGCCATTTCCCGGCCCAGCCGCCGGGTGTTGGAGAGGGGATTGGAAAGGCCGGAAGTGGAGAGGAACTCGCCGTGTATTTTGCCCACCGCGCCCTCCTTCTCCAGTTGTCTCAGGGCGTCAAGCGGCACCAAGCGGTCGGGGTCGGCTTGGACGAAGCGGGGATCGTAGCCGCCGTGGGAGATCTCGTAGTCCTCGCCCGCCAGGTCGTCGGCGCCGGAGATATCATAGGCGCCCCAGCGGGTGGCCGCCATTCCCTCGATGTTGTCCGGATTGCCCTTGGGGACCAAGCCGCCGTCGGTGATGAGCATCACCTTGGCCTGGGAGAGGTCATCGACTCCCCTCGGCCTCGCCACCGGCTCAAAGGAGGTGACGGGCATCTCGGTGTCGAACGACCGGTCCTGGACCTTGGCCAGGACCATGTCCACCAGCCGCTCCGCCGAGGACTTGTCGACGAACTGGTCGCGTATCAGGCCGCGGGTCAGGTAGCCCTCCTCCCGGGGCAAACCAATGGGGTCGCCGGCGACCAGTTTCCGTGCCAGCCCGGCCATGCGTTGGACCACCTCCTTCATCTTGGCCGCGTTCCGGCCGGAGTCGACGATGTAGAGGCCCTCGCGGTAGAGGTCCACACCGGGGTTCTCCTCGTGCATGGCGGTGACGGCAGGTATGCCGAGTTCGGTCTGCACCGCGCTGCACAGGGCGCCGGCGGCCATGCCGTAGCGTCCTGCGTCGAAGCAGGGTCCGGCCACGAACAGGTCGGCGTCGGCCTCGCGGACGCGCTCCACGACCGCGTCAACCAACTCCTCCTGGTTCTCCACGGCGTGGTTGTCGCCGCAGATCAGCGTTCTGACCACGGTGGCTCCGTCGCCGAGGGTCTGCTCCAGCAGGCGGCCCGGGCCGACGGCGTTATCGGCCTCCTGAAGAGGGCTGTTGGCTTCCTCCTCGCCGCCGATTCCACCGAAGAACTGGTTCAGGTAGTGGACGATCCTCATGGGTTGGCCTCCCTGTCGTAAACTACGTCATTTCCCTAATACACCACCGCCCGCAGCCTCGAGGCGCCTTGCTGGTTGGTCACGCCGGCCACGTTCATGGCGCCCAGCTCCCGCGCCCCGGCCAGGAGCTCGCCGATGGCCGGCGTCGCCGCGATCACCCGCGCGGCCGGCCTGACCTCCCAGCGGGTGTCGTTGCCGCCGCCGTAAACGATGGCGTCGACCTCGGGGAAGTTGAACAGCAGGGCCGATTCCACGCGGCGGTCCCGCGACACGTCCGAGACCATGACCGAGGTGCGGATGCCTTCCGACTCCAGCAGCCGGGCGGTCTCGGCGAGATCGGCGTGGGGTACGCCGCCGCCGTACTTGGTGAGCACCGCGGCGTCGGCGTTGAGCGCCCACTTGACCAGGGACGCAGCGGCGCGGCAGTTGCGGTCCCGGTCGGTGTTGTCCGATCCGGCGATGCTCGCCACCGTGCCGACGAAGTTTAGCTCGCCGGTGTGGTGTCGCCTGTAAAGCTCGGTGATGATGGGATGGTTCTGGTAAAGGTAGGTCTCTGCGCCTCCCATGGAGGTGTAGTAGGAGGTCACCACCGCGCCGTCGAGCCACTCGTCGGGATGCAGCAGCACCGGCAACATCCCCGTGGTGTTGTGCCCGTAGAGCACCGGCTCGTCCAGTTCCGCTCGGCGCTGGCGGGAGAAGATCTGTCCCACGTAAGCCACCCGCGGCAGGCCCTGACGGCCCGGCGGGCCGGGATCCACGGGGTTGAAGGTCTGGCTTTCGGAGGGTGCATGCGCCGTTGAGGCCTGGGCGAGATAGACCGCGGTCTTGAGCCCAGCCACCCGCTTCGCCCGCTGAGCCGTGGCCCCGTCCTTTCCCGGGGCCATCCGGGGGACGACCACCAGGTGGTGCAACGGCGAGTAGCACGAACCCTCCGCCGCCGGTCCGGTCATCTCCAGGACGCGGCCGATGGAGCCGCGGGAGCCTCCGGCGGCATGCTCGTCCAAGACCGTGACTGCCATGCCCGACAGCACGTGCGTGGTGCCCTTGCCGGCGGTCAGGGGAGGTCCCAAAATGCCGGGAAAGTCCGGACCGTCGCCTGCCGTCTTGGCCCTGGGCTCGATGATGTCGAAGACCGGTCCCGCCCGGCAGTCCTCGCCGGGAGCCACCTGTTCGAAGGCGACGTCTGCAAGCGCCTCGTCCTCCAACAGCAGCGCGCGGAGATCATCCGTATCGATGTCGAGGGTGGTGCCGTCGAGGCGTGTGGGCGTGCCGAACCGAAGGGCTCGCACCGGGTGGTACGCGAGTGTCAGGTTCACGTGGTGGCCTCCATGTGGAGTCGCCACATGATTCCACATTCCTGCGGCGATGGCAAAGCACCGGTGCCTTCATTTTGGTGGCGTCGATGAAGACCCCACATACCCGGTGTACTCGGCCAGCGCCGTGCCGTACTCGGCCGCGTGGACGCCGTGTTCGGTGAAGTCGCCGCGGTAACAGTTGAGCGCCCACGCGGCGGATTCGCGGTCGTCCGGCTTCCTCGTCCGGCTGTAGAGCTTGAGGAAGAAGCGCGCCGCGGCGCCGTTCTCGTTGACGAGCGTCAACGGATAGCGGAGGAAGGCCGGACCCTTCTCCGCTATGTCGAAGAAGCCTCCGGCCGGATTCCTCAGGTTGGTGCGGATGAACGCCGCCAGCGCTTCGGCGTGCTCCAGGAAGACCGGATCGCCGGCGACCTCGAACCCCTCCATCAAGGCGCGTCCCATGAGCGCCTGGTCCGTGAGGAGTCCCCGCAAGCGGGGCGCGTCGTCGAAATAGTGGGCCATCCCACCGGAGCCGTCCCGGCACCGTTCCAGCAGGAACCGCAACGTCTCCAGGGCCTGCTCCTCGCGGTCCCTGCGTCCCAGTGTCCGGGCGGCACGCAGGCAGGCGGAGACGGCGCGGGCGTTGGCGTCCGTGTACATCCAGGGATCGGTGATGGAGAACATGCCCCGGTTCCTGTGCAGAACCGACTCCGGCGGGAGGTCACGGCCCGGCGTGATGCGGATGTAGTCGCGGCAGCCGTGGAAATAAGGTTCGACGGAGTCGCGGAACCCCTGGTTCAGGTAGTCCAGGATCTCCTCGGCGAGTTCCCGGAAGAAGGGTTCCCCGGTCAGCTCGAATACCTGCAGGGCGTTGTCGAGCACGCCGGCGTGGTCGGACAGGAGCTTCTCGTGGTGGGGTTCGCTCCAGTCCGGTTTCGAGGAGTAGCGAAAGAAGCCGCCTTCCGGGTCATGAGTCTTGCTCTGGCGCATGCTGTAGAGGGTAAGCCGCACGTGGTTGAGGTAGCCCGCATCGCCGGTCGCTTCATAACGGCCCAGCAGGAACTCGCTGGCGCTGCAGTGGGGGAACTTCCACTCCGCCTCGTAGCCGCCGTGCAAGGGATCGGCCAGGGTCCATACGATCTCCGCGATTTCGTCGACCGCTTCCGGCCGCAACACCGGTTCGCCGGCCGGCGGATCGTGTACGGGCGTATCCGTCGCGGGGGCCGGCGTGGGCTCCTGATAGCCCACGTGGACGCGCACGAGAACGTCGCTGAAGTCCTTGGGCGACAGGTAGTTCACGCTTGCCAGGTAGTCGCCCTCCGCGCTCAGGAACACGATGGTGGGCCAGCCGTTGCGGTTGTAGCGCACGTCGATGTCGGGCCGTTGGGCGTCTTCCACGCGCACCGGGACGAAGTAGGCGTTCAACAGCGCGATGATCTCGGTGTCCGAGAAGGTCGTCTCGTCCATGCGCTGGCAGATGCCGCACCAGAAGGCCCCCAGAAAGAGCATCACCGGCTTTCCTTCGGCGTGCGCGCGCTCGAAGGCGGCCGGACTCCAGTCGGTCCAGCGGATGCGTCCGGCGCTGTTGGGGTTGGGGGAGAAGCGGAACATGGCTTGGACTCCCGGTCGGCGACCTGTCCATGAACTTTGTGGACGGCTCTCGCCCCCTTGTCAAACGCTGGTGCCCGGCACTCCCCTTGGCCGGCCGGGCGCGTTCGCGGGGCGTGTTTGCAAGGCTTGTGGCGGGCGGACCGTCTCTGTAGTAGACAGGCTCCTACGGAAAGGATTTCCATGACCGGTTCACGTATCGAATTGCCCGCGACGGTATCGCGCGAGCAGACCCTCCGCGATTCCGAGGCGGTACTGGGCATGCCCGACATTCCGGTGAGTGTCGAGGAGGACATCATCCGGATCGAAGCCTTGGGCATGGATTGGGACATCGGTGTGGTGGTCTACCAGCCCCGGGACGAGGCCAGGATCGCGCACGGCGCGGACGGCAAAAAGGTGGGGATCTTCCTGCTCCACGGCGGCTCGGGCGACTACAAGACCATGGAGAGCGTCGCTTCGGTCGCCGCCGGCAAGTTCGGTTTCAAGGTCCTGAGCGGCACGTTTCCGGGCCGGTTCAACTTCTCCGAGGCGGGCCGGGACTGGCCGGGCGACACCATCCACCCCGACGGCAGCGTCCGTACGCCCATCTGGAAGCAGGGGGAGTCCATCGGGCGAGAGGAATACGAGGTCGCCCGCGACGTCTCCATGCGCGCTCGCTACGGCACCCGGACCGTCGCACGGGCCAGACCCGGCACCAACTTCTACTACCGCATGGCGGCGTGGCCCGTGGCCTTCGAGGAAGGGATGAAGGAGGCCATGCGCCGGCACCTGCCCGAGGGGGCGTTCTCCATCTACGGCGAAGGCCACTCCACCGGCGGCCCCTTCGTCTCCATGCTGTCCCAGCGCGTGCCCAACTTCGCCGGCGTGGTGGCCACCGAGCATACGCCCTTCGGCCACGTGGGAGCCATGCGCGACAACTGGAGCGGCTCGCTGGGGAAGGTCTCCGGTTTCGAGCGCGTGAGCACCGACGACGCCGTGCGCAGCGACCCCTTCAACGAGCTCTACATCCGCACCTGGCGCGACCTGGCCCGCTACGCCGGGCCCGAGGCGCTGGGACAACAGGGACCGGCGGTGCTCATGCAGTTGCCCTTGCTGATGGAGGAGATCCTCGACAACTGGGAAAGGGCCAGGGCGCGGCCGCAGTTCAAGGCGGAGTACGTCGTCACCCATGACATCGCGGCGTCGCTGACCGAGGCCGCCAGGGTCAGCGCCGAACGGCTCGACATGAACGGCGAGGAGACCGACGCGCTCATCGCGCGTTACCGGGGCTATCCGCGCGAGCTGTCAGGACCGGACGCGCGGCCGCTGCCGCCGTTTCTTTTCGTCATCACCAAGGACAGCCGGGACCACAGCCCGGAGGTCTACAGGGAGGTGATCCTGCCGGCCTTCGCGGCCATGCGGCCGGCGCCCAAGACCCATCTGACCCACTTCGGCGCGGGCGTGCACGCCTTCTGGAAGGCCGACGAAGGGCTTCCCCAGGGTGTGGCGCCGGCGGCCATCAAGCTTTGGAACGACGCCATCACAGGCGGTTATTTCGAGGTATGACGATGAAGTTCTCCTTTTTCATGATGCCGATCCACGACCCGTCGGAGAACCCGGCGCTCGCGTTCGACCGGGACATCTCGCTCATCCACTACGCCGAGGAGCTGGACTTCGACGAGTTCTTCATCGGCGAGCATCATTCGGGTGGCTGGGAGAACATGCCGGCGCCGGAGCTGGCGCTGGCCAAGGCCGCGGCCCACGCCAAGCGCATCCGTCTCGGCACCTCGGTCATCAACACGCCGTTCCACCATCCGTTCCACGTCGCCGAGCGCATGGCCTTCCTCGACCACCTGACGCGCGGCCGAGCGATCCTGGGGGTGGGCCCCAGCGCGCTGGTGACCGACAAGAAGCTCTTCGGCCTCCCCAACGAGAAGCTTCATGCGATGCTGGACGAGTCCATCGACGTCATCGTGCGTCTGCTGGAGTCGCCCGAGCCCATCGACCACCACGGCGAGTTCTGGAGCTTCGAGGGCATGCGGCTGCAGCTCCGTTCGTATCAGCAGCCGCGCATGCCCCTGGCCGTGGCCTCGTCCGGAACCTCCGGGAGCCTCGAGATGGTCGGCAAGCACGACATGATGCTGCTGTCACCCGCGGGCAAGAACCGCTGGCGCAACCCCGCCCACTCCGAGCAGTGGAAGGCCGTGGAGGCCGCGGCGGCTAAGTACGGCAAGACCGCCAGCCGGGACAACTGGCGCATCGCCACCAGCGTCTATCTCGCGGAGACGCGGGAGCAGGCCTGGGCGGACGTGGAGGCGGGCATCGCCCGGGACATGGAGTACTTCTTCGCCATCGGCCTCAAGAGGCCCTACGAGTCCTATCCCGACCAGCCCGCGTCGGAGATCACGGCGCGCTCGGCCGCGGACCGGCGCGACTGGATCATCGGCACCCCGGATGACGCCATCCGCCACATCGAGCGCATGCAGCAGGAAACCGGCGGCTTCGGCGGCCTCCTGCTCACCACCCACGAGTGGACCGGCAGCCAGAACCTGCGCCGTTCGCTGGAGCTGTTCGCGCGCTACGTCATGCCCCATTTCCGGGGCCATACCCATGGGTTCAGGGACGAGTGGGACCGCCTGCGCAAACAGGCGGATGAAGGCGGTGTGCAACTGCGCGAGAACGGCCGTCCCAGCAACCTCACCAGCGACTAGCGGCGCCATCGGCGCGGCGCCCGTACCGCGGCCGAAACCATCATTCCCGCGTCCCCTCCGTGATTCCCGCGCCTCCTCCGTCATACCCGCGAAAGCGGGAATCCAGGTGGGGTGGGGCAGGGCAACTCAGCGGCCCATGGATTCCCGCTTCCGCGGGTATGAC
>JAPPHF010000156.1:0-8564 GCA_028821115.1 Deltaproteobacteria bacterium | reverse complement strand
TCCTACCCGCCTATGGGGTTAAGCTGGGGGGGGGGGGCCTGGCAAACCCGGCGCCCATTTTATCCCCGCTCCGGGGGTTTTTAGGGAGGGGCCGCGGGAATGACGGGACGGTGGATGCAGGTTGTATCAGGCCTCCGCCGGCCGTTCCGCCCGCCACGCGTGCAGGTACTGCACGATGTCGTCCAGCGCCAGCACGTCGGCGTACTTCTGGTTCATGTCGAACAGGTTGATGGCATGGCAGGCCTCGTGCCGGTCGAACACGCATTCCTCGGCCACCACCATGCGGAAGCGGTAGGTGCAGCCGTCGACCACGCTGGCGCGGACGCAGCCGCTGGTGCTCTCGCCGCAGGCGATGACGGTGTCGATGCCGTACTGGTTCAGGTGCGCCACCAGGGGGGTGCCCCAGAAGGCGCTGGGGGAGAGCTTGCGCAGCACCGCTTCGCCGGGCCGCGGCGCCACCTCGTCGATGATGTCGAACTTCGTGCGCCGCCGCTCCAGGGCTTCGGGCGAGAGGTTGTCCGTTCCCCCGTCACGCCGGAAGGACCACTCGTCGACACCGGCCTCGGGAAGGCCCGAGATGTGGATGACGGGAATGCCCACCTCGCGCGCCGTCTGCAGCAGTTTCTGGATGTGGGGGATAGCGTTCCACCCGGCCATGCCGCAGCTTCCGGGCCATTCCTTGATGGCCTCCAGCACGGGCTCGGGCTTGTCGCCGAAGACCCACCGGTAGAGGTCTATAAGAAGCAGTGCGGGCCTCTTGCCGAAGCCGATGGGCCTGGGCGCCTTCATCGCCACGTGCGCCTTGTCCTGTTCCGAAAGATAACGATCCCATACGCGTTCGCTCATGATCGGTCTCCTTGTGTCGCTGGTATGGTCCCTGTTTATGATGCCCCCGCCGTGACAGTCAAACGGGAGCGGACTGCCGCTACCCCGCCTCCGGCAGCGCCTCCCGCCCGTGAGGCTCGTCGAGGTGATCCATGGACGGACCCAGGGGGACGATGCCCGTGGGGTTCACGTGGGACTGGCTGCCGTAGTAGCCCGCCTTGATCCCGTCGAGGTCGCAGGTCTCACGGACTCCCGGCCACTGGTACAGCTCCCGGAGGTAGCCGCACAGGTTGGGATAGTCCTGCACGCGCCGGAGGTTGCACTTGAAGTGGCCGTGGTAGACCAGGTCGAAGCGCAGCAGCGTGGGGAAGGCGCGCCAATCCGCCTCGGTGACGCGGTTGCCGGCCAGGTAGCGGCGTTCGGCCAGCCACGCCTCCATGGTGTCGAGGCCGTGAAAGACCTTCTTTACGGCCTCCTCGTATGCCCCCTGCGACTTGGCGAAGCCGGCGCGGTACACCCCGTTGTTCACGTGCTCGTAGACGAAGTCGTTGATGCGGCCGATCTCCTCCCGCAGATCGGCCGGGTAATAGTCTTCCCGGACATCGGTGAGGCCGTCGAAGGCCGAGTTGAACATGCGGATGATCTCGGAGGACTCGTTGTTGACGATGGTGCGGCGCCGGCGGTCCCAAAGGGTCGGCACCGTGACCTTGCCGCTGTAGTCGGGCTTGGCCGCGGTGTAGACTTGGTGCAGCCGGAAGACTCCGTCATCGCCGGGCTCGAGGTCGTCGAGGCCGCGGGAATAGGACCAGCCCGCGGTCTTGGGCCGGTCCGCGCTGGACATGGAGACCACGTCTTCGAGGTGTTTCAACTTGCGCAGGATCATGGCGCGGTGCGCCCACGGACAGGACGGCGATACGAACAGGTGGTAGCGTCCGGGCTCCGCGCCGAAGCCGCCCCCGCCGGTGGTTCCCGGAGCGCCGTCCGCCGTGATCCAGTTGCGGAACACGGAGTCGTCCCGGACGAAGCTGCCGCGCGAATCGGTCTGTACCTGGCCGTCCTCGTGCCAATCCCCTTCGATCAGAACACCCATGTCATGGTCCTCCTGACGCCGCTGGCCCGTGTAACTCATGGACGAGCGCCCCTTGACGTCGCCGCATGCATTCTTGAATACTCCCCCCGGTCGGTGCCCGCAAGGAATCCCATAAGGCGTCCCGCGCATACGCCGCGCTGAAACGTCGTCATTCAGACTATGTACAGACATCTCGGGTTGGCCTTTTTTGCCGTCCACCTCCTGTGTGCACCGGCGTTCGCGGCCGAGCCTGCGCTGCAAGCGCTGGCGCGGAAGGAGATCGGCGCCGACCACGGGGTGTTCGTGCGCGCGGAGAACGGCGAGGTCCTGGTCGCGTTGAACTCCACGCGCCCGTACCATCCGGCGTCGGTCACCAAGGTCGCCACCACGCTGGCGTTTCTCTCGAAGCTTCGTCCGGACCGGCGCTTCCGGACCCGGTTCCTGGCCGCCGGTCCCGTCGACGGCGGGACCCTTCACGGAGACCTGATCGTGCGGGCGGAAGGTGATCCGTATTTCCTCTTCGCCAACGCGTTCCGGGTCCTGTTGGCGCTCCGGGACAAAGGAATCCGCCGCGTCAACGGGGCGATCCGCGTCGAAGGGCCGTTCTACTTCGACTGGACTCCCGACCCGGCCGGGCGCCGGCTCAGGCGTGTATGGACGGGCCGCCTGGCCGCGGAGAGCTGGCCGGTCGTCACGCGGGCGCTGTTCCCCGGCACATCCATGCCACTGAAGGACTACACGCTCCGCTTCGGGCGCCGCGCGGCCCGGAAACGGAGCGAGGCGCGCCCGCCGCGCGTGCTCGTGGTGCATGCCTCGCCGCCTTTGCTACGCCACCTGAAGGACTTCAACGGCCACTCGAACGACAACTTCCACGAGTTCTCATACCAGATCGGCGGCGCCGAAGCGGTGCAGCGTATTCTGCGGGCTAGCGTGACCGGCGTGCCGAAGGCGGCCATCGTCATCGACAACGCCGCGGGAGACGGCCGCGACAACCAACTGAGCCCGAGGGCGGTGGTGGCCATGTTCGCGGCCCTGGAACGGACACTGAGGAAGCACGGCCTCTCTTTCTCGAACGTGCTTCCGGTGGCCGGCGTCGATCCCGGCACTCTGCAGGACCGGCTGGCGGCGCCGCGCTATCGCGGAGCGGTGGTGGGCAAGTCGGGGACGGTGCGCGTGCTGCGTATCGGGACCCTGGCCGGCGTCGCGTACACGCGGAAGTACGGTCGTACGTTCTTCGCCATCATGACCCGGGGCGTGCCCCTCTGGATCGCCCGGGAGCGTCAGAACGCGTTCCTCCAGGGGCTGCTGGACGCAGCCGGCGCGCGGCCTTTGCCCGCCGGCGTGAAGCCCCCTCCAGCGTTCATGGAGGCGCGGCTGGAAGCGCTGCGCTAGGACCTGTCCGAGTAATCGGATCGTCCTTCGACTTCGTTTCGCTACGCTCAGGACGCCATTTCGCCGCCATCGGATTTCTCGGACAGGCTCCGAGGACGCATCCTGCCGCCGATTTGTATGTTGAGGGCCACTCATGTAGTGTCCCTTGCTGAATGCCTGCCGAGGCATACGGTTCGCCCGTGACAACGACGAAGAGGAGGCACCCGCAAATGGCTGACAAACCCTTGGAAGGAAAAGTGGCGTTGGTGACCGGGGCCGGCAGTCCGGTGGGATTCGGCCGCCGTATGACGTTCGCCCTGACCGCGGCAGGGGCGCGGGTGGCCATGATGGACGTCAGCGAGGAGTGGGTCAACCGGACCGCCGACGAGGTGCGGGAGGCCGCCGGCAAGGACAGCGTGCTGCCCATCGTGGAGAGCGTTTCCAGTTGGGAAAGCGCGGCCAGGGCGGTGAACACGGCCATCTCCGACCTGGGCGGGCTGGACATCGTCGTCAACAACGCGGGAACCAATCCGCGCAACGTCGGCCTGACGTCCGAGTTCCGCGAGAAGTGCTGGGAAGTCTCGCCCGAGGCCTGGCTGCGGGTATTCGCGGTGAACTGCGCCGGCCCCTTCTACATGGTGCGCGCCGCCGTCGGGCACATGATCGAGAAGGGATGGGGCCGGATCATCGGCGTCACCACCAGCCTGGACACCATGTACCGGGCATGGGGCTCGCCCTACGGGCCGTCCAAGGCGGGCCACGAGGCCTTCATGGCGACCCTGTGCCAGGAGCTCGAAGGCACGGGTGTTACCGCCAACGTGTTGGTGCCGGGCGGCCCGGCCAACACCAACCTGATCCCCCAGGATGCCCCTTACGACCGGGATCAACTGATCCAGCCGCCGATCATGGAGAAGCCCGTGGTGTGGCTCGCGTCGGAGGCGTCCAACGGCATCAACGGCCGGCGCTTCATCGCCTACCACTGGGATGAGAGCCTGCCGCTGGAAGAGCGTCTGTCCAAGGCGAGCGCGCCCTGCGCGTGGCCGCAGGCCGGGCAAGCCGCCATCGCGCCGGACCGGTAGCAGCGGCGGGGTCGCCCCTACGCCCCTCCCCATATCGCCGAGGCCGTCTCCACGATCCGGTCGAGCTTGCGCCACTGGTCGTCCTCGCTGAGGGACTCATGGTAGAGACCGCTGGCGAAGCCGCATTGCGGACTCAGGGCCAGTTGATCCGGCGGGCAGTACCGTGCGGCTTCGTTCACCCGTCTCCTCATCTCGTCGACGCTTTCGAGGCGGGCGCTCTTGGTCGTCACGAGCCCGAGCACGACGGTCTTGCCGGCGGGCACGAAGCGGAGAGGCTCGAAGGAGCCGGCGCGGTCGCTGTCGTACTCGAGCAGGAAGCGGTTGTGCCGCAGGCCGTTGAAGAGGCGTTCGGCGATGGCGTCGTAGTGTCCTTCCCGATGCCACTGCGGCACCAGCTCGCCGGTCTTGGGGTCGTGAGTGCGGGCGTTTCCCCGGCACAGGTGGATGCCGAAGGTCACTCCGGGGAAGCCGTCGATCAGGGCGTTGTCGGCGCGGATGGACCGTTCGAGGTTCTCGTCCGGGTCCTCGCCTCGGGAGCGCATCCGGTCCAGCGACACCCCGTCCACGTAGGCCGTGTAACCGGGCGCGTCGATCTGGATGTAGCGGCAGCCCGCCGCCACCATGTCGGCGATCATGCTCCGCTCGATGCGGACGACGTCGTCGGTGAACTCGTCCAGACCGCCGGGGTACACCGACCGGGACTCTTCCCACTTGAACCGCTGCGCGATGCGGTCCGGACCGATGAGCGTGGGCTTCACCAGGCGGCTGGCGGCGCCGCTGGCGAACCGGTACTCCTCGAGCGGCAGGTTGCGGGTCAGGCGCAGTTTCGCCACGGTCTTGCGCCGGGTAGTGATGGCCGGTCCGACAGCGTCGAAGTCCTGCTCGGCGCGTTCCAGGGGCGTCTTGTTGACGTTCTCATGGGCGTAGGAACGGGCGGCTTCCGAGGTTACGTCGAAACCGGAGACGCACGCGGAGAAGCTCTCCTGGAAGTTGCGCCGCCGCAGTTCGCCGTCGCCCACCACTTTGAGCCCCAAGGCTTCCTGCTTTCGGATCACTTCGCGAATGGCTTCATCCTGAGCCCGGATCAACTCCTCCTCGCCGGCCTCGTAACGGTCGTGCCGGACGAAGACCTCCCGTAGCGGGTCGGGGTGGACCAGGCTGCCGATGTGCTCCGCCCGCAATCCGTGCAAGTCGTCTTCGGTGCTCATGGTTTCCCCGGGCGGCGGTTGAGGCGCCGCCGTTGCAAGCCGCTCTCAGTCTCCCTGGGCGGCTTCATCCCCCTTGAGCCTGGCGAAACCCGCCCGGATGGACGGCAAGAAGATCAGGATGATGGCGAAGAACAGTAGTGCCAAGGTCATGGGCCGTTCCCACATGAAGCTGATGCCGTCGGTGAGGTTCATGGCGCGCGCGAAGTTGTCCTCCAGCAGAGGCCCGAGGATGAAGCCGATCAGCATGGGCGCCAGCGGGTAGCCGGCCATGCGCATGATCGTCGCCACGATCCCCATACCGGTGAGCAGAAGCAACTCGGTGGCGTTGTTCTGGCCGATGTAGCTGCCCATCATGGTGAAGAACAGGATGAACGGAATCAGGTAGTTGCGGGGGATCTCCAGGAGCTTGGCGATGTACGGGATCAGCGGCAGGTTGAGGATCAGCAGCACCACGTTGCCGATGTACATGGAGATGATCACCGCCCAGAAGATCGAGGGATTGTCGACCATGAGGCGCGGTCCCGGGGCCACGTTCAGGGCGATCAACGCGCCCAGCAGGATCGCGGTGGTGCCCGATCCCGGAATGCCCAGCGTCAGCAGCGGCACGAAGGAGCCGGTGCAGGCCGCGTTGTTGGCGGTCTCCGGGGCGGCGAGGCCCTTGACCGAGCCCTTGCCGAACTTGGCCCGGTCCTCCCCCTTGGCGATATTGCGCTCGACGGCGTACCCGAGGAACGACGCGATGGTGGCCCCCGCCCCCGGCATGACTCCGATGAAGAATCCCTGAAGCGACTGACGGCCGATGACCGGCGCGATCTCCTTCGCCTCGTCGCGGGTGATCCGCAGGTTCGAAATGTTGCTTCCGCCGTCTCCGCCCCGTTCCGAGCGCTTCGGGTTGAGGACGAGATAGAGGGCCTCGGGGAGAGCGAACAGGGCCATGGCCAGGGTGATGAAGCTGATGCCGCTCTGCAGGTCGTAGATGCCGAAGGTGAAGCGTGGCGCGTTGAACAGTGCGCTTTCGCCGACGGTCGCCAGCATGACGCCGAGGACGGTCATCATCAGCGCCTTGGCCACCTGACCGGAGCCCGCGAAAGCGGCGATGGCGGCAAGCCCCACCACCATGAGGGCGAAATACTCCGCGGAGTGGAACAGCAGGGCCACCGTGGCCAGTCCGGGCGCGAACCCCATCAGCAGGATGGCGCCGATGGTGCCGCCGGAGAAAGAGCCGATGGCGGCGATGGTGAGCGCCTTGCCCGCCTGTCCCTGGCGCGCCATGGGATAGCCGTCGAATGCGGTGGCCACCGTCCCGGCCACGCCCGGCGCGTTGATGAGGATGGACGAGGTGGAGCCGCCGAATATGGCGCCGTAGTACACCCCCGCCAGGAGGATCAGCGCGGCCGCCGGATCACCGATCTGGATGGCCACCGGGATCATGATGGCGATGATCGACATCGGCCCGAGGCCCGGCAGCATGCCGATGAAGGTACCGATAAGGCACCCGGCGATGACCATGAGCAGGTTCTGGATGCTGAAGGCGGTCGACAGACCGGAGAGGATTCCTTCGATCATCGGTTGTACCCTCGGCTAGACGAACCAGGGCCAGGGGCGGAGGAAAATGCCGAGCACTTCCTGCACCAGGTACCAGATCAGGAACGCCGCCAGCACGGCGACCGGAACCAGGAGCACGTAGCGTCGCTCGCCGAGGATGACGGCGCCGCCGGCGATGAACAGTGTCGTCGTAGTCAGGAATCCAATGGGTCGGAGCAGGAGCGCGTAGGCCACCATGAGCGCCAGCAACAGAATCGTCTGGCCGAGGTTGTACTGCCGGAGGTTGCCGGCGTCGATGCCGTCGGGGTCCCCTTCTCCCTCGGCCCCGGCGCGGGACTGGATCAGCACCGCAAGCCCCACCACCACGCCGATGACGCTCAACCATTTGGGCAGCACGTTGGGCAGGAACGCCAGGTTGCGTTCGAAGGGAAGGATCGAGGCCTCCATGACCACGAAGGCCGTGTATCCGTAGACCACGCAAACGACGATGAAGATCAGGGCGATGGCGCGTTCGAGGGTCATGAGTCCACTCCTGTTCGCGCTACCGGAAGACACGCCGGGGCGCCCTCGAACGGGCGCCCCGGCTGATTTCGGGCCGTTACTTCAGAAAGCCGAGCTGCTGCATCAAGGTCTTGATCACCTTCTCCTGGTTCTCCAGGAAGGCGACGAAGTCCTTTCCGGAGTTGTGGATGTCCACCCAGCCGTTGCGGTCGCGCACGGCCTTCCACTCCGGCGTGGCATACATGGCCGCGAGGGCTTTGCGATACAGGTTCGCCTTGTCTTCCGGCAGTCCCGGGGCGGCGAAGAAGCCGCGCCAGTTGACGAACGTCACGTCGTAACCCTGTTCCTTGAGGGTCGGGGCATCCTTGAACGCCGCCACGCGTTCCGGGGCGGTGACTGCCAGAATGCGCATCTCGCCGGCCTTCGCCAGCCCCACGGCCTCCGAGAAACCGGTGGAACCCGCCGCGACCTCACCGGACAGAATGGCCGCGTTCAGCTTGCCGCCGGCGTCATAGGCGATGTACTTGACCTTTGTGGGATCGGCCCCGGCCGCCTGAAAAGCCATGGCGATGGACAGATGGTCCAGGGACCCCGGCACCGACCCGCCGCCTACCGATACCTTGCGGGGGTCTTTCTTGTAGGCCGCAACCACGTCCGAGAAATTCTTGTAGGGGCTGTCCTTGCCGGTGATGATGGCCTGGTAGTCGCCGATGGTGCCGGCGATCATCGTCAGATCGCGGAAATTGTGCGGAAAGCGTTTTGTCAGCGAGCGGATGATAATGGGTGTCGAGTTGACCATCAGCGTGCCGTGGTTGGACGCGGCATTCTCGATGAGGAAGCCGATGGCTTTGCCGCCGCCGCCGCCGGACATGTTCTCGTAGGACGCGCTGCCGACGATGCCGGCCTTTGTGAGCGCCTCGCCGGTGCCGCGGGCGGTGCCGTCCCAGCCGCCGCCGGCGCCGCCGG
>JAPPHF010000072.1 GCA_028821115.1 Deltaproteobacteria bacterium | reverse complement strand
GCGCGGACACCGCCACAGGTCCGCGGCTCGAGTCGGCCATGACGGAGAGCGCACCGCTTCGCATCGGCATATCGAGCTGTCTGCTCGGCGAGACCGTGCGGCACGACGGCGGGCACAAGCGCGACCCGTATCTGGTGGAGACGCTCGGCCGACTCGTCGAATGGGTGCCGGTCTGCCCGGAGGTGGAGGTGGGCCTGGGTACGCCTCGCGAGCCGATCCGGCTGGTGCGGGACGCCGGCCAGACCGACGGTGTGCGGCTCGTCAGCCGGAGCGGCGTACGACTTACCGGCCGGATGCGGCGTTTCGCGCGGAGTCGGCTCCGCGCTTTGCCGCGAAAGTTTCTGTCGCTTCGGACGCACGTCTCCTGGCGCGACGAAAGGCGTCACGAAGGGATGGCGCCGTTGGGCACGTTCTTCCCCGGGTGAGGCTCGACGGACGAGGCTGCCCCAAGTGGCCTCTGCGCGAACCGTGCTGGGGGTGAACGCGGGTGGGATGGCGGTCTCAGCGCGTCGGGACGGTGCTCCTGTTTGCGGGAGGCGGCCAGTGGACCGAGCAGGTGCCGTCGTCGTTGCGAACGAGAATGTCGAACTGATGCAGCTTGCGGAGCCAGCGCGAGGCGCTGCGCTGCACGAGCAGCGCCTCGTAGTCGGTATCCGGGTCGCGGTAGGGCGTGGCGTCGCGCAGCACCGCGAAGACGCATCGCAGCAGCTTGTGGGCGGTGGCCACGATGGCGCGCTTGAACCCGCGCTTCCGGGTCAGCGTCTGGTGATACGTCTGGAACTGGCAGTTGTGGGTTCGGGCGGCGGCGTGGGCGCACTCGATGAGCACGGTGCGCAGCGTCTGATTTCCGCGCCGGGTGCGACCGGTGCGGCGTTTGCCGGCGCTCTCGTTGTTGCCGGGGCACAGGCCGGCCCAGGCTGCCAGGCGGTGCGCGTTGCCGAACACGCGGTGCGGGTCGGCTCCGGTCTCGCTCAGGATGGCGCAGGCCGCCGTGTGGTCGATGCCGGGAAGCGTCTCCAGCAGGCGGAGTTGCTCGGCCCAGGGGGCCAGCGCCTCGTCGAGGTGCCGGTCGAAGTCGTCGACGCGCCGGCTGAGCGTGTCGTGCTCGCTCAGCAGGTCGGCGAGCAGGCGGCGCTCGGTCTCGCGCAGCGTCAGGCCCAATGCGTCGCCGAGCTGCTCGAGCTTGCCGCGGACGTGCGCGCTGAGCGAGGCCAGGATGTCGGTACTGGGCCGCCGGGCGACCAGACCGTCGAGGATGCGCCGGCCGTTCCTGCCGAAGATGTCGCTGAGCACCGCCCCGATGCGGACGCCGCCGCGGTCGATCACCTTCTGTGTCTGGTTGCGGACCTGCGAGCGCCGCGCGACCAGCTTCCGCCGGTGGCGGCTCAACGTGCGCAGGTCGCGGAACTGCTGGGAGGGAACGAAACTGGGCCGCCCCAACCCGAACTGGCACACCCGCGCCAGCCAGCGGCTGTCCTCGACATCGGTCTTCCTGCCGCGCAGTTGCTTCACATGCTGCGCGTGGAGTAACTGGGCGTTGATGCCGGCGTCGGTCAGCGCCTGCCACGGCGTGTGCCAGTAGACGCCGGTCGCCTCCATCGCGGCGGCCACGACGCGGTGGCTCGTCAACCACGCGACCAGGGCGGCCAGGCCGCTCGCCAGCGCGCTGAACATGCGCGTCTCGCACTGCGGCGGGCCGGCCGTCGCCTCGGAGAGCCGCACGGTGGCCGTGATGTGCCCCTTGTGGATGTCGAGTCCCGCCGCGCGGGGATGGACAACACACAACTCATCGTTCATCATCGGGATGCCTCCAGTTTCCGGGGGGTAGGCGGAGGCGGGACAGGCCGGTCGGACTCGGAACTCGCGCCCTGCACGGGCACGGTGCGTTTTGCCGCGCGTCCACAGCCCGGGGGCCGGGTACAATTCGGGGCTCGATGCCGAACCGGCCGGGTCAGTTTGGCTTCGGGGATAAACACCCGCCATTGAAACAGACGACCACTCGTCCCGCCTCCGCCATTATTGTGCGACCCGCGGTCGGTCTCTGACGAACTTTCATCCTTCGGGGTGAGCGGCGCACGGTCGCTCATGACGTTTGGCCCAGCGATTGAATCACTGCCGTTGCCGTCTGCCAGTCGACGCCCTTGAACACCAGATATCCTCCCTCGATTGAGCCGGGTAGCCCGCGCGAGAGGCACCCAGCGCGTGCCTGCGCAGGCGGAAGCGGTGCCCAGACTGGCACCCGAAGGGCGTCTTCAATGTTGTCGTACTTGACGATCTGAGCCCCTCGCAAGAATGCCGCGCAGTACATTCCCGACCGGAGTTCAACCTGCCGAAGAGTTCGCCCGTGATCGGTACTGATGAGGTACCGCCGTCGGCCGTGCC
>JAPPHF010000037.1 GCA_028821115.1 Deltaproteobacteria bacterium | reverse complement strand
CCAGCCTTCAAGGCCTTTCCCCGATCAACCTTCAAACCAACTGCGGGGTTTAGGTTCAACCAAGGCCCAGGCGTCGATGGCCGGGCCAAATGGCTTGCACGTTGAGCCGACACCCCAACCCCGTCACACTCCGCTAATGTCGCCGGGACGACCTGCAAGGCCTCCCTTCGTCCTCCGGTGCTCGCGGGAGGTCTTCACCGACGAGGAACTCGAGGTGCTCGAAGAGTATGGCCGAGGTCTCGAACGTCTTGCCGACGGAAAGCGATTGCCGGACACCCCAGCTCAACAGCGTTTCGTGGCGGTCGTTCGAGGCGAGCTTGAACCGGAAACCATCTACGAGCGGGTTTGGATGAAGTACCTGTTGCGGATGGAATGGGAGAGAGATCCGGCGAACCGGACCGCGATGGGGACCCTTCGCAGCATACCGAATGACCGCGACGACTGGAGGCGGATGCGAAGCGCCGTTTGGGGCGAGGTCAGACGGCGCGCACGGGGACTGGACGACTAGCATCCGACCGCCGGTGGCATGGCAGGATGCGCGGAACGGCCGAACCGCGAGCGGGCGCCGGATATCAATTGGGGGCGTGAGACCTTGCCGCGTCCACGAGTTCAGACGCGACGCCGTTCATGATCACCGTCCCGGAGAAGCGACTCATCAAGGCAGCCAACCGCTGCCAAGTCTCCCCGGTCGGCTCAACCTTCAGAAGGAGCGGGCTCATGATCGACGAGAGACCCGTAGCGGGAGCCGAAACCTGTCCGGAGCGATTCCAAGGCCGGTCCCCTGTTTTCGCCGCTTTGTGCCTCCCCGCCGCGACAGACTTTCGCTACGATCTTTCGCCTCGGTCACGGCCCCGACTTGAAGGAGTTCCGAACTGCACCCTCTCGATGCAATCCTTGACGACTGGCGTCAGAAGGCGGCCGAACCTCTGTTCAGCCGGGCCCGTGCGATGGGAACGGCCTTCGAGAATTTGTGCACTGCGTTCCTGACCCACGATCCGGTGCAGGCGGGGCAGCTTCGGAACGTGCGGCGCTACGCCGATTGGGCGCTCGAGCAGGGCCTTCCGGCGACCGACACGGGCATCGACCTGGTGGCGGAGCTTCACGACGACCCCGACCAATTCGCGGCAATCCAGTGCAAGTTCCTGGAGACCGGAGGGAGCGTCGCGAAGAAGGAAATCGATTCCTTCCTCGCGGCGTCGGGGCGGCCGGAATTCCGCCGCCGCGTCTGGATCGACACGACCGGGCGCCCCTGGTCGCGCAACGCGGAAGAGACCCTGCGCGCGCAGGAAAAACCGGTGCAGCGGATTGGCCTCCACTATCTCAAGGCCAGTCCGATCGACTGGGCGGCCTATGTCGCCAGCGGCACCGTCGGCGAGCGTGAGCCTCCGAAGATTCCGCGGCCGCATCAGCAGGACGCGATCGACAGCACGCTCGCGTATCTCGTCGACCCGGGCACGCGGGGCAAGCTGCTGATGGCCTGCGGCACGGGCAAGACGCTCGTCGGACTGCGAGTCGCCGAGCGGGTCGCGGGCGAGGGTGGGCGCGTCCTCGTGCTGATGCCCAGCCTCGCGCTCCTCTCGCAAACGCTGCGGACCTGGCTCGACGACGCCACGCTGCCGATCCGCGCCTTCGCGGTCTGCTCCGACAGCCAGACCGGTCGGCCCCGCCGGAGCGCCGCCGACACGGCCGACATGGACGTGCTCGATCTCGCCTGGCCGGCGACCACCGACGCGGCTGCGCTGGCCACCCGCGCCTCGCCGGACGCGCCGGATGCGATGACCGTGGTCTTCGCAACCTACCAGTCCTCGGGGGTCGTCTCGGATGCCCAGCTCAATCACGGGCTGCCCGCTTTCGATCTTGCAGTCGCGGATGAAGCTCACCGGACCGCCGGTGCCCTGATGCCGGGCGAGGATCCTTCGCCGTTCGTGCGCATCCACGACGAGGAAGCGATCCTCGCCGACCGGCGCCTCTACATGACCGCCACGCCCAAGGTTTACGCCGCGAGCGCCCGCAACAGGGCGGGCGAGTTCGCCACGACGCTCTGCTCGATGGACGACGAGGACCGCTACGGCCCGGTGCTGCATGAGACCCGGTTCGGCGACGCCGTCGACCGGGACCTGCTCGCCGACTACCGGGTGATCGTGCTGACCGTCCCGGAGTCGCTTGCGGCAGGTATACGCATCCGCGAATTCGAAGACGGTGCGCAGCTGACGCTGGATGAGCGGGGCAAGATGATCGGATGCCTGCGCGCGCTCGCCAAGACCGATGCCGATGAGTTTCCCGAGGACGACCGTGCGCCGATGCGCCGCGCGATCGCGTTCTGCAATCTCGTGAAGTCCTCGCAACGGCTCGAAGGCCGCATCGAGGATGTCGCCGAGGCATAT
>JAPPHF010000006.1 GCA_028821115.1 Deltaproteobacteria bacterium | reverse complement strand
CACGTGCACCATGGTGCCGCCTTCGAAGTCGACGCCCAGGTTCGGGCCCTTGGTGAACAACAGCAGCACGACGGCGACGATGAGCACCGACGACAGCATGAAGCCCCACCGGCGGTAGCTCAGGAAAGGTATCTGGGTTCCGGGCTTGATGATTTCCATGGTGTCTAGACGGAAAGCTTCGCCAGGTTCCGCCTGGCAAGCCGGTAGTCGTAGTAGATGCGCGTGCCGTACACCGCGGAGATGACCGTGGTCAGGATGCCGACACACAGGGTCACGGCGAAGCCGCGGATCGGACCGGTGCCGAACTGAAACAGGATCACCCCGGCCAGGAAGGTGGTCAGGTTCGAGTCGAGGATGGCCGGTATGGCGCGCTCGTAACCGGTGTCGATGGCCGAGCGCGGCGGTTTCCCGTTCCTCACCTCTTCGCGAATGCGCTCGTTGATGAGCACGTTGGCATCCACCGCCATGCCCAGGGTCAGAATGATGCCGGCGATGCCGGGCAGGGTCAGGACCGCTTCGAAACCCGCGAGAATCGCCATCATGAAGAAGATGTTCATGACCAGCGCGACGTCGGCCAGGATGCCCGCGCCGCGGTAGTAGGCGATCATGAAGACGAGCACCAGGATGCTTCCGAAGACGAACGAGAATATCCCCTGCTCCACCGAGTCGCGTCCCAGCGACGGCCCGACGGTCCGCTCCTCGAGGATCGTCACCGGCGCGGGCAACGCCCCGGCCCGGAGCACGATGGCCAGGTCCCGGGCCTCCTGGAACGTGAAGCTGCCGGTAATGGAGGCCACGCCTCCCGAAATACGCTCGCGGATCTGCGGCGCGGAATAGACCCGGCCGTCGAGGACGATGGCCAGCAGCCGTCCGACGTTCTCCGCGGTGAGGCGGTCGAAGGCGGTGCTGCCTACGGAGTTCAGCACCAGCTCGACGTACACGCCTTCCAGTTGGTCCCCCCGGCGCACGTTGGCGTCGGCGATGGCGTCCCCGGTCATCAGCGTCCTTGCTTCCAGGAGATAGGGTATCTTCTCCCGGCGCACGCCGCCCGAAGCCGTGCCTTCGTAACCGTACAGCACTTCGCGGCCCGGCGGCGGACCGGAACGCAGCGCCAGCTCCAGGTCGCCGCGCTCGTCCACCAGCTTGAACTCCAGCAGCGCGGTCTTGCCGATGAGCGCCTTGGCGCGCTCCGGGTCCTGGATACCGGGTAGCTGCACGAGGATGTCCCGCTGTCCCTGGCGCTGGATGGTGGGTTCGGTCACCCCGAACTGGTCGATGCGGTTGCGGATGGTCTCGAGGGTCTGGTCCACCGCGAAGTTGCGGATGTTGTCGAGCTCGCGGCTGGCGAAGACCGCACGCAGCTCGGCCCCGCCGGCGCCCGCGCCGGAGGCGGACACCTCCAGTTGCTGAAACTCCGCGGACACCAGGTCGCGAATACGCTCCATGTTGTCCGACGACGCCGCGATGACGAGTTCGCCGGCGTCGTTGATGTCAAGACCGGTGAAGGCGATGCCGCGATCCCGCAGCTCGTCGCGGAGGGCGCTCCGAATCCGCCGCATGCGGTTCTCCACCGCTTTCTCCACTTCCACTTCCAGCACCAGATGCGAGCCGCCCTGAAGGTCCAGGCCCAGACGGATGCCGTTCTGGGGAAGGAACCACAGGCCGGACACGAAACTCGGGGCCAGGTAGACGACCGCCGCCCCGATGCACACCACCAGCATCACCAAGCGAATGACTAGGCTTTGACGCATGCTCGTTTTTCCTGAAGCGCGGGGCGCGGCCTACTTGCTCTTGACCTCCTTGGCCGTGGCCGCCTTCTCTCCTCTGAAGAGCTGGGCGATATGGCTCCGGCTCACTCTGATCTTCACGTTGGGCGCCACTTCCAGGGTCAGCTCGGTCTCGGTCAGGTTCAGCACCTTGCCGAAGACCCCGCCCGTGGTCATGACTTCGTCGTTGCGCTTGAGCTGGGCCAGCATGTTGCGGTGATCCTTGGCCTTGCGCTGCTGCGGCCGGATCAGGAGAAAATAGAAGACCGCGAAAATCAGCACCAGCGGCAGCATGCTGATGAAAGTGCTGGGGCCCCCTCCGGCCTGCGCGTAGGCTACGTCCCACATGGTTTCCTCCGAACTTCAGCGGCGTTCCATACCCCGCCGGCGACGCTCTCCAGGCTCGACCGATCCCGAATGGCCCTGCGCAGTTCCGCCATCAACCGCTGATAGTAGCAGACGTTGTGCAGCGTGTTCAGATAGGCCGCTAGGATCTCGCCGGCCGTGTAGAGGTGGCGAAGATAGGCACGCGAAAAATGCCGGCAACCGTAGCATGGGCAGCCTTCCTCCACGGGACGCGGGTCCCTGGCAAAGGCCGCGTTCTTGATGCTCAACTTCCCGGTGGCAGTGTATAACGTACCG
>JAPPHF010000093.1 GCA_028821115.1 Deltaproteobacteria bacterium | reverse complement strand
TCGCGTGGTGCCCGCCACTGCTCGTCATCGCGCCTTGCCGACAACGAAAAATCCTGCGCATCTTATGGCGCGAATTAACCAGACAGGACACTAGTCTCCCGCGGCCTCGGCCTTGGCTTCGGCCTGCACCTTCTCCATGAGGTGCGGCGGCAGCTCCTCGTAGTGGGAGAACTCCGACTGGAACTCTCCCCTGCCGCTGGTCATGGAGCGCAGATCCGAGGCATACCGGAGCACCTCCGACATGGGCACGTGGGCCTTGATGATCTGGCTGTGGCCCTTGGCGTCCACCCCCAGCACCTTGCCGCGCCGGCTGTTCAGGTCGCCGATGACGTCCCCCATGCACTCGTCGGGCACCGACACCTCCATGGACATCACCGGTTCCAGGATCACCGGCTTGGCCGCCTCCATGGCGTTCTTGAAGCCCATGGATGCGGCGATCTTGAAAGCCATGTCCGAGGAGTCCACCGAATGGAACGAGCCGTCGTAGAGGGTCGCGCGCACGTCCATGATGGGATAGCCGGCCAGATAACCGCCGGACATGGTTTCGACGATCCCCTTCTCCACCGCGGGGATGTAGTTGCGCGGGATGGCGCCGCCGACGATCTTGTCCACGAACTCGAAGCCTTTGCCCCGCGGCAGGGGCTCGAGCTTGAGCCAGGTGTCGCCGAACTGGCCGCGCCCGCCGGACTGTTTCTTGTATTTCCCCTGGGCGTTGGCGGCGGCCTTGATGGTTTCCCGATAGGGGACCTTGGGCGCCTTGAGCTCCACTTCCGCCCCGTACTTCCGCTTGAGCTTGTCCACCACCACCTCGATGTGGAGCTGGCCGGTCCCCGAGAGTATGAACTCGCGTGTCTGCTCGTCGCGGTGCATGCGGATGGACGGATCCTCCTCCATCATCCGCTGAAGCCCCTGGGGAACCTTGTCCTCGTCCGCCCGGGTCTTGGGGGAGAGCGCGAAGGAAATGGACGGGCTGAACTCCACCGGCCTCGGGTACTCGATGGGGGCCGACTCCTCGCACAGCGTGTCGCCGGAAGCCACGTCCTTGAGCTTGGCGGCGGCGACGATCTCGCCGACGCCGGCCGCGGACACCTCTTCCTGCTTGGCGCCTTCCGGCCGGAACAGGTGGGTGATCCGCTCCTTGGCGTCCTTGCGCGGGTTGTACACCGTGCTGTCGGCGCGGACCGTGCCCGACAACACCCGCATGATGGACAGCCGGCCGGCGAACGGATCCACGATGGTCTTGAACACGAACGCGGAAAGCGGAGCGTCCGCGGCCTTGACGCGGGACTCGCCCTCCTCCGATACCGGGTTCTTCCCCTCCGCCGCCGGCTCATCCAGCGGCGAGGGCAGCCATTCCACCACCGCGTCGAGCAGCGCCGCGACGCCCGCGCCGCGGGCCGCCGAGCCGTAGAGGACCGGGAACAGCGTACCCGCGCGGACGCCCTCGCGCAGGCCCTCCGACATCTCCTCGGCGGTGAGCTCCTGGCCCTCGAGATACTTCTCGAGCAGCGCGTCCTGGGTTTCAGCCACGTTCTCCATGAGGCCGATTCGCATTTCCTCGGCCCGTTCCTGGAACTCCGTGGGTATGTCCTCCTCGGTCTCCTTGCCGTTGCCGTCGACGCACACCGCCTTCATGCGGATCAGGTCGATGACCCCGCGGAAGCTCTCGCCGTGGCCCATGGGGAGCTGCACGTGGATCCCCTTGACTCCCAGGTCCGCCGTGATGGCGTCCACCGCCTCCACCGGATCGGTTTCTTCCCGGTCCATCCGGTTGACGAAGAGAATGCGCGGCATCCCACGCTCCGCCGCGTAGCCCCAGAGCCGCTCCGTCTCCACCCGCAGGCCGGCGCCGGCGTGAAGCACGAAGACCGCGCCGCCGAAACCCGCCAGCGAGTGGATCGTCTCCGGCAGGAAGGTGGCGAAACCGGGCGTATCCACCACCACGCACGTGCTCTTGTTCCATTCGAGGGAGTGAAAGGCCGTGGAAATGGAAACCTGCCGGTTGATCTCCTCGGGCTCGTGGTCGAACGCCGACGTCCCGTCCTCCACCCGGCCCAGCCGGTTCGTACGGCCCGCCGCGAACAGCATCGCCTCGCCCAGCGACGTCTTTCCCGCCCCCCGATGCCCCAGCAATCCGACGTTCCGCAACTGGGCAGCCTCAATCGCAGCCATGTATCGACCTCCCCTTGAGCTGACTCCTCGTTCTACGATCTCCGCTTGCGCGCCGAGGGAGCCGCGTTCTTCTCGTAAATAAGCCGTAACCCTTCCAAGGTCAAGAATTCGTCCACGTCTTCGATGACCGTGGACTCGTGGGCGATGAGCGACGCCACGCCGCCTGTGGCCACCACCTTCGCCTTGATCCGGTTCTCCCTCTCGATGCGGTGGACAATGCCGTCCACCAGGCCCACGTAGCCGTAGTAGATGCCCGACTGGATGGAGTGGACGGTGGATTTGCCGATGACGCTCGAGGGAGCCAGCACCTCCACCCGCGGAAGCTTCGATGCGCGCTGGAACAGCGCTTCGACGGCGATCATCATGCCGGGAGCGATCAAGCCCCCCAGGTACTCTCCCTTGTCGGACACGCAGTCGAACGTGGTGGCGGTGCCGAAGTCGATGACCACGCAGGCGGCGCCGAAGCGCTCATAGGCGGCGACCCCGTTGGCGATCCGATCCGCGCCGACGTCCTGGGGACTGTCGTAGAGGATCGGCATTCCCGTCCTGAGCCCCGGACCCACCAGCAATGGCTTGACGCCGAAGAACTTCCGCCCCAGCTCGTCGACCATGCCCACCATGGGCGGAACGACGCAGGACACGATGATGGCGTCGATGGCGTCGCTGCCGATGTCCCGGGCGGCGGCGAGGTGCCCGATGAGGGCGCCGTATTCGTCCACCGTGCGTTCCGGCTGGGTCACCAAGCGCCAGTGCGTCACCAGCTCGCGGCCCCGGTAGACGCCCAGCACCATGTTGCTGTTTCCGATGTCGATGGCCAGCAGCATTTGGTGTCTAGCCTCCTCCCATCAGGAAAACATCTCCGCTCACCACCCGCTCGGTGCGGCCGTCGCGGCACTCCAGCACCAGAAACCCGTCGCCGTCCAGCTCGCGAACCCGCCCCACCAGCTCCTCCTCGGGCATGCGCGCCCGTACCCATTGCCCGTCCATGCGCGCGTGCTCGTTCCATCGGTCCGCGATGGGCGCGAACCCGCGCTCCTCGAGCTCGATATAGCGGTTCTCCAGGTGGCGCACCAGAGACTGCGTGAACCGCACCCGGTCGACGGCACTGCCGAGCTCCTCCATCACCGACGTGGCGCGGTCGCGGATGTCCGCAGACATGAGTGCCCGCGGAAAGTTCAGGTTGACGCCAATGCCGACGATCACGAACAGGGTGCGGCCGGGCTCGCAGGCCAACTCGCTCAGGATGCCGGCCACCTTTCTGCCGCGCAGCAGCACGTCGTTGGGCCACTTGATCCGGGGCACGCAGGGCGCCTGCTCCTTCAGGGTGTCCGCCACCGCCACCGCGGCCAGCAGCGTCGTCTTCGCCGACTCCGCGGGGTCCAGCCGGGGGCGCAGGATGAAGGAAACGTAAAGGTTGAGATGCGCGGGGGAAACCCAGTGCCGCCCCAGCCTGCCCTGCCCCCGGGTCTGCGCTTCGGCGATGACCACCGCACCTTCCGGCTCGCCCGCTTCCGCCAGCGCGCGGGCGGTCCGGTTGGTGGACTCCAGCTCCGGATGGACGTCGATGCGGCCGCCCAGCCGCCTGGTCCCGAGGCCCCGGCGGATCCGCACGGCGGTCAGCAGGTCGCGGCCGGGGTGCTGCTCTGTGGAAGACATGACAGGGTGACCGGATGGGAGCCTGTCCGGGCGGGCTGGCCGGCGGCGCTCACGGCGCCTGCAACTCCCGGATCCTGCCGAGGCTTCGGTTGAGCGCTTCGATCTTCTCTTCCATCTCCTGCGCCTTCTCGCGCTCGCGCTCCACCACGTCGGCCCGGGCCTTGGCCGTGAAGTTCTCGTTGCCGAGCTTCTTCCGCACCCGATCGAGCTCCGTCTCGAGCTTGCCCAGGGCGCGGTGGAGCCGGCTGCTTTCCTCCTCCAGGTCGACGGCGCCGTCCAGCGGAACGTAGATCTCGGTGGTATCGACGATGGCGGTGGCCACCTTTTCCGGGCGGACCCCCGGTGAGAGGTATTCCAGAGGCTCCGCCCGCGCCAGCGTGCACACCATGGACTCGTAGGCGCGGACCAGCGACAGCCGCTCCTCGGTATCGAACAGGAGCACCCGCACCTTCCTGGAAGGGGGCACGTTCATCTCGGTGCGCAGATTCCTCACCGCCCGCACGACCGCGCTCAGAAACTCGACCTTGTCCTCCGCGTCCTGATCGGCGGGGAAATCATCGGCGGCCGGGTAACGCTGGACCATGATGTCGTCCCGCCGGGGGGACGCCGCGTCCCGGGCCGTCACCTCCCGCCAGAGCTCCTCGGTCACGAACGGCATCAACGGATGCAGTAGCAGGAGGATGTTCTTCAGGACGGTGTGCAGGACCCGCTGGGTGGCGCGGGAATCGAGGCGCAGCTTGCTCATCTCGATGTACCAGTCACAGAACTCGTGCCAGGTGAACTGGTAAAGGTGGTGCGCGAAGTCGTTGAAACGGTAAGCGACGACGGCCTCCCTGGCCCGTTCGACGGTAGCCCTCAGCCGGGACAGTATCCAGCGGTCGGCAAGGTCCAGATCCCCGCCGGCGGCCTGCGCCACCGGCTGCTGGTCCCGCAGGACTTCGTCGTCGAGGTTCATCAGCACGAAGCGGGCGGCATTCCAGAGCTTGTTGACGAAGTGCTGGTAGCCGGCGATGCGGTCCTCGGCGAGCTTCACGTCGCGGCCCATGGCGGTCATGGCCACCAGGGTGAAGCGGAACGGATCGGCGCCGTAACGGTTCACCATGATGAGCGGGTCGATGACGTTGCCCTTGGACTTGGACATCTTCTGTCCTTCCTGGTCCCGCACCAGGGCGTGGATGTAGACGTCGCGGAACGGCACCTCGTCCATGAACCTGAGCCCCATCATCATCATCCGCGCGACCCAGAAGAACAGGATGTCGAACCCCGTCACCAGCGTGGAAGTAGGATAGAAGGCCTTGAGATCGGCGGTCCCGTCGGGCCAGCCCAGGGTCGAGAACGGCCACAGGGCGGAGGAGAACCAGGTGTCCAGGACGTCGGGGTCCTGCACGAACCGGGGGTCGTCGCAGGTCTCGCACCGCTCCGGCACGCTTCTGCCCACCACCGGGACGCAACCGGGCGCGATCCGACCGACGTCCGTGTCCAGGGACTCGTTGCAGCCGGCGCAATACCAGGCCGGTATCTGGTGTCCCCACCAGATCTGCCGCGACACGCACCAGTCCTTGATGTTCTCCATCCACGCGAAGTACGAGTTCTTCCACGCTTCCGGGATGATGCGGGTGCGGCCGTCGCGCACCGCCTCCATGGCGGGGTCGGCCAACGGCTTGATCTTCACGAACCACTGCGGGGTCAAATAGGGTTCGATGACCGTCTGGCAGCGGTAGCACTTGCCCACCGCGTGGCGGTACGGTTGGACCTCGGCCAGCAGGTCCTGCTCCTCCAGCTCGCGCACGACGCGCTCCCGCGCCGCCAGGCGATCCTGGCCGCCGTAAGGGCCGGCCCAGGCCGGCGCCTCGCCGTCGTCGCCGGCGAAGGCCTCCGACCGGATCGCCGCGTCGTCGTCGAAGATATTGATGACTTCAAGGCCGTTTCTCAGACCGATCTCGAAGTCGTTGAAGTCGTGTCCGGGAGTGATCTTCACAGCGCCGGTGCCGAACTCCGGGTCCACGAAAGCATCGGCCACCACCGGGATCTCGCGGCCCACGATGGGCAGCCGCGCGCGCCGGCCGATATGGCCGGCGTGGCGCGCGTCCTCCGGATGGACCGCGACCCCGGTATCGCCGAGCATGGTCTCGGGGCGCGTGGTGGCGACCACCACCTCGCCTCCCTCCACCAGCGGATAACGGACGTGCCACAGATGGCCGTCCACCTCCTCGTGCACCACCTCGATGTCGGCCAGCGCCGTCTTGCAGCGCGGGCACCAGTTGATGAGCCGTTCCGCGCGGTAGAGCAGCCCCTCCTCCCAGAGGCGCACGAAGGCTTCGCGCACCGCCCGGGAAAGGCCCTCGTCCATGGTAAAGCGCTCGCGGCTCCAGTCGCAGGAGACGCCCAAGGCGCGCAATTGCCGCAGGATGGTGTGGCCGGTCTCCTCGCGCCAGCTCCAGACCTTCTCGATGAACGCCTCCCGGCCCAGTTCGTTCCGATCCCGGCCCTCGGCGGCGAGCTGGCGCTCCACCACGTTCTGGGTGGCGATGCCCGCGTGGTCGGTTCCGGGCACCCACAGCACGTCGTGTCCGTCCATGCGCCGGAAGCGGCACAGCACGTCCTGGAGGGTGTTGTTCAGCGCGTGCCCCATGTGGAGGGAGCCGGTGACGTTGGGCGGCGGAATCACCATGGAGAAAGACGGCGCGCCGGAACCGGCCGGCGCGAAGTGGTCGGCTCCCTCCCAGCGGGCGTACCACTCGCCCTCCACTTCCAGATGACTGTACGACTTGGCGATTTCTCGTGGCATGCGACTCCTATCTGTCCTCTGTTTTCGGCGCTGTACCGCCCCGCATTCGCGGGGACACGGGCACGGGCAGGTTTCAAACCCGCCCCTACATGTTACCGGACGGCTTTTCGGTGCCCGATTCCTCCACGACCTCCGTCAACTCGATAATCTCGCCGTCCGCGGGTTCGGCTCCCGAGACGTCGTCTCCGGGCGCGTCGTCTCCGGGTGGCTCCTCCGTCGCCTGCCCCCGTGTTCCCGAAGGCGACGTGTTTCCCAGCAATGACCGCATTGCCGCCTCAAGGGCGGGGCCTTCCAAAGGCTTGGCCACGGCTGCGGTCAGCCGGACCGGCTTGAGCGAAGGCGGCGGTCCCTGGTGAAGCCATACGCTGGGAATCTTGAGACGCTGAAGCGCCCGCAGCAGCTCGCCGGCGCCGCCGCCGCCATCCTCGACGCTCTCGCGGTCGACGATGACGAGGTCGTGACCCTTGAGATCCGCCGGGACGGACCAACCCTCCCGCACCACGGTCTGATGCTCCGGAAACAGAAACTGGCGCAGGGCCTCGCGCAGGATCGGATGGCTCTCGATGATGAGGATGCTGGCCATTTCACCGACGTTTCATGGTAGCAGACAAGGTTCAGTCCTACGAACTTTCGGTCCTGCGAACTTGACAAGGCCGGAGCCACTGATACATATAGAATCTTTCCCCGGCGTGCGAAAGTGGCGGAATTTGGTAGACGCGCAGGATTCAGGATCCTGTGGGAGCAATCCCGTGGGGGTTCAATTCCCCCCTTTCGCACCACCATCCCGCCGTATGTTCCGGTAAGCCGGTGTCACCTTGACCTCCCAGGGGATTTGTGCAATCTCTACTGAAACGCCAGCCTGAACGGAGCCACTTCTGCCCCAGCAACAGCACGAGAGAAATCCACAGGGCTTTCTGACCTCCAGTACCGAAGAGTCGCAAATTCCCTGCGATTTCGTCGACCCGTACAGCCTCGTAGCCGACCCATTGAGGTGGGTGGAGCAGAAGCTCACGGAATGTACCCGATCCAGGGAGGCCGAGATCACCGAGATCGCCTCGCACCTGATCCAGAGCGGAGGCAAGCGCATCCGGCCGGTGATCACGCTCCTGACCTTCAGCGCCTTTCACGGTGAAAGGCAAGAGGACGCGGTGGACATCGCCACGGCCATGGAGTTGATCCACGCGGCCACCCTGCTGCACGACGACATCATCGACGGAGCCGAGTTCAGGCGTGGGAAGGTGTCCGCCTACAAGCGTTACGGGCTCGCACGCACTCTGGTCGCCGGAGACTTCCTGTTCATCAAGGCGTTCGAGTTCGCGGGCAAGTTCGACGACACGGTGGTCCAGTGGACCGCGGACGCGTGCACCAGCCTCACCGAGGGTGAGATCCTGCAGGGATCCTTCAACCGCAGCCGCACCGTCACCGCCAAGGACTATCTCGATATCGTCGAACGAAAGACCGCCTCGCTGTTTCAGACCGGCGCCAGGCTGGGGGCGTACATCGCCGGAGCGAACGCCGAACAGGTGGAGGTGGCGGCGAACTTCGGGCTCAACCTCGGCATCGCTTTTCAGATGATGGACGATGTCCTCGACGTGGTGGGAAGACGCAAACTGCTGGGCAAATCCACCGGCATGGACCTTCGCGACGGCAACCCTTCCCTGCCCATCGTCCTGTCCCTGCTGGATGGACACCAGACCGTAAGCCGGGTATTCCAGTCGCCGACTCCCACGGAAAACGACATTCAGCGGGCGCTGGACGCCATGGGCAACGGCACGGTCATCGAGCAGGCCAGGAGTTTCGCCCGCAAGTACGCGCTGATGGCGGCCCGGGAGATCGACAAGCTGCCCGAATCCGGCGCGCGAGACGGTCTCAAGGCCCTGGGACGCCTGCTCACGGACCGGGACAGCTAGGAACCCCCGGTCCACCGAACCGCAACCCCGCCGGCGGACGCTCCGTGATCGGCCCATGTCTGCCCCTCGCGACACGCTTGTCAGAAACATCTTCGACCGGATCGCCTGGCGTTACGACCTGCTCAACCGGATCATCAGCTTCCGGCTGGACTCCCGGTGGCGGCGCAAGGCCATCGACGCCCTGGGAATCGAGGGGCGCGCGGCCCTCGTCCTCGACTTGGGAACCGGAACCGGCGCGCTGGCCCTGGACGCGTGCAGGGTCCTGGCGCCCGGCGGACGGGTGGTCGGCCTGGACTTCTCGCGGCCGATGCTCGAGCATGCCCGGAAGGAGACCTCGGAGGCGGGGCACGACGCCAGGGCGGCCTACGTGCTGGCCCATGCCCTGGCCGCGCCGGTGCGAAGCGGCACCTTCGACGCGGTGATGAGCGCCTTCGTGCTGCGCAACGTCGGCGATCTGGACTCGTTCTACCGGGAGTCCTACAGGGTGCTGAGACCGGGCGGACGGATGGTCTCGCTGGACATGTTTCCGCCGCCCCAGGGGTTGTTTTCCGCACTCTACTGGGTCTATTTCGGCAAGCTCATGCCCTGGATCGGCAGCGTCGTGAGCCGCGATCGCACCGCGTACCGGTACCTGTCCGATTCGGTGAGGTCGTTCGTTTCCCCCGAAAAGGTCGCTGCCATCATCGCCTCCGCGGGTTTCGTCGAAACCCGTACCGTGCGATACCTCCAGGGCGCCATCTGCCTCCAGGTCGCCGCCAAACCCAGGTGACATGCGGGAACCACCCGTAGAGCCGTTGAAACGATGAACCCCTACGCCACCGCTTTCGTCCTGTTCCTCTACCAGGTGTCCGTGGGCGGGCTGGTGGGCCTGTCAGTGACCCCCTTCAACGATCTGGAACGCGGTTTCTACAAGTCCACGGCCGGCGTCCTGGTGGTGGCCGCGGTCCTGGCGGTCTGGGGCCACGTCGACCTTCTGTCGCACAGGCAAGGGTTCTGGAAGATCGTCGAGTTGGCCTTATTGGTGGGCTTTACGCTCTTTCTGATCCTCTACTTCATATCGCTCTGGGGCGAGCGAGGGTTCTTGAGGGCGCGGTTCTTCTCGACCGCGATACTGACCGGGGTGTCCGGTCTGGCCGTCGCCTCATTCGCCTTCGCGCCGGGACGGCTGGGACCGGTGGAAGCGGTGGCGCTGCCGGTAAGCTTCGTCGTGACCGCGCTCCTGCTGGGGGCGGTGACCGTAGGGATGCTGATCGGTCACTGGTACCTTATCGAAACGGGGCAAAGCCTGGATCCGTTCTTCCGGGTGTTCCGTTTCTTCGTAACGATGCTGGTCATCCAGACCGGGGTGGAAATCGTCGCGGTTTTCCTGCTCTACCTGCTCGGGTCCACGGATACGGCGGCCGCCCTCGAACGCCTTTTCACGCACCACATGGTCCTGCTCTCGTCCCGTTTTCTTGTGGCGCAGCTTGGACCGTTGGTGCTGTCCTACATGATCTGGAAGACCCTTTCCGACTTCAAGAACACCATGGCCGCCACGGGCCTCTTCTACATCGCCCTTCTCGGGGTCTTCGTAGGCGGGCTTCTGTCCAGCCACATCCTGGCGCTGACCATGCTGTCAGGCTGAACGACGCGGCCCGCAAACGTATCCAAACGTATCAGTAGGTCTTGATCCTGGTGACGCGCAGGCCGTGGCTGGTCCAACCCAGGTCGTAGCCGACCACCATGCCTTCCCTCAGAGCCTTCGGTGAGGTGAAGGGTCCGGACATGCGGACCATCTGAAAGGAGAACCTCACGTCCCTGCCGCTGGCGGTGCGGACCACCCCGGTGCCCTTTCGGGACGAGAGGCGACGGATGATACCGTGATAGTAAAGGTCCGGTTGTTCGTCGGGGTCCGGGGTTCGAGGACCCGGTTCAGGAACGTCGGCCTTGGCGTCGTCTTCGACCATATGAATCCTTCCGGCAGACCTGCGGGCCATCCTAACGCTCCCTGCGCCGGACTTCAAATCGAAGTTTACGGGACGGGCGTCGACCCGCGATGGTCGACGGAAACGTCGAAGTGCATAACCTGTTGATATTTGTGGGTATGTGCTTGACCCTACCCGACTCCTCGACGATTTCGTCGAACCGTGCTTCGCCGAAGTTCCCGAAATTTCGTCAAAATGGTCGTTGGCACGAAAAGTGCGTTAGGATGTCATGTTGGCCCATATACGGCTCGGGGAAGGATCGCCGACTTGTCCACAATGCGTAGGAAATCATTGACAAATATTCCCCGTTTGAGTAATAGAGAGGTACAATGCTGTCGACGGAAGTGAAACCGGGCGATAGGGTATTCAGCGCAGACGTTCTTTCCCAAATCCAGGCTCCCGACCTTGCCGGCATTGCCGAGGAATTCTCTCTCGGCGAATTCTGCACCGCCACCGGACTCCATCGGGAATCCGCCGATTCGTTCTTCGTTCTCGAGACCAAGAGAGGCAAGTTCATCGTCTCCATCGAGGGGATCAAGAGCGAAAACGAGGTCAAGCACGACATCGAGCTACTGCTGTTCCTGAGGCGTCACGGATTTCAATGTCTCCAGCCCTTGAAGAGCCGGGGCGGCCAGCATTACCTTCACTCCGACGGCCGGTTCATATCCGCCAGCCGCAACATCGATGGGAACGAGGTGCCGGTGGGCAACCTTACCCTCGGACAACTCGCGGCCGCCGGACACGTGCTCGCCGACCTCCACCTCATCGGAAGGGGATACAAGAAAGGCGTCGAAAACCGCTTCTCGTTTCCGAAAGTGGCGGCCCTCTACCAGGAGGTCCGGAAAAACCTGCCGGCGCACCTCAAGACCATAGTCCGGGTCCTGGATGACGAGGTCAACTATCTCGAGGGCTACCTGGACAACAACCTGCCCAAGGGCATCATCCACGGAAACCTTTCGTGGGAGAGCATGAAGTTCAAGGGCTCGCGCCTCGTCGGGATCATGAATTTCGACCGGGCCTGCCGCGGGAAGTTCATCTGCGACCTGGCCACCACGGTCAATGCGGTGTGCTATTTCGAGGGACGTTACCGCCTGGACCGGTTCGAGGAGTTGATCCTGGGCTACGAGGGTCTTCGGCCCCTGTCCCTGCCCGAATGGGACTCCTTTCCCAACGAGCTCCGGTTCTCCGCCCTGCGGACGGCCATCACCAGCCTTCACGATTTCTATCTGCGCGAGAACGGGGAAAGGCAGCGCATCCAGAAGACCTTCATCGACTTCTTCGAACGCCTGCTGATCCTGAGGCGGGAGAAGGACGGCGGCATGGAAGACCTGCTGCTGTCCATGGCCACCGGCTACGACTACCGGAAATACCAGAAGTCGAAACCTTCCAGGTGACCCTCAACCGGTCGTCAGCTTGCCGATCCTGGTCGGCGCATCCTGGCGGATGATCCTGAAGAGAGCCGAAAAGGCAAGGCCCAGCCCAATCAGGATCAGCAGCAAGCCGCCCCTCAGCACTACATGAAAGAAGTCCAGCTTCACCCGGGCGGCGTCGTACCTTTCCCGCTCTTCATGTATCCCGCTGAGAATCGCCCGGTTCTTCCGAGACGTCAGCTCGCGGAAGCTCCGATAGCTCTCCTCCAGACCCGTCTTGGAACCCGCTTCCACCAACGCCCGGTAGCGCGCCACCTGCACCGCGCCGACGATCCAGTTCCCGGCGCCCAACAGGACCAGCACCAGGCCGACCACGAAATAGAGGTTCAGATACAGGCTCCGCAGCTTCATGACCGTACGGCACGATAGCTAAAGACGGGATCGGGGGTCAAGCACAAGATGAAATGCTACGTGGTCGGCGACATCCACGGATGTCTGTCCGAGCTGGCCTCGCTGGTGGAGTCGCTGCCGCTGGAACATGGCGACACTGTCGTGTTCCTCGGCGACTACATCGACCGGGGACCGGACTCGAAGGGCGTCATCGACTATCTTGCGGATCTGCGCGGGCGCGATGAGCACCAGACGGTCTTCCTGAAAGGCAACCACGAAGACATGATGCTGTCCTACATGGGCCTTTCCGGACGCCACGGCGACGCCTTCCTGCTGAACGGAGGGCTGGACACGCTGGCGAGCTACGGTGTCGGCGCGCCGACGGAATCACCCGGCGCCGCTGACGGGCAACGGCTCCTGGCGGCGTTGCCGCCGGGACACGTCGAGTTCCTGGTGAGACTGGATCCCTGGTACTTCGTCGACGGCTTCCTGTGCGTGCACGCGGGCATCAACCCGGGACGCCCATGGGACGAGCAGATCGGCGAGGAGCTCATCTGGATCCGGCACGAGTTCATCGTGAACCCGCACCCTCTGCCGCAGACGGTGCTGTTCGGTCACACGCCCATGAGGGAAGTCTTCTTCAATCTCCCCTACAAGATCGGCCTGGACACGGGACTGGTCTACGGCAACGCCCTGAGCTGTCTTGAGGTGACGGGGCGCACGCTCTACCAGATACGCAACGGCGCACGCGAAGTCTCGGTAACCGACGTGTCCCGTCACTGGGAACGTATCGGCTCCTAGGGGCCCGCGGGGTGCGGTGGAAGATGGGGCGGCCGCCGGTCCCCCCTGCGCCAGACACCTACGGGTGTACGGACTCCAGGAACCACTCCGTGGGGATCTCCCGGCCCAGGCCCTTGGCCCGGGCGTCCTCGTAGACGGCGCTGCCCACCGCGGCGAACTGGACCCCGAGGCCGATGTTGTTGACGAAGCAGGTCGACTCGTCCGGCCGGCTGCGCCCGGATTCCTTCCCCGATACCACGTCGTGCAACTCCGGAGCGTTTATCCAGGGCGGCACCTCGGGACGCGCCACCGCCTGCTTGTCGGCGGCGTTGAGGAACTCGATGGGGTCATGGGCCTCCACCCGCTCGTCGCCCATGCCGGCGATGTAGTTCTCGGGCGCGATCTTGCGGGTGTGGATGACCACCCGGTCGGCCCGCGTGATGGTGTCGTCGCCGAGCTCGGAGGTCTTGACGCAGGTGAAGTGGATGCCGGGCCTCACCCATTCCGGCGGAATCACGCGGGTGATGGCGTTGGTGGCCGCCACCAGCACCTGGCACTCTTCGGCCACCCGTTCGGCGTCCGCGCACGGTTCCACCGGAAGATGGACCCTTTCCGCCATCTCGCCGGCAAACGACTCCCGGTTCGCCTTGGTCGGGCTGAACACCAGCACCTTCTCGAACGTGCGCACCTTGCAGAAGGCCTCCACGTGGGCCCGGGCCTGCCAGCCCGAACCGAAGATCCCGAGATGAGTCACGTCCTGCCGCGCCATATACCTGGCCGCCAAGGCGCTGGAAGCCGCCACGCGAAAGGCCTGGATCACCCCGTCCGGGAAAATCGCGAGGGGCTCGCCGGTCTCCGCTGAGAACAGCAGCACCAGCCCCACCCACTTGCCCCCCGGCGCCTTCGGTAACTTGTCCTTGACGATGCGCCCGCCGCGATCCTCCCAACGGATCACGTCGGAGTTGAGCCGCAGGGCCACCACCTTGGGATCGAACAGGCCCGCCTCCATGGACTTGAACGCATACACCCCCGACGTCTCCGGAAACGGCAGGTAGAGATCAGTGCGCGGACGGTTCACGGCCTCGCCGTTGGCGAGTTGCCGGTACGCCTTGTCCAAGACCTCGATGGTCGTATCCATCGAAAGCAGCGTTTCGATCTCGTCATTGTTCAGAATCAACATGACGTAGTCCCTCCCCCCTTGTCCTGCCACCGAACCGAGAGCAGCGTGGTCAGTCGCGTATATCCTGGAGCAGCCACTCCGTGGGGATCTCCTTCCCCAGCCCGCGCTCCCGGCACAACTCGTACACCTTTCCCGCAACCGAGTAGAACTGGGCTCCCTGGACGTTGCCCCGCTCCGAATAGGTGATCTGCGCGGCCGACGTCCGGCCCGCGCCCTTGCCCGACAGCAGATCCGCCAGCATCACGTTCTTGTCGCCCCCCTGCACGCCGTGGGCGCGGCGGCGCTTGCGTTTCATCTTGAAGCCGCCGTCGTCGTCGGGCCGGGCCGCGTAGGTGATGTACTCGTCCGGCAGCTCGAACTCCTCGAGCCCCCAGGGCGCGGGCGCCGTGCCCAACCGCAGCGACACGTCGACGCGTTCGAAGGTCGTCGCGTCCGGCCGTCCGCCGATGGAGACGATGTGCGTGCCCTCCTCCACTTTCGACCCTTCGATGATGTCCACCGCGGAGTCGGTGCAACCGGCGATGATGTCGGCGCCCTTGTATACGGCGTCCGGATCGCTCAAGGGCACCGCTTCCACGTCGAACTGCTCGGTCATCTCCCTGGCGTACTGCTCGCGGTTGGCCTTGGTGGGACTGTAGACCTGGACACGCCGGATGTTCCGCACCTGCATGAACGCTTCCATGTGCGAGCGCGCCATGCCGCCCGAGCCGATCATGCCCACCACCTCGGCGTCCTCCCTGGCCATGAACTTGACGCCGATGCCGGAATCGGCGCCCACCCGCACGTGCTGGAGGTGACCGTCGTTCAAGATCGCCAGCGGCTCGCCGTTGTGGATGCTGGTGAGCAGTATCAAGCCGCAGAAAAGTCCCGGCCGTACGCAGTACTTCTCCTGCGTCACCGCGCCGTTGTACTCCTGCTCGTAGACGATGTCCGACTTGATCCGGATGGCGAAATAGCCGGACGTGGAGCCTCCTTCCATGGTGCCCCACTGGTACATCTTCTCCGGGTCCGGTGTCGGCACCTGCAGATCGATACGCGGCCGGCACACGGCTTCCCGTTCCACCAACTCGGTGTACGCCTTCTCCAGCGCCTCCATGGTGACGTCCATGGTCAGCACCTGCTTGACGTCGTCGTTGTTCAGAATCAAGGTCATGGCAACCTCCTGTGAGACAGCACGCGACCCTTACAGGGGCTCCCGAGCCTCGGCGCCGTCGATGGGCAGCTCGATGCCCAACCCCTTCTCGCGAGCGAGCTGGTACAGCCTGCCGCCGATGGCCACGTCGGAAATCCCCACGCCGCCGGTGTTCTTGAACAGCGTGATCTGGTCCGCGTCGGTGCGTCCCGGGCGCGTGCCGTTGAGGATCTCTCCCACCTCGACGATCTTGTCCCACGAGATGATGCCGTTCTCGAACCGTTCCATGAAGTCGCCGGGCTGGTCGACCTGGAGCGTCTCACGGGAGTTGACGCCGATGACATCGGCCCGGCGCATGCTCTCGTCGTCCAGTTCCTGGCGCATCTTCGGGACGAAGCCGCCGCGCTTGAGCCCGATGTTGCTCACCACGATGGAAGTGAGGTGAACGCCCGGCTCGAGCCACGCACCGTCGAGCACGGGGACATTGGAGCTGGTGGCGGCAACGACGATGTCGACCCCCTGCACCGCCTCCCTGGCGCTCTCCACCGGGCGGATCTCCAGCCCCGTCAGGTCGCCCATCTCGTCGGCGAACTCCTTGCGGTGGGCCGGGTTCGGGCTGAACACCTTGATGCCGGTGAGATTCCGGATCTCCTTGAGCGCCAGCAGGTGGTACTTGGCCTGGTTCTGGGAGCCCAGCATGCCGATGGTGGCGGCATCCGGCCTGGCCATGACGTCGGTCCCCACGGCGCTGTTGGCCGCCGTACGCAACGCGGACACGCCGCTCAGGGACAGTTCCCGCGGCCGCGGCTCGCCGATGACGATGCAGCGCAGCTCGCCGGTCTCGGCATCGAACAACACCTGCGTAGGCCTCCCGCGAACCGGGAACGCCTCGATGGAATGCTCGCCGCGGACCGGGTTCTTGGTCCACTCGCAGTGGGTCATGAGGCCGGTGACGCCCACCTCCGGAAGCCCTCCCTGATGCACGCTGACGCGCACGTTGGAAGGCATGTGGGTGCGGTGCCGCACCATGCTGATATCGGGGTTCCGCCCCCACTCGGCGAACCCTTCGCGGACCAGCCCGATGGCCTCCTTCATGGTGATCAACCCGTCAATGTCCTCAGGACGCAGTACCAGGATCATATCGACAACCCCTTCCGTTGTGACAAACGTTCGGACAACCCTTCCAGACCGCCGTGCCGAAGTTCCCGGATCAGCGGCAGGTCCCCATCGAGAAAATCCAGCGCCGCGAGCTCGTCGGCCGTCACCCATGCGATGCGCCCGAACACCCGGTTGCGCGGCTCTCCGGCGAAGGCGCGGACCTCGAAGAAAGTCAGCTCTACCCGGGTCCCGTCGGCGTAGGCGTGAGCGTGCCGGAAAACCTCCCGGGCGCTCTCCACCGAAATGTCCAACTCCTCCTTGAGCTCCCTGCCGAGAGCTCCGGTTCCGTCCTCGCCGGGCTCGATCTTGCCCCCCGGGAACTCCCACTTGCCGGGGAACGCGCCGTCGCCCCGGCGCTGGCAGACCAGGAACCGCTCACCGCGGCACAGAATCCCCGCCACCACCTTGAGCGCCATACCGGTATCAAACTAGCCGGCGGAGGCCTGCGGCGAAGCGCCGGTCGCCGGCGCCTCTTCCCTTTTCTTCACGCGGCTCAGCTTGCCGGTCACGTTGTCCCTGATCCACTTCGGATCCCACCACTCCAGGGGCAGCACGGCCACGCCCTGGATGTAAACGCCGTAGTGGAGGTGATCGCCGAGGGCCAAACCGGTCTCGCCGGTGCGGCCGATGTTCTGGGCCTTTTTGACGGCGTCGCCCGCCTTCACGGCCACCGAGCTCAAGTGAGAGTACAACGTGCAGAGCCCGAAGCCATGGTCGATGATCACGGTGTTGCCGTAGATGCCCAGCGCGCCGGCGAACACCACCATGCCGGAGTTGGCCGCTCCCACCGGATAACGGCGGGTCACCGCCAGGTCGTATCCGAGGTGCCGCGCCTCGTCGATCTTCTGGTCTCGATAGTAGTAGGAGCGTTGATCGGCGAAGTTGGCCTGGACCGAGGAATTGGCAAGCTGCACGAAACGGCCGTTCCACAGCTTCGTTGCCGCGGAACGCCGGCAAACTTTGTCGATGATTTCCTCGTTGACTCGCCGCAGGTCGTGATTGACCCGGAGAAACTGTTCCCGGGGAGTCCCGCTCGAGTCGCCGGCTTCGGACGCAAGCGGAACGATCTTGCGCTGGATAAAATCGTCCGACACCTGCACCTTGACCCGCCGATACCGCAGCGGCCTCACGTTGTACACGAGCCCGAAGCGCCGCACGTTGCCGGCATGATCCTGCGCGTAGATCACGGCCCGCTCATTGACCGGAACGTCATACGGGTGGGAGAAGAATGCCAACGACACGTTGCGATCCGGCAGATGCCCCTGATAACCGCGGAAGAAGTACTTGCCGATCCTGATCCCGCTCAGTTCCGTGTCCGGCGACGTCTTGTACGCCACCAGGCCGGAGCCTCCGTGGGTGACATAACGGTCCTCGGAGATCATCTCCACGGTGGGCGGTCTGAAGTCCACCGTCACGTTCTTCTCGAAGGTGGCCTTGTTGCCCCTGAAGAAACTCCAGTACGAGCGGTCGGCGGCCGTGATGGTCAGGACCCCGGGGCCATCCTTCAGCTTGTGCCGCTCGGGGTCGAGCTGCACCGGGATCTCGGAAAACCGGGGTGAGGATTCGAACTCCTTGAAGTGGATGAGGCTGGAATCGCCGCCCGTGGCGCCCGTGGCCAGACTGACCGAGACATAGGCCAGACCCCTGCCCGAGTCGTCGACCCTGATGACAAAGGGACGCCGGCCCACGACCGCCCTCTCCAGGCTGGCCTGTATCCGCGGCGGGTACCATTCGAACTGCCGGAAGACGAACAATCCCGCCGCCACAAGCAGCACCAGCAGGAGGAGGATACCCGCCACGCCCTTGAATCTTTTCGGCAGAAACATTGCGCTCCAAGTCCGCGTGCGTTGACGCCGCGCGGACGGGTTTCACACGCGCTCCTACTCCGCAAGCTCCCAGGTGGTGCCCGACGGACCGTCCTTCAGCAGGACCCCCTTTTCCTTCAAGGCCTCGCGGATGTCGTCGGCCTGTTGCCAGTCCTTGATTTCGCGCGCCCGGTTCCGCTCCTTGATAAGCCCGCGGACCTCGTCCTCGGACAGCGCCCGGCGCGCAAGCCCCGCCTTCCGCCTGTCCTCGAGGAAACGCTCGGGAGGCGCCTGAATGAGACCCAGCACCCCGGTCATGGTGCGCAACGCGTTGCACCGGGCATCGAGCGCACGGGTTTCTCCCCGGTCGAGCAGCCGGTTGACGGCCCGGAGCTCCTCGAACACCACGGCCAGGGCCCTCGGGGTGTTGAAGTCGTCGTCCATTTCCCGGCGGAATTCCTCCACGGGCCCCTGGTCGACGTCGCCGTTGGGCGACGGGCCGAGAACGCGGTCCCCCCTGCCCGCGGTTTCGTAGATGCGGGCTACCGACCGTTGCGCCTCCCCGAGGGCTTCCTCGGAGAACTCGATGGGGTTCCGGTAATGGGTGGTCAGCATGTAGAGGCGCAGAGCCGCGGGATCGTAGCGTTCGAGCACCTCCCTGATGCTGAGGATGTTCCCGACGGACTTCGACATCTTCTCCCGGGCGAGTTGGACGAAGCCGTTGTGTATCCAGTAACGCGCGAAAGGCGCTGCGGCGGCGCATTCGGACTGGGCGATCTCGTTCTCGTTGTGGGGGAAGACCAGGTCCTGTCCGCCGCCGTGGATGTCGAACGGCTGGCCCAGGTACTTGGTGCTCATGGCCGAGCATTCGATATGCCAGCCCGGGCGCCCCCTGCCCCACGGACTGTCCCAGAAAGGCTCACCCTCCTTGCTTGCCTTCCATAGTGCGAAGTCCATGGGATGGCGCTTGCGGTCGTCCACCTCGATCCTCGCCCCCGCCATCATCTCCTCGAGGCTCCGGCCCGACAGCTTGCCGTACTCGCTGAAGCTCTGCACCGCGAAATAGACGTCGCCGGCGACCTCATAGGCCTTGCCCTGCTCCACGAGGCTCGCGATGATGGCGATCATTTCCGGGATGTGCCCGGTGGCGCGTGGTTCCAGGGTCGGCTGCAGAAGGCCCAGGGCGCCGGCGTCGTGGTGGAACTCGTCGATGTAGCGCTGCGCCAGATCCTCGGAGGCGATGCCCTCCTCGCGGGCGCGGTTGATGATCTTGTCGTCTACGTCCGTGAAATTCCGGACGAAGCGGGTGTCGAAACCCAGGAAACGCAGGTACCGGTAGATGACGTCGAACGTCAGCAGGGCGCGGGCGTGGCCGATGTGGCAGCGGTCGTAGACGGTGACGCCGCACACGTACATGTTGACGGCGCCTTCCTTCAGGGGGACGAACGACTCCTTCCTTCCGCTCATGGTGTTGGTGATGCAAAGAGGCATGCGGGGTTCATCTTACGTGACCCACGGGGATTTTCAAAACGGGCCTCTGTCCGGCGGTCGAGCGATGCCGCGGGGTTGCGCGGGGCGGCAAAAACGCTTACACCCTGACCCCATGGCGAACCAAAGACCCTACGAGGACCTGCGCGAGTTCCTGGCCGTACTGGAAGACGCCGGCAAGCTCATTCGCATCAAGCGCGAAGTCAACAAGGATACCGAGCTGCAACCCTTGGTACGCTTGCAGTTCCGGGGACTTAGGGACGAAGATCGCAAGGCGTTTCTGTTCGAGAACGTGACCGATTCCAAGGGCCGTCACTACGACGGCTCGGTGCTGGTGGGAGGACTGTCGGGCTCCACCGACATCTACTGCCTGGGCCTTCAATGCTCCGCCGACGAGGTGCCGGACCGGTGGGTGGAAGCCATGGAGAACCCCATCCCCCCGGAACTCGTCTCCCACGGCCCGGTCATGGAGGTTATCCACAAAGGCGACGAGCTCGCGGCCAGCAACGGTTTCGCGCGGTTCCCCATCCCCATCTCCACGCCCGGCTTCGACAACGGACCCTATATCACCGCGGGCCACTGGATCACCAAGGACCCGGAGACGGGCGCGCGCAACGTCGGTAACTACCGCGGACTGGTGAAGTCCCCGCTCCGTTGCGGCGCCAACTCGGGCACGCCCCAGGACTTGTCGCGCCACTGGGAGAGGTGCCGGGAGCGGGGCATCCCGCTGGAGGTGGCCATCGCCGTGGGCACCGTGCCGGCCGCCTCGTACACGGCCACGCAGAAAGTCCCCCCCGACATGGACGAACTGGCCCTGGCGGGCGGGTTGGCCCGCACCCCGGTCCAACTCGTGAAGTGCCAGACCGTGGACCTGGAGGTGCCGGCCACGGCCGAGGTGGTGTTCGAAGGCATCATCCCCACCAACTATCTCGAGGAGGAAGGCCCCTTCGCCGAATCCATGGGGTACGTCGACCCCCGGACCATCGGACCGGTCATGGAGCTCACCTGCGTCATGCATCGGAAGGACCCCATCTGGGTCTCCATCATCAGCCAGGTCACCCCCAGCGAGAGCTCCAAGATCAAGGCCATGGGGATGAGCACCCTGGTGCACCGCTACCTGAACCGCAAGGGCTTCGCGTCGGTGAAGGAAGTTTACATGATGGAAGAGTTGGTCAATCTGAGGCCCTACGTCGCGGTGCGGATGAAAAAGGAGAACGACGAAGAGCCCCGGCGGGTCATGGACGCCGTGCTGCAGTACGGCGACCGGGTCGGCAAGCTCATCGTCGCCGTGGACGAGGACATCAACGTCAACGATCCGGTGGCGGTCACCTGGGCCATCACGCACCGATGCCAGCCCCATCGGGACGTCACCATCGTGCCCGACCGGCCTTTCGGCGCCACCCCCATCGGCATGGTGGTGAGCCATCCTTCCAGCCGTTACGACAGCACTGACTCCGCACTGCTGATCGACGCCACCCGCAAGGCCGATCTGCCGCCGCTGTCGCTGCCCAAGAAGCCCTACATGGAGCGGGCCATCGAGCTCTGGAAGGAGCTTGGCTTGCCCGAGCTTCAACTCAAGGAGCCGTGGCACGGCTACCTTATGGGGCTCTGGCCCGACGAGCTGGACGAGGAGGCGCGGCTCGCGGCCGAGGGCGATTACGAGAAGGTGGGCGAGAAGCTCAAGGGCACGCGAGTCAACGTAGGCGAGGGACAGACGCTGAAATCCATGCGTCTGGAGTGGGGCAAGACCCATTCGGGCCGCTCGGTATGACGGTAAGGCGAGGTCCACGATGAAAAGAGAACTGGTACTGAACGTCAACGGCGAGGAACACGATATCGAGATCGAGCCCAACCGCCTGCTTCTGGAGGCCCTGCGCGAGGACGCGGGCCTCACCGGAACCAAGGAGGGTTGCAGCATCGGCGTGTGCGGGGCCTGCAGCGTTATCGTCGACGGGCGCTTGGTGAGCGCGTGCCTGACGCTGGCCGTCACCTGCGAGGGAAAGAAGATCGAGACCATCGAGGGGCTGGCGCAAGACGGCGAATTGCACCCGCTCCAGCGCTCCTTCGTGCAGTACGGCGGGTTTCAGTGCGGCATCTGCACGCCGGGACAGATCATGGCCGCCAAGGCGCTGCTGGACCACAACCCGAAACCCACCGCCGATCAGGTCAAGGAGTGGATGTCGGCCAACCTGTGCCGCTGCACGGGCTACTACAAGATCCTCGAATCGGTGATGGCGGTGGTGGAAGGCAAGGTCGACGAGGGAGGCGGCGACGAAGCCGTGCGCCAGGCCAGGATCCAGAGCCTCTATCAGGCGGACACCTACAAGAGCGGCTCCTCCGACTCGTAGGGGCGGGTTTCAAACCCGCCCGTGCTCGCGGGGCGCCATTGGTGGACGCGGGAGCGGCCGCCATTTTGGGGGAAAACATGAGCAAGGCAGAGAAATACGCGGTGCTGGGCCGAAACTACGACCGCTTCGAGGGCCACGACAAGGTGACCGGGAGCGCGGCCTACGTGGCCGACGTCTTCCTGCCCGGCATGTTGACCGGCCGGATCCTGAGGAGCCCCCTGCCCCACGCCCGCATCCGCAACATCGACACCAGCCGGGCGGAGAAGCTGCGCGGCGTCAAGGCCGTGGTCACCGCGGAAGACACCATCAAGAAGGGATGGGGGGTTTTCTTCCCCGACCAGTATCCGCTGTCCGTGGGCAAGGCCCGTTACGTGGGCGAGGAGGTGGCGGCGGTGGCGGCCGTCGACCGCGACACCGCCGAGGAGGCGCTGGAGCTCATCGATGTGGACTGGGAGGAGCTGCCGGCGGTCTTCGACGCCGAAGAGGCCATGCAGGACGGCGCCCCACTGATCCACGAGGAGAAGGAGAACAACATCGCCCTCACCATCGACGTGGAGCGGGGCGACGTGGACGCCGCCTTCAAGGACTCGGACCTGGTGGTCGAGGAGACCTTCGAGAGCGTGCCCCAGTGGCACTCCGCCATCGAGACCATCGGCAGCGTCGCCGAGTATTCGGCCAACGGCAAGTACACGGTCTACATGAATACCCAGACGCTGTTCATGGCCCGCATGCGCCTCGCCACCGCCCTGGGAGTGCGGGAGGCCGACGTGCGCGTCATCCAGACCGCGGTGGGCGGGGGTTTCGGCGGCAAGTCCTGCGACGACAACAACGCCATGGTGGCCGCGATCCTGGCGCGCAAGGCGCGCCGCCCGGTGAAGATCATCAACACCCGGGAGGAGGAGTTCCTGGCCGGCAGCCGTCCCCGGGTGAACATGAAGGTGTGGGTGCGCATGGGCTTCAAGAGCGACGGCCGCATCCGCGCCAAGCACATGCGCATCATCGCCGACAACGGGGCCTACAGCGGCAAGGCGCCGGCCATCACCGGGGTGGCGGCGCTGCGCCACGACACCTGCTACAAGTACTCCGACGTCCGCTCCGAGGCCTACCTGGTCTACACCAACAAGATCCCCACCGGCGCCTTCCGGGGCTTCGGCAACCCGTCGGCGGAGTTCTCGGTGGAGCAGATGATGGACATCGCCGCCGACGAGCTGGGCATGGACCCGTTCGAGATGGCGCGCCTCAACGCCGCCGACGAAGGCTATGTCTCGCCCCACGGCAACCGCGTCATAAGCTGCGAGCTCAAGCAGTGCATCGACCGCACCGAGCGCATGATCGGCTGGAAGGAGAAGCGCGCCGCCCGCAAGCCCAACCGCGGCCTGGGCATGGGCTGCACCGTGCACGTGAGCGGCAAGCGCCACTTCGGCGACTACGACGGCAGCTCCGCCACCATCAAGATGAACGAGGACGGCAAGGCCTTCATCCTGAGCGGCGAGGGAGAGACCGGCCAGGGGCACTGGACAGCCATGTGCCAGATCGCCGCGGAGGAGTTGGGCATCCCCTTCTCCGACGTTGCCATCTCCGAGGCCGACACCGACCTCACCACCTTCTGCCTCGGCAACTACGCCAGCCGGCTCACCTACGTGGCCGGCAACGCGGTGAAGAACGCCGCCACCGCGGTCAAGGAGATCCTGTTCGACACCGCGTCCGAAATGCTCGAGTGCGACGCCTCCGACCTGGTGTCGCGGGACGGCTTCATCTTCGTCAAGGGCGCCGAGCAGCGCTCCATTAGCGTCGCGGACGTGGTGCGGGGACGGCAGTTCCGGCGCGGCGGCGCCCCCGTGGTGGCATCGGGCAGCTTCGACGCCGACTCGGTCACCCAGGACGCCCTGCGCTACGGCAACGAGTCCGGCGCCTACAACTTCGGCTGCCAGGCGGCGGAGGTGGAGGTGGACCCGGACACGGGCCACGTCAAGGTGATCCAGTACGCGGTGGCGTCGGACTGCGGCACGGTGATCTATCCCATCGGCGCCGAGGGCCAGGTGGAAGGCTCCATCGCCCAGGGGCTGGGCTACGCGCTCATCGAAGGCATCCGCATGGAAGAAGGCCGCCCCATCAACCCCAACTTCAGCGACTACCGGCTGGCGTCCATGCGCGACATGCCCGACCTCGTGCACGAGTTCGCCGACTCCTACGAGCCCACCGGACCGTTCGGCGCCAAAGGCCTGGGCGAGCTGGGAATGGACCCGGTGGCGGCCATCATCAGCAACGCCATCTACGACGCCGTCGGCGTGCGTATCACGACACTCCCTATAACCGCGGAGAAGGTGCTGCGCGCCCTCCAGGAAAAGAAGAGGAACGGGAGCTGAACCATGAAGGCCAAGTTCGAATACCTTGCGCCAACGAGCCTGGACGAAGCCTGCGCGCTGCTCCAGGAGCACAGCGACGACGCCAAGCTCCTGGCCGGCGGCACGGCGCTCGTAATGTGGATGCGCATGGGCCTCCTGAGCCCGGGGTTCGTCATCGATCTCGAGCGCGTTCCCGGCCTCGACGGCATCGACTATGACCCCTCCGACGGACTGCGCATCGGCGCCGGCGTCAAGCACCGGGACCTGGAGCTCTGCCCTGAAGTTCGGGAGCACTATCCCCTGCTCCAGGAGACCTTCTACAAGGTGGCACAGCCGCGCATCCGGCTCATGGCCACGGTGGGCGGCAACCTGAGCCACGGCGACCCCCTGACCGACCCGGGAGCCAGCTTCATGGCCCTGGACGCGGAGGTAACGCTCCGCGGCAGCCGCGGCGAGCGCACGCTGTCGGTGGAGGAGTTCTTCGTCGACTACTACGAGACCGCCCTGGAGCCCGACGAGATCCTCACCTCGGTCCACGTGCCGCCGCCCGCGGGAACGGCGTGGTCCCACATCAAGTTCACGCCGCGCAGCGAGGAGGACTTCGCCACCGTGGGCGTCGCCGTGACCATGAGCGGCGAGGGCAGCCGCTGCGACGACGTGCGCATCGCCCTGAACTCGGTGGGTCCCACCATCTTCCGGGCCCACGCCGCGGAAGACCTCCTGCGCGGCCGGGACATCACACCGGAACGAGTGGTGGAAGCGGGCGCCGCCGCCGCGGAAGCATCGGACCCTATCGAGGACGTGCGGGGTACGTCGGACTACAAGCGCGACCTCGTGGCGGTGTTCGTGCACCGGGCCGTGGAACAGGCGGCGGCCAAGCTGAGTTAACCTAAGTGGCGTCCTTCGACTTCGCTTCGCTACGCTCAGGACGAACGGTAAGGACTCGGGA
>JAPPHF010000048.1 GCA_028821115.1 Deltaproteobacteria bacterium | reverse complement strand
TCCCGAGTCCTTACCGTTCGTCCTGAGCGTAGCGAAGCGAAGTCGAAGGACGCCATACCACGTCCCCCAACGGCATGAACGTCAGACTGACCCTCGAGTACGACGGCACCGAATACCGCGGCTGGCAGGTCCAGTCCGGCGGGACGACCGTCCAGGGCGTCCTGGAGGAGGCCCTTGCCGTGCTGCTGAAACGGAAGGTGCGCGTCCGGGGTTCCGGACGCACCGACGCGGGCGTTCATGCTTTGGGCCAAGTGGCCGATTTCAAGTGTCCCGACGGCCGCGACCTCGCCCGCCTGCAGCGGAGCCTCAACGCCCTCATCCCGGACGACATCACGGTGAAGGCCGTCGAGGAGGCGGCGCCCTCCTTCGACGCAAGGAGGGACGCGACCAAGCGAGTCTACGAGTACCGGCTTTGGAACCACCCTTGGCGGTCGGTGTTCAACGACCGCTATTCCTCGCACGTCGCCAGGCCGTTGCGCGTCGACGCCATGCGCGAGGCCCTGGCCGCGCTGGAAGGCGAGCACGACTTCTCGTGCTTCCGCGCCGCCGGCTGCGGCGCCGCCACCGCGGTCCGGCGGATCTACCGCAACGAGCTGTACCCATGGGAGGACCACTGGGTGTACCGCATCGAGGCCACCGGCTACCTCCGCCACATGGTGCGGAACATCGTCGGCACCCTGGTGCAGATGGGGCTGGGCGAACGGGATCCCGGCGCCTTCCCAGCGTTGATCCGCGGCCGCGACCGCACGCTGGCCGGCCCCACCGCGCCCGCACGGGGCCTCTTCCTGGTAGAGGTATCCTACGGTCCGTCCCAATCCCCCCGCCCGGATTCCGCACCGTAGCGATCCGTGCCCGGAACGATGAAATTCAGGCCGCACAGCGACACTGCCGCATCGGCACCCCGGTCAAGCCCCCGGGACGACGTTGGGTCCCCCCACCGGCGTCCCCGGGGCTTGACCGGGGTGCCCTCCTGGATGCCCGGGACGACAAGTCAAGCGCCCTTGGCCTTCCCGTATTCCTTTCGTCAAGACTCCGCGTTCACCGTGCCAGCCACCGGCCTTCGCTTGAATTACCCAAGGCCGCTCGCTATCATTCCCGCCGAGGAGAAACCGACCCATGTCCGAACGTACACTTTATGACAAGGTCTGGGACAGCCACACGGTAACGACGCTGTCCACCGGACAGACCCAGCTCTTCATCGGATTGCACCTCGTCCACGAGGTCACCACCCCGCAGGCGTTCGACATGATGCGGGAACGCGGTCTCTCCATCGCCTATCCCGAACGGACTTTCGCCACCGCCGACCACATCATACCCACGGATACCCAGGTGCGGCCCTTCGCCGACGAGCAGGCCGAGGCGATGATGGCGGCGCTGGAAAGGAATGTCCGCGACTTCGACATCGAGTTCTACGGCCTGGGAAGCGACCGGCAGGGCATCGTCCACGTCATCGGCCCGCAGCTCGCTCTGACCCAGCCGGGGATGACCCTGGCCTGCGGCGACAGCCACACGAGCACCCACGGCGCCTTCGGGACCCTGGCGTTCGGCATCGGCACCAGCCAGGTCCGCGACGTGCTGGCCACCCAGACCCTGTCCATGGACCGGCTCAACGTCCGGCGCATCAACGTCAACGGCAGCCTCCCCGTCGGGGTGCACGCCAAGGACGTGATCCTGACCATCATCCGGACTCTCGGGGTCGGCGGCGGCAAGGGATTCGCCTACGAATACGGCGGCGCCGTGTTGGACGCCATGAACATGGACGAGCGCATGACCGTCTGCAACATGAGCATCGAGGGCGGCGCGCTGGTGGGCTACGTCAACCCCGACGACACCACCTACGAGTACCTGCTGGGGCGGCCGTTAGCGCCCAAGGGCGAGGCCTTCGACCGCGCGGTGGCGTACTGGCGCTCCATGGCGTCGGACCCGGACGCCCGCTACGACGACGTGGTGGACATCGACGGCTCTGCCATCGAGCCCACGGTCACCTGGGGCATCAATCCCGGGCAGGCGGTGGGCGTGCTGGAGAACATGCCCCGCCCCGAAGACCTGAAAGACCCCAAGACCGTGGAGAAGGCCTACCAGCACATGGGCTGGACGCCGGGGGCGCCGATCCTCGGTACGCCCATCGACGTGGCCTTCATCGGTTCCTGCACCAACTCGCGGTTCTCGGACCTGGTGGCCGCGGCGCGGGTCGCCAAGGGGGGGCAGGTATCCTCCGGCGTGCGCGCCCTGGTGGTGCCCGGCTCCGTGGAGGTGAAGAAACAGGCGGAGGCGGCGGGGCTCGACCGGGTGTTCACCGAGGCCGGCTTTCAGTGGCGGGAGGCCGGGTGCTCCATGTGTCTGGCCATGAACCCCGACAAGCTCCAGGGCCGGGAGGTGTGCGCTTCGTCGTCGAACCGCAACTTCATCGGCCGCCAGGGGAGCCCGGAAGGGCGCACCCTGCTGATGA
>JAPPHF010000126.1 GCA_028821115.1 Deltaproteobacteria bacterium | reverse complement strand
AGCAGGGAGCGTTCAGGCCGTCACTTTTCGCCCACTTTGTGGGACAGCAATGATTGGCTATACTCGAGCCGGTTCGGGGACCGATGGCTCTTGGATGCCGCAACCCCCACGTGCCGACGAGCACTCGTACGCGGAGTACCACATGGAGCCAATCATCCTTTTCAACATTGGTTGGATGCGACGGTACCGAGGACTGACCCGGACAGACCGCATTGTCGGAGGCGGTGGTTACGTCGACAAGCATGGCACCGGGGGAGAAATCGACAACTTCCTCCCAAACAATGGCTGGCTGCGCGGCTACGTCAAACTCCCTGGTCGTGTGCAGGATGATCGCGCACTGCAACTGAACATGCGCCGTCTAGGCGCAGCGCGGGACGCCGAGTACCAGGACGGCGTGACAGTTTTGTACTCTGCGACCCGTCCCGAACCGGGATCAGGCACCGTCATCATTGGTTGGTACCGCAACGCGCGAGTTTGGCGCGAACCACAGCCGCGGCATCCATTCCCCTACATCGCCAAAGCCAAACAGCGCGATTGCACTTTGCTAGTTGAAGACGAACGCGTATTCCCCGTACCGCACCGACCCGGGGAATCGTTCCACGCCGGTAGAACGGTGCGCTATCTCGACCGGCCGGACGCCAAGGAATTCGTGCGCAAAGTCCGAGCGCATATCCGGCGTGGCGGCCGGTCCCCTGCAAGTAAGCGTTCCCGTACCCCTGTCGACGCTCTGCTGCGCAAGAAGGTCGAGAACGCCGCCGTCGAGTGCGTCGTCAACTATTACGAATCAAAGGGCTATAACTGCCGATCCGTAGAGAAGGACAATGTCGGATGGGACTTCGTATGCACGCAGAACGAGGTCAAATACCTTGTCGAGGTCAAGGGGTGCTCGGGCGGGCCCGATGTACAGCTCACCCCGAATGAGTACGCCGCCATGCAGCGCAACTGTCATCAGTATCGACTAGCAGTCGTTTCCTACGCACTCGCCGATCCTCAACTTGACGTTGTCCGCTATGTCGCCAGCGACGACACGTGGCGAACCGATGATGACCGTCAGGCCTCGATTGATCGGCAGGTCTCGGCTCGCGTGCATCTTCCCAATCCTGATTGATTCCACCTCGACGAGTACCGACCGACGGACTGCCGACCTACCGCTGGAGCCACGATGACGACACGACGACAACCGCCATCGCGCAAACAGCGCCCGCGATCGCCGCACGGTCGAACGCATGGGTATGAGATCCGGGTTACCTACAACAATGGGTCTTTTGGCGTAAACCGGCAGGTCTCGTTCGAAGAGGCCATCGAATCCGCCATCAAGGAACTACGCGAAACGCTCCACGACGGTCACCACATACACAGCATAGAGGTATGCGACAGGGAGAAGGGCGTTACCGTCTTGTCCGTGCAACACATTCCCACGTCAGTTCGCTCTTAGGAGTTCGGCAGTATCGAGCCTTACAGGCCGGGTGCATCGAGCCCGCACGCACGACCGTCCACCCATTTGGAGGATGCCATGTCCCGACCGCCCACAGCTTGGACCTCCCACTCTCAGCGCACGGGCGCGCGCGGTACCGGTCTGCCTTCCACCTTGTCGTCACGCTGGGGCCCACCATGCTTCTCGTCGTGTCCAGTCCTTCCCTGGCAGCGCACCGGGCATTTCATTCTCCAGCCAGTCCACCCTGCCTTAGCCCATCACGTCGTCCAGTTGACCGAGGCGCGGCTTCTCTGATTGCGGTATGTTCCAAGTTCCAAGGGTCCTGACACCAGCGGGGCCGGTTCGTGGAATTGGCATTGACGATCAATGTGCTGGGCTTTCGCGAGGACGACGCGTGGTGCGCGATCACCCTAGAAATGAGTCTGCGCGGATACGGGGAGACGTTCGATGAAGCTCTGGCCGAACTGAATCGAGCCGTAATGGCGCAGATTTCGTTCGCGGTGCAGAACGACAATGTCGATCAGGTGTTCATTCCGGCCGAGGCGCGCTATTTCGAGCTCTACGAGGATCTGGCCGCGTAGGGTGCTGCCGCGTGTTCTCGAGAGTCTGAGCCCGCTGTCCAATAAGAAAGTGAGGGTGAAATCGACCGATCGCGACGCGGTCGGATGAAGGATGCCCTTGGTGGCGATGGGAGTGATCATCGGGCGTCGGTCGGCATGGGTCAAGTGCTGCGGAGGACGGTCGGAGGGCCCTCGGCGTGGCCAGGCCACGGGCCTCGGCGGCGGGTCAAGGGCGAGGGCGACGCTGGAAGGCGGCTGGTTCCGCCGGGGCGGCGGTTGCGGCGACGGCGGTGGAGCGGGCACGGGGCCGGAGGCGTCGCGCTCGGCGAAGCGAACCCTTGACGCGCCTTTGGCGAAGTACCCTGTCGGGCGGGGATCGGCGGTCGTCGGCGTCGGATCGGAGACGGGCCTCGGGGCGCCGCATTCCCTTGCGAACGCCTCCGGCCGCCTATCCCTGCCCCCCGG
>JAPPHF010000094.1 GCA_028821115.1 Deltaproteobacteria bacterium | reverse complement strand
AGCAGGAGATCCCCATCTACCGGGACATCGGGGTGGAGAAGGTCCAGAACCTGCCCATGAAGCCGTGGAAGCGGGTCGGAGGAAATGCCAGCTTCATCCAGCTCCTGGGGACCGAGGGACTGTGGGGCTCCTATATCGTGGAGGTTCCCGGCGCCGGGGCCTTGAACGACCAGAAGCATCTGTACGAGGCGCAGTTCTTCGTGGTCGAGGGCCGCGGGACGACTGAGGTGTGGGTGGAGGGTAGCGACAGGAAGCATACCTTCGAGTGGCAGCAGGGTTCGCTGTTCGCGATTCCGATGAACGCCAACTACCGCATCGTCAACGCCACCTCCAGCCCGGGGCTGCTGCTGGCCGGCACCACGGCGCCCAACATCATGAACCTGTTCAACAACACCGACTTCATCTTCAACTGCCCCTACGTCTTCAGCGACCGCTACAAGGAGAGCGAGGACTACTACAAGCCCAACGAAGAGATCGAGCCGGATCCTGTGCGCGGGCTGGCCATGCGCCAGACCAACATCATCCCGGATATCGTCACCTGCGAGCTGCCGCTGGACAACCGGCGCTCGCCCGGCTACCGCCGCATCGAGCCGCACATGGTCGGCAACAGCTTCTACCTCTGGATCGGCCAGCACGAAACCGGCCGCTACTCCAAGGCCCATGCCCACGGCTCCGCCGCGGTGCTCATCTGCGTCAAGGGCAAGGGCTACACCTACACCTGGCCCTCCACCCTGGGTCCCACGCCGTGGAAGGACGGCAAGGCGGAAGGGGTAAGGCGGCAGGACTACGAGCCCGTGGGCATGGTGAGCGCGGCCCCCATGGGCGGCAACTGGTTCCATGCCCACTTCGGCGTGAGCGCCGAGCCTCTGCGGCTGTCGGCGTGGTTCGGCCCCAACGCGCCCGGACGCGAGCGTGGCCGCCCCGGCGAGAAAGCCATCGACTACGGCGCCATCGAGATCAAGGACGGCGGCACCGCCATTGCCTATCGGGACGAGGACCCGTTCCTGCGCAAGGAGTTCGAGGAGACCCTGGCCAAGGAGGGCATGAAGTCCAAGATGCCCGCCGAGATCTATCAGCCGGAAGCCTAGGGCCGTGGCCGACACAGGATCCCTCGGCTTCACCGGTTCCGGCCGGCACATCGTAGACGAAGACGAGATCAAGCTCACCAGCGTGGGCGTTGACATCGGCTCGTCGACGTCCCACCTGGTGTTCTCGCGTCTCGAGTTGAGCCAGGAAGGCACCCGCTACGTCGTCAAGAAGCGCATCGTGCTGAGCGAATCGGAGATTCTGCTCACGCCCTACACCGACGACCTCACCATCGACATGGAGCGCCTGGAGCGTTTCATCAACGAGCAGTACGAGCGCGCCGAGCTCAAGCGCGAGGACGTCGACACCGGCGCCCTGATCCTTACTGGCGTGGCCGTGCGCCGGCGCAACTCCCGCGCCATCGCCGAGCTGTTCGCCGAGGAGGCGGGCCGGTTCGTGTCGGTCACCGCTGGCGACGGGCTCGAGACCACCATGGCCGCCCACGGCTCCGGCGCGGTGGCGCGCTCGGGCCGCGAGGAAGGGGTGGTGCTCAACATCGACGTGGGCGGCGGCACCAGCAAGATCGCGGTGTGCGCCGGCGGCAGGGTCCGCGAGGTCACCGCCATCGACGTGGGCGCCCGGCTACTGGCCATGGACGGCGCCAACACCGTTGTCCGGATCGAGGAGGCGGGCCGGCGCCATGGCGGCAAGGTGGGCGTCGAGCTGGAGCTTGGCCAACCCATGAACGAGCAGATCCTCGAAGCCATTGCTTCGGAGATGGCGGACCGCCTGTTCGAGGTGGTCAATCAGCAGGAGCTGACCGGCGAGACCCGCGAGTTGCTGCGCCTTCCGCCGCTGTCATACCGGGGCAAGCTCGACGCCGTGACTTTCTCGGGCGGCGTGTCCGAGTTCATCTACGGCCACGCCGAGAACGGCTACGGCGACATGGGTGCGATCCTGGGCCGGGAGATTCGCCGGCGGGTGGAGGGACTGGGCGTTCCCATCCTGGAGCCTGCGGCGCGCATACGCGCCACCGTCATCGGCGCTTCCCAGTACACCATCCAGGTGAGCGGCAGCACCATCTTCATTTCACCCCCGGACGCGGTGCCGGTGCGCAATGTCCCCGTGGTGCGCATCGACTTCGAGTGGGGCGACGACATCGATCCCGCCCAGGTCATCGGCGCCATCGACAACGCGCTGCGGCGTCTGGACCTGCAGGATGGCCGCCAGCCGGTAGCGCTGGCGTTCCACTGGGAGGGGTCCGCGACCTTCGCTCGGCTCCAGGGCTTCTGCGGCGCGGTGGCGAAGGGCCTCAAGCCTATTCTGGACAAAGGGCACCCGTTGCTCCTGGTCAACGACGGCGATATCGGCGGCATCCTGGGCTTGCACTTCAAGGAGGAGATGAAGCTCGACAAGCCCATCATCTCGGTGGACGGCAT